>CANHEE010000001.1 GCA_947459655.1 Lewinellaceae bacterium
AGAATAATACTGGCCGGGATACCGGAACGCTCCATGGTTCTGATGGCCCTTTCAGCATTCTGCTCAATATAATTGTAAACCAAACCCTTTTTCTGAGCCGGCAAACATAAAGCAGATAACAACAACATCGATGAAAGGAAAACGGATTTCATGTGAAGGCGTTCTTTATCCTGATGGAGCGAATAAAAAAGCAGCATCAGACGTTCAACCAAACAAAGGTAAGTTTTTTTTTATATTTACAGATCGGGACTCTGTTGATGGTTAAAAGTGATTACTTTTGTCAGGTACCTCGTTGTAAAGTGGAATTATGATTAAAATTCTCAGAGAAAATTTCAACAGTGCCTATTCGAGCGAAAAATATGATGCGCTTCAGAAGTCCATCGAAAAGGAGGCCGGACATCCCTGCCTTTTCAGAATCGCAGAAACGCCTGTGTTTGTTCCCCGCAACTTTGCCGACAAGCTGGTCAGGGGCTGTGAAGATGCCTTTGATGCCATTATGCAGGCAGATTTTATCGAAAAAACAAATGGTGCCCTGACCCACAATGTGCCAAATGAAACGCCGCACACACATTTCATGCAGATTGATTTTGGTGTCTGTGCCGACGATAATGGAGAACTGATTCCACAGATGATTGAAATTCAGGGCTTTCCATCACTCTACTGCTATCAGACCATTCTCGCTGATGCCTACCGGCAACACTATGAGATTCCAGCTGAATTTGTAACGGCACCGAACGGAATATCAACAACGGATTGCATAAAAGAATTACGGCAAATCATCGTGGGAAAGCACAACCCGAAAAATGTGATTTTGCTGGAAGTTGAACCTGAAAAGCAGGGGACTAACGTCGATTTCTATGCCACCGCAAAATTTCTGGGTATAAAAGTGCTTTGTCTCACGAAATTGAAAAAATCTGGCAGAGATCTTTATTACCTTGATGAAAATGGCAATAAAGTACCGGTTTACCGCATATACAACAGGGTCATTTTTGATGAGCTGGATAAAAAGACGGAACTCAGCTTTGAATACCGTTTTTCTGATGACGTAGATGTAGAATGGGCAGGCCACCCCAACTGGTTCTTCCGCATCAGCAAATACACCCTTCCTCTGATCAAATCACCGTATGTTCCGCAGAGTTATTTCCTCAACGAACTGAGTCGTTTCCCTGATGATTTGGAAAATTATGTACTCAAACCACTGTTCTCATTTGCCGGAATGGGTGTGAAAATCAATCTAAACAGGTCAGATATAGAGACCATTAATGACCCGGAAAACTACATTTTACAGCGCAAGGTGTCCTATGCAGGAGTAATACAAACTCCTGACATTCCGGCAAAATGTGAAATTCGAATGATGGTAACATGGAAAGACGGTGATGCGAGGCCGAAAATTGTCAACAACATCGGAAGACTCAGCAAAGGAGAAATGATTGGTGTGCGCTACAACAAAGACAAGGAATGGGTAGGCGGAAGCATTTGTTTCTTTGAACCATAAAAAATGGTTGTCCCGGCAATCCTGCCGTGACAACCAAAACCAATTCAAACTAAGAGAAAACCAACAAAAAAATTTACCCGGGGGACAGGCGAAAAAGAAGGGAATGTGCTAAATAAATTTCCAGGCCTATCGACCTATCATGGCTTAATATCGAAATAAGCTGCATCACTCAGAAATGTTGTTTTGAGGATTGCTTCAGCTCTGAAAATAACTTCCTTAACCGGCCTTTTGCTGCCGCTCTCGATGCTCTGCAGCTCACAAGTGCTTACATGAAGTCGTTGAGCCAATTCTTTTTGAGATAGGTTGTGTAGTTTCCTCGCGGCACACATTTGTCTACCGAGACTCTCCATCCTCACCAAATTCTGTTTTCCATCCAGCTGACTTTCCTCTACACCCGTAGAAGCTACCAAGAGACTCCCTGCCAGGATTACCATACCCAAAATTGCGATACATTTAATCATCATTCAGAAGATTGCAGCGTTTTAAGAAATGGCTCTGCGGATTGGCAATCATTTTACCATTGACCGAAAAACCGAATGGATAAAATAAAACATAGTGTTTATAAACCGTTCACACGAACACAATTTCAAAGCAAATATACAACATATTATTTCATAATGTCAAGTGCTTTTAAAAATATTTGTATATTTTATTGGACATCATAAAACATATATTTTATTTATCGTTGAATAAGAGCTATTTATAAGAGATTTTTGTTTTAAAAATATTTTCGCTTTTATAATTTATAGAAAAAATACAAAATAAATAAACGTATTTGTTTTTTATTTAATTATTTTTTGTATATTTGTCCCGCAATTAACTGATTCCGTTTCATCTTCAAATTTTCAGTAGCATGGGTGCTTTCTCTGAAGTCATTAGCAACAAAAGGTTCCATGAGGCTTATACCATTCTCAAGGCAGAAAAGAAAATCAAAACCAAGAATGAAATCGCCCAGGAACTGGGTACTTACAACCATGTCATCGGTCAGATTCTGAACGGCGAGCGTGGCATCACGGTAGAACAGATTCAAAAATTCTGCAGGTGCTATGACATAGATGCCAACTACCTGCTGGGAATAACCGACCAGATGTACAAAAAGGAAGCCATGGGCTCAACTGCCCCGTACCCGGAGCGTCTGAACATTACGCTCGTTCCGAGGAAGGCACTTGCCGGTTACGCGATGAGTCCGGGTGACTGGACTTTTCTAGATTCCCTGCAGCGATTCTCCGTTCCTGGACTTGAAGGCAATCTTACCGCATTTGAAATCAGCGGGGACAGTATGCTGCCCACCATTACCAATGGCGACATCGTGATCTGCGAAAACATGGAGCGGGGTGAACCCATTAGAGATAATCAGGTATATGTTATCGTCACAGATGTGGTGGTGGCAAAAAGGATTCAGCAGCTAAAAAGCGGCTCGACAGTGACCAAACTGCGGTTAATCTCCGACAATGGTGATGTGTATAGACCCTATGAAGTCGATCTCGAGGAGGTTCAGCAGATTCTGCGTGTAAAATGCCGACTAACCAATCACGCCATGTTGCATTAGTGACGCAGCTGAAAAGGACATTTTCAAATGTAATCTTTGAGTACTTTCCACACGTTCTCTGTAACAATCAGGTGTCCCTCCGGTGTCGGGTGAATGCCGTCTGCCTGATTTAATTTTGGCACGCCACCAACGCCCTCCAGCAGGAAAGGTATCAACGGGATTTTATTCTTGCGGGCCAGACGGGGATAAATGGCCTGAAATTCACTGGTATAGGTCTTGCCCATATTGGTAGGTGCATACATTCCCGCGAGGACAATCGTACAATCCGGATTTTTTTGATGTACCTTGTCTATAATCATTTGAAGATTTTTCTCCGTTTCGCTTACCTTCAATCCACGAAGAGCATCGTTTCCGCCGAGTTCCAGTACAAAAATGTCGGTTTTTCCCTGTGATATCACCCAGTCTACCCGGGAAACGCCGCCTGCAGTGGTTTCGCCACTATTGCCTGCATGGACGACTTTAAATTCGGAATGCAATGAATCCAGTCTTTTTTCGATTCTTCCCGCAAAACCCTGAGATACATTTAATCCGAACGCAGCAGTAAGGCTGTTTCCAAAAAATATGATGGTTTTTTGCTTTTCCTGAGCAGGCTGTTCCGACTGCACAGCAGACTGGTCTTTTTCAGATTTGTTGCTGCTTTGCTGCTGAGTGCAGGAAAACAGCGCAAGTGCAAAAAGTAAGGCTATAAAAACCGCGTTTTTAATCATTTTAGGTAAATATTTTAACAAAGATATCCGATTAGGCTATATTTGAGACGAAATAACAAAGGGAATATTGCCCCTTTTATTGAGCACTTCAGATGAGCACAGAATTATCAGTTGTCATTCCCGTTTTTAACGAAGCGGCAAATTTACAGATTTTAAACAAGCGAATTGTTGCTGTATTAACCCAAATGCAGCTGACTTTCGAAATTTTGTATGTGAATGACGGCAGCACCGATTCTTCTTTATCTACTATAAAGCAGCTTTCAGCAGACGATAAACGGGTCAGATTCATCCACTTCAGTCGCAATTTTGGCCACCAGGTTGCCGTCAGTGCCGGACTTGAAAATGCCATCGGGAACAAGATCGTCATTATAGACGCTGACCTACAAGACCCACCGGAATTTATAGCACAACTCTATGAGAAAATCTGCGAAGGCTATGAGGTGGTCTGCGCCAGAAGAAAGAACCGCAAAGGCGAATCGTGGCTGAAAAAACGCACCGCCCACTGGTTTTACCGGATACTGAAAAAAATTACCACCGTTGATATTCCGCTCGACACAGGAGATTTTCGCATAATAGACAGAAAAATCGCGGAAATACTGCGAACCATGCCCGAATCCCATAAATTCCTACGCGGCCAGATTGCCTGGATTGGTTTCCGGCAAACCGCTCTGGAATACGAACGGGAGGAGCGCCTACATGGCTCATCAGGGTACACCTACAAAAAAATGTTGCGTTTCGCACTCGACGGCATTACTGCCTTTTCAGATTTTCCGCTCAAAGTGGTGACCTGGTTCGGTTTTCTGGTATCCTCAATCGCGTTCGTGGTCATTCTTTTTGCATTTTATTCGAGGTTTATCCTCAAAGATTATGTTCAGGGCTGGACTTCACTAATGATCAGCGTGCTGTTTATCGGTGGTATCCAGATGATAGCCATCGGTATCATCGGAGAATACATGAGCAGAATGAACACAGACATCAGGAAACGGCCGCTGTATATCGTAGAGGAATCCAACATTGAAGAAAACCTCGACAAGCATTGAAAGATTGGTTTCTTTGCATGAAAATACCTAAATCAGGTCCGCAATGGTAATGCCATTGCCTCCATCCTCTTCGGGCGGGTGATGGATATTGGAGATGTCTTTGTATTCCTTTAGTTTTTGAATGACCATTCGCCTGAGTATTCCGTCACCTTTTCCATGCAATATCACAACAGTCCTTGTTGAACTCATCAGTGCCCTGTCCAGAAAATTCTGCAATGTCAGCATGGCCTCTCCGACCCTCATCCCTCTGAGGTCTATCCGAGATTCAAAATTTGCAGCCTGCTGAACGAAATCGACCTGAACCCTGCTTCTGTCAATAATTTCAAGCTGTTCGGGAACATGCTGCAAATCGCTGACTTTGAATTCAATGCGCATGGATCCCATGATGACCACTGCCTTGTTTTTTTCCAGTCGCTCAATTCTGCCGATGGCACCGCCTTTTACAGCTTTTACCAAATCGCCGACCTCCAAATTGTCTTTTTTACTCTCGTGGGGGTGAACCGGTATGTGGTGAATGTCCTGATTCAGTACTTCCACCTCCTGCATCAGTTTTTCTTTCTCCTGCTTTCTCTGCAGCGCAAGCTCCCTGGCTTTTTCCAGATTTTGCTGCTCCCTTATTTCTTTGATGAGCTTTTCCAGATCTTGGCCATCTCGAGCAAAAGACTGCAATTCAGCTTCTTTTATTTCCAGTTTTAATTTTTTCCGCTTGTATTCATACTCACGGTGCATTTCCTGGTAAGCCTTTATCAGCCGCTGCAACTCTTTGTCTTTCTTTTTCAGTTCGTCGAGGTGCACTTCAACTTCTTGCTTTTCCTTCTGCAGGTCGACAAGCAATTCGTCTACCGCTTTTTCATTTTTTCCGGTTTTATGGCGGGCATAATTCAGAATTTTCCGCGGCAGACCAACCTTTTCAGCAATTTCAAATGCATAGGACGATCCCGGACGACCGATTCTAAGTTCGTACGTAGCTGAAAGAGTGTCCTTGTCAAAAAGCATACTGCCGTTGAGCAGTCCTTTGGTATTAAAAGCAAAAACCTTTAGGTTGGAATAGTGGGTATTCAGTACGCCCCAACAGCCTTTTTCATTCAGCTCCTTGAGGATGGATTCGGCAATGGCTCCTCCTATTTTCGGGTCGGTTCCTGCACCAAATTCATCTATCAGTACCAGCGTTTTGCCATCGGCGCCCTCCAGAAATTTTTTGGCCAGGTTTAGTCGGGAACTGTATGTACTAAGCTCATCTTCAATGCTTTGCTGGTCACCAATGTCGGCAAATATTTTATGAAAAATTCCTACTTCCGATACTTCGTGCACCGGAATAAGCATCCCGCACTGCACCATCAACTGCATCAGTCCGACCGCCTTCATGGTAATGGATTTTCCACCGGCGTTGGGACCTGAAATAACCAGCATACGGTTGTCGTGGAGCAATGTCAGGTCAAAAGGCACCGTTTTTTTTCCGCTTTCATTGTGCTTTAGCAACAACAAAGGATGGTAACCCTTGAATATACCGAAACATGGCTTGTCTACCAGTTGCGGCATATTGGCATTCATCCGAAGAGCCATTCTTGCCTTGGCCTGTATCACGTCAAAGCGCTCGGCAAGATCCAGATATGTTCGCATCTGGGGTGTAAATGGCCTGAGCAAAGCGCTCAGATCTTTTAAAATCCGGTAAATTTCCCGTAGCTCATCGTGTTCGAGTTCAAAAATATCGTTGTTGATTTCAATAACAGCTTCAGGCTCAATGTAGCAGGTTTTTCCTGTTGCCGACTCATCATGGATAATTCCCCTAATCTTTCTCTTGTGTTCTGAGGGCACAGAAAGCACCCTTCTGCCATTTCTGAAGGTTTCTTCGTTGTCGGTAAGCCAACCCTTCTGCCGCATTTGTCCGGCGATACTGCGAAACTCCTTGTCCAAGTCTCTTTGTCTGTTGAAGATCAGTTTGCGTATTTTCTGCAATTCCGGAGAGGCATTGCTTTTGATTTCTCCACGAGGATCAATCACTTTTTCAATTGCCGTGGCCAGGTTTTCATCAAAATGAATGTTCTGGATAATCCGGAACAGGGTTGGATAGGTTTCCTTTCGGGCCGTACTGTTGAAAAAGCGGTAAACTTCGCCCAGAAGCAGCAGAAGTGTATTGATTTTCTGAAGACCTTCAACGGGAAGCACATAGTCCTCAATTTCCAGCATTTTGAGTTCCTCACCGATGTCGAAATAATTCTGTAGAGGAAACTTGTCGTTTTTCAACATGGAAATCTTCAGCTCATTGACCTCTTTGAGGGAACGGTCAATCTCCGCCATACTTATGGACGGCTGCAGCCGGTGCATGTACTGAACACCAAGTGAACCGAGGCATTCATGCGCCGTCAGCTCAATAATTTTATCAAATTCCAGTTTTTCGTATAAATCTTTCGGTTCGAAATACATGCTTGCTTAAACTTAAAAATGCAGCTAAAGTTCTGATGCTATTAAACAAAATAAGCGTCTTTGGGTTCGCTCCCGAGACTTGATCTAGGCAATCAGCGGCACAACTGAACAATTGGTCGGAAAAGTCGAAAAATTTGTGGCCAATGAACGTATCTTTGTTCTGCAAAAAATCACATCTGTAAAAACACGAATCATGGAGGCATCACCACATCCTGTAGTTCTTAAATACGGTCTGATCAGCGGACTATTAAGTGTTCTTTTCTTTTCAATCACTGCTGTGACCGGACTTGAAGGCACTGGTAATGTTGTCGCATCCGGCCTGGTTGGTATTTTGTCATTTGTAGCAAGCATTGTCATTCCGGTGATAGGCGTCCGCTTCCATCGAAACATCGATCTGGGAGGGTACATCACCTTTGCACAGGCATTCGCAGTATGCTTCGGAATCGTGATGATAGGCATGCTCATCGGCAATCTTGGACAGTATTTTTACACCAGTTTTGTGGATCCGTATTATTATGACAATCTCTCAGAGCAGATGCTGGAGATGTTTGAGAAGCTCAATGTGCCGGAATCTGATGCTGAAGCGGCGTTGGAAGAAATTAAAAACACATCAACCCTTCCGGGAATTGCCAAGAACTTTTTGAAGGGCAGCATCATTATGGTTTTTGTTGCATCTATTATCGCAGCCATTATGAAAAAAAATCCGGGCAACCCTTTTGAGCAAAACAAACCTTCTGGTGAACTATGAAGATGAATTTGTCTTTGCGATTGGGAATCGCAGCAGGTGTAGGAACCATACTTTTTATGATGACTTTCTACATTTTCCGTAAAGCGTTGTTTTTTGACACCTACGTTTACTACAGCTCTCTGTCGGTAACAATAGTGTGCATGTGGATTGGCGGAAACAGGTTGCTCGAAAAACCGGATACAAGTTTTCCTCTCGTACTTAAAAACCTGTTTTTAATCTTCATTGTCTCGGAAATACTCTACTTCGGGTGGTATTATTATCTGGTAAACTACCTTGATAAGCCGCTCCTGGACGTTCAAAAAATGCAGATGATTAAATACCTGCAGGACCTGAAAATAAAAACAACCGATATCACCGAGGCACAACAACTGACCCAATCAATACAGGAACTTGAGGTAAAGGGTCTTCCTGAAGTAGGTATAAAATCAGTGCTTTTGCAGCTTGGTCGTGGCATCATCGGTGGATTTGTACTGTCCTACCTGTTAACCCTTGTCATCATGAGAAGAAGATGAATATTGCTTATGATGCAAAACGGCTGTTTCAGAATTTTACCGGTCTGGGAAATTATAGCCGCACCCTCGTTCAAAACCTGGTAAAATACTACCCGGAAGACACTTATCAGCTATTCAGTCCGGAAATCCGACGGCATCCTTCCACTGCATTTTTTCTGAATCACCCCTCGATAAAGGTCCATGGCGCCCCGCACCCTTTTCACGCTGTCTGGCGTAGCTTGGATATCAAAAAAGATGTACTTCGTAGCGGTGCGCAGATCTACCACGGCCTCAGCCATGAAATTCCCATCGGTATCGATGCCACACCGCTGAAAACGGTGGTCACCATACACGACCTGGTTTTTAAAATTTACCCCGAATACACTCCTGCACTTCAACGCAAACTCTATGATGTCAAATTCAAATATGCCTGCGAGCATTCAGATGTCATCATAGCCATCAGTGAGCAGACCAAAAAGGACATTGTTCACTTTTACGGAACCGACCCGCAAAAAATCAAGGTGATTTACCAAACCTGCGGTGATGCTTTTCAGCGGCCTTCAACTGGAGCACATTCAAAGGAAATACCGGGCCTTCCCGCGGAATACCTCTTGTATGTAGGTTCAATCATTGAAAGAAAAAATCTTCTACGCATCATTGAGGCGATGGATCTCCTTCCCGATACCGTCCGGATTCCCCTGGTTGTAGTCGGTGAGGGCGGCAGCTACATGGAAAAGGTTAAAGCCGCTCTCTCTAAGAAAAAATGGAAAAACGATGTGCTGTTCATCGGGAATGTGGCGAATACTGATTTGCCGGCATTGTACCGAGGGGCATCTGTTTTCATATATCCCTCTGAATACGAAGGATTTGGAATACCTGTCATTGAGGCACTTTTCTCGGAAGTACCCGTCATCACTTCAAATGTCTCCTGCCTTCCGGAAGCTGCCGGTCCCTCATCTTTTCTGGTAGACCCAAAATCGGAGGCAGAGATTGCCGCGGCAATGGAAAGAGCACTCTGCGATACCCAACTCCGACAGACTATGATTTCTGACGGACTGCAATACGCCCGCGACCATTTCAGCGCGGAAAAGGTAACCGCACAGGTGCACCAGCTATACTGCGAATTGCTGTAATAATGCGGCATTGTCTAAACGTATAAATGCGGCAAAAGACGAAAATTAAGTACCTTTGGACCCTATTTTACAAATGCTGCGCCGATGCATTCAGATATTCCATTCATCAACTTTCACTCCCACTTTCTTTCAGAAGATGAGGACGTATTAAGTGTGGTGAATATTGATCTGGGTGCCGGACAGACCTGGAATTCTGAATTAAAAGCTTGTTCGGTTGGGATACATCCATGGCATATTCGCAAAATTGACATCGTTGATCAGTTTCTGCGTCTTGAGGATGCCTGTCGGCAAAAAAATGTGGTTGCGGTCGGAGAAGTGGGGTTAGACAAAATGCAGGGACCTGAACTGAATTTCCAGTCCAGAGTTTTTGAGCAGCAGGTGGAAATGGCAGACCATTACGGCAAACCGCTCATTGTACACTGTGTAGGAGCATACTATGAACTGATTGCCATCCGCAAAAAAATGAGAACCACCATTCCATTTGTGGTACACGGTTTCAGTAAAAATGCTCAGGTACTTGGCGATCTGGTCAAGAACGGATGTTGCGTTTCGATGGGCACATCCATAATCCATCCTGCCTCTTCGAGCCGAAAAGTACTGAAAGAGGTGCCCATTGAAATGCTTTTTCTGGAGACCGACGATAAACAAACACCGATTCAGGGTGTTTATATGGCTGCGGCAGAAATACTGCAAATAGAAATGGATACGCTTAAATCGGTTATTTACGACAATTTCAAACGGATAACCAATCCGGGCTAACATCGACTTTTAATAATGGAAAAAGACTGGTTGGAAAGAACCGAACTGCTGATAGGAAAGCAGGACATCGAAACGCTGAAGGGCAAGAATGTACTCGTCGTTGGTCTCGGCGGAGTGGGCAGTTATGCGGCAGAATTCATAGCACGTGCAGGTGTAGGAAAAATGACCATTGTAGATGGAGATATCGTTGACATCACTAATGTCAACCGCCAACTGCCGGCCTTACAGACAACAGTAAATCAGGCAAAAGTAAAACTGATGGAGGAAAGAATCCGAGGGGTAAATCCGCAGACTCAGTTGCAGTGCCTGAAGGAATTTCTGATGCCCGAGCGCATGCACGAACTGGTAGAAAATGGCGCATTTGACTTTGTGCTGGATTGCATCGACAGCGTAACGCCCAAGCTCAACCTCATCATGGCCTGTCTGAACCACAATACGCCGATTATCTCTTCCATGGGTGCGGGAGGAAAACTGGACCCCGCGAAGGTCCGAATTGCCGATATTTCAAAAAGCCATACCGACCCTTTCGCCCACCAGGTCAGGCGACAGCTCAAAAGAAGAGGTGTAAAACCCAAAGGATTTATGGTCGTTTTTTCTGAGGAAACCAATGTGGAAGATTCCCTCAGAATGACCGATGGCACCAATTTCAAGAAATCTTTCTACGGAACAATTTCCTATATTCCGGCGTTGTTCGGGCTGCACATGGCAGGTTATGTCATCAGAAAATTCATTGACCGTGTATAAGGTAAAAGAGGTTTTTTATACCCTACAGGGTGAAGGTGCCCACGCAGGCAGGGCGGCCGTTTTTTGTCGGTTTACAGGGTGCAATCTGTGGAGTGGGAAAGAAAAGGACAGGCAGACAGCCATCTGCCAATTCTGTGACACCGATTTTTGGGGAACCGATGGATTGAATGGCGGCAGGTATTCTGCTGTACAACTCGCAGAAAAAGTCATTTCTCTATGGAAAAACAATGGCGAAGGCAAACCATTTGTCGTCTGCACGGGCGGCGAACCCCTTTTGCAACTGGATAAAAAATTAACATCTGCATTCCATGCTGTTGGCTTGGAAGTTGCAGTAGAGACCAACGGAACTATCGCCGTTCCCGAGGGAGTAGACTGGGTTTGCGTGAGTCCCAAGGCCAATACGGAAATTGTCGTTTCTGGTGGAGACGAGCTGAAACTGGTTTACCCGCAGCAAGGCGCCGAGCCGGAAAAGTACACGCATCTTGATTTTAGTCATTTTTTTCTGCAACCGATGGACAGCATCGACAAGGAAAACAATACAAGGGCTGCGGTGGAATACTGTATGAACCACCCAAAGTGGAGATTGAGCCTTCAGACACATAAATTACTGAATATTCCCTGAGGAAAATTTTTCATCTTAAATGTTTCAAGGCAGATAAAACCAGCAGCATTTTTTTGTAAGTTTGCAAACCTGAAAACCGAAACGCCATCTAACAAATCCATTCTATGTTGAATCTCATTCTATTTGGACCTCCGGGAGCCGGAAAAGGAACTCAATCTGCAAAACTCATCAGCAAGTACCACCTGGCCCATATCTCTACGGGTGATATGTTTCGCATGCATATTACCAATGACACTCCACTGGGAAAACGCGTTAAACAGATTCTTGCAGACGGTCTTTTGGTACCGGATTCCATTACCATTGAAATGCTGGAAGAAGAAGTCAGCAACAATGCGGCAGCCGAGGGTTTTATCTTCGATGGTTTTCCGCGCACTGTGCCGCAAGCAGAAGCATTGGATGCATTTTTGGCTTCCAAGAGTCAGCAAATTGATGGAGTTGTTCAGTTGGATGTAGATGAAGACGAAATAAAGCAGCGCATTGCCGAGCGACAGAAAATTTCCGGCCGCGCCGATGATGATGCAGAAAAACTGCTCAAAAGAATCGATGAGTATTTTTCAAAGACGGTTCATGTCATCCCCTATTACGAAAAACAGGGCAAAGTCGTGAAAGTAAATGGTGTCGGAAACATCGAGGACATTTTCAATAATATCTGCCAGGCCATTGATGGTTTCAGGTAGAAAGAACATTTTTTCCTTCTGTTATCGTGACTCTCTGATGTCATAGTTTAGTAGAGACTTATAGTTGTCCACCGAGACCCAGTTCAACTATTTTTTGTAAAGTAGAAATGCGAACTTCTTTAACGTTGTTTTCGATTTTGGAAATGTAGCCTTTGTTGGTTCCACATTTTTGCGCAAACTCTTCCTGTGTCATACCTTTCTCGAGTCGAGCTTGTTGAATAAGAAAACCAATTTTGAAAGCTTTATATCCTTCTTCGAGGGCATCTCTTTTGGCAGCCCCTTCCTTTCCTTATTGATTTTCAATAAATTGGTCAAGTGTTATTGATTTACCCTTCTTACTCATATTCCTTTCCAATTTCTTGAAGTTGTCTTAAGGTGCAACTTTGTTTTTACTGATTATTTTTTTTCATCAAAACGAGTCATAAAACAGTTGTATTTTACGGTTAAATGTTTGGACACCAATTTTTTGTTTTAATTAACTTTTAATTTAAGTGTCGAAAAGTAACTTCCCCACAACTAAGTGATTAAATGCACGAAATGAACAGATTAGCACAGGAAACCAGCCCCTATCTTCTGCAGCATGCCCAGAACCCCGTCGATTGGTATCCCTGGGGAGTTGAAGCTTTTGAAAAGGCAGAAAAAGAAAACAAACCTATACTGGTCAGCATCGGTTATTCCACCTGCCATTGGTGCCATGTCATGGAGAGAGAGTCTTTTGAAAATGAAGACACTGCCGCTCTGATGAACGAGTACTTTGTCTGCATCAAGGTTGACAGAGAAGAAAGACCGGATGTGGACCAGATCTATATGGAAGCGGTGCAAATATTGAATGGCAATGGTGGCTGGCCATTGAATTGCTTCCTGCTGCCCGACCGCAGACCCTTCTTCGGCGGCACGTACTATCCGCCTGTGCCATCCTATCAACGCCCCAGCTGGAACCAAGTTTTAATCAACATCTCAAGAGCATTCCGCGAACAACCAGAAACGGTCGTCGGTCAGGCAGAAAAACTGATGGCCCACATGCAAAAAAACGCCGGGGGCTTCATCCAGAACAATATCGAAGGAACATCCCGGGAAAATATTTTCGGATACGAGCTGTCTGCACAGATTTTTGACCACCTTAAATCCCGTTTTGACCAGCAGTATGGTGGATTCGGTGGCGCGCCTAAATTTCCTGCGACGATGAGCATCCAATTCCTTCTGGCGTTTCACCATCTAAACGGCAATCCCGATGCATTGCATCATGCGCTGTTGTCGCTGGATAAGATGTCGGAAGGCGGAATTTACGACCAGATTGGCGGTGGTTTTTCCCGTTATGCAACCGACAGCGCGTGGCTCGTTCCCCATTTTGAAAAGATGTTGTACGATAACGCACTGCTGGTGACTGTTTTATCAGAAGCATACTCGCTGACCGGAGCTGCACGCTTCCGCGAAACCATCATTGAAACACTGGAATGGGTCAATCGGGAGATGACCTCAGAAGAGGGCGGATTCTATAGCGCAATGGATGCTGACTCAGAAGGCGTCGAAGGCAAATTCTACGTCTGGGATTACGCTGAAATCAGAGCCAACATTCAAAACGGGTGGGAAGAATTTGTGCAGTATTTTGGCGTCAGCGAGGAGGGAAACTGGGAAGAAACGAACATCCTCCACAAAGCAATGCCGGGAATGACTGTTGACAGGGCGTTACTGAAGCAAAATATGAATCGGCTCTTCAACATCCGAGCAAAGAGAGTTCATCCGAGCCTCGATGATAAAATTCTGCTCTCCTGGAATGCACTGATGTGTACAGCATATTGCCGGGCCTATCTGAGTTTGCAAGTCGATGATTATAAAAAATTTGCACAGAAAAATATTGATTTTCTTCTGCAGCGGTTTACCGTTTGGGGAGCTGAAATGAACCATACGTACCGGGCCGGTGTATGCAGATATCACGCAAATCTGGAGGATTACGCCTTTGTGATTGAAGCCCTGATCAATGTTTATCAGATTGTATTTGACCATAGATACCTTCAAAAAGCGGCAGCACTAACAAAATATGTCTTTGACCATTTCCACGACAAAGAAAATGGTATGTTCTTTTTTTCCGCCGAAAACCAGAAAGATCTGGTGCTGCGACAAAAGGAGGTCTACGACGCAGCAGTTCCATCTGCCAATTCGACAATGGCTTTGAACCTGCTGAAACTTTCGCATTTGCTTGAAAATTCGGAATACGAAGAGGTGGCTACGAATATGCTGCTCAGCGTGAAAGATGCTGCAGGTCGATTCCCTACATCTTTTTCAAAATGGACGCTTGCGATGCTTTGGGTAGGTTCAGGCATCCGGGAAATTGTCATTACAGGAAAAAATGCTGCTGAAAAAGCCATACGCCTACAGCAAAACTTTCTGGGACCCTGCGTTGTACTGGCCGCTACCCGCGAAGGCATTGAAAACCCTCATTTCAAGGGAAAAATGTTTGAAGAGGATGCCAATATTTACATCTGCGTCAACCAGTCTTGCAAGGCGCCGGTCAAAACGGTGGAGGAAGCGTGGTCGGTGCTTCAATAAAAAAAGCTGGTTTTTGGAATTATCTTCCAACGTGGATTAGCAAAACGGAAATATCTGCCGGCGTGATGCCACTGATTCGGCTGGCCTGACCAATCGTTCTCGGCTTTTGCCTGGTTAGTTTTTGTCTGGCTTCCATCGACAGAGAAGGCAAAGCATGATAGTCCATGTCTTCTTTCAGGAAAACATCCTCCAGGCGGTTCATTTTATCTGCCATCTCCTGCTCTTTCTGAATGTAGCCTTCGTACTTCATGTGGATCTCAGCCTGTTCAACAAACTCAGCGTCAAATGACTTCAAGTAACGCTCCAGCCAGAACAGGTTTTTCTTTAGATCTTCGATGCCGATGTGAGGCCTTGAAAGTATCTGATAGAGCTTGACTTTTTGCTTGATCGTAGCCGAACCGATACTTTCCAGGTATGGATTGATCTGGTCGGGCGTTACGCTATTCTCCATGAAGAATGCGGAGATTTCGTCTGCCGCGGCAACCTTTCTCCGTACCCTGTCCATTCGCTCATCGGTACCCCGCACGCCCATTTTGTAAGCCATTTCGGTCAGGCGGATATCTGCATTGTCCTGTCTAAGCAAAATTCTGAATTCTGCTCGGGAGGTAAACATCCGGTATGGCTCCTCGGTGCCTTTATTTACGAGGTCATCGATGAGCACACCCATGTATGCATCCGATCTTTTCAGGATAAACGGATCTTCACCTCGAACCAGCAGTGCCGCATTGTAGCCCGCAATCATACCCTGACATGCAGCCTCCTCATAACCGGTTGTACCATTGATTTGTCCGGCAAAAAACAGATTTTTTATCCGTTTGGTCTCGAGTGTAAGATCGAGCTGCGTAGGTGGAAAATAATCATATTCAATGGCATAACCCGGTCTGAACATTCGGGCGTTCTCAAAGCCGACGATCTTCCTTAGCGCTTTAAACTGTACTTCTTCCGGCAAAGAGGAAGAAAAACCATTGACATAGATTTCGCAGGTGTCAAAACCCTCCGGCTCGATAAACAACTGATGACGGTCTTTGTCGGAAAATCGCTCTATTTTGTCTTCTATCGACGGACAATAACGGGGTCCAAGACCCTGGATTCTGCCCGCAAACATCGGAGATTTATCGAATCCTGTTTTCAGTACTTCATGAACTTCTGCACTGGTGTAGGTAATGTGACAGGGCAGTTGTTTTTCCGGTTTTGGCGTATCGGTAAAAGAAAATTTTCCGGCAGGCTCATCACCGTGCTGCTGTTCCATCTTTGAATAATCAAGGCTGCGACCATCAATCCTTGGCGGTGTTCCAGTCTTCATCCGGCCCGCTTCAAAGCCCAGTTCCACGAGCTGCTCGGTAATGCCTTTTGCTGCCTTTTCGCCGGCACGTCCGCCACCGAGCTGTTTTTCTCCGATGTGTATGATGCCGTTCAGGAAAGTACCATTGGTTAGCACGACAGTATGGCTCTCAATTTCGAGTCCCATGCTTGTGTAAACGCCCTTGGCTCGACCGTCTTTTACTTTCAGTCCCACGACCATGTCTTGCCAGAAATCGATGTTTTCGTGCTCTTCCAGCATCTGGCGCCATTTTGCAGCAAAGCGCATGCGATCGCTTTGTGCCCGCGGACTCCACATGGCAGGACCTTTGGACAGGTTCAACATCCTAAATTGCAGCATGGTGTGATCTGTCACTATCCCAGAATAACCACCGAGTGCATCGACTTCCCGAACAATCTGTCCCTTAGCCACGCCGCCCATTGCAGGATTACAACTCATCTGTGCAATGGTCTGCATATTCATGGTCACGAGCAGAACTTTTGAACCGAGATTGGCCGCAGCAACTGCGGCTTCACAACCTGCGTGTCCTGCACCGACAACTATGACATCATATTTTGGAAACATCTTTTTATAGTCTTGTTAAAGATCCACCATTCCTGACAAAAAAACAGTACAAAGGTTCAGGATTTCGGGGGAAAAATGCAAGTGTCGGGATGGATAACGCTGAAATCCATCCGTTTTGTGACACAAAATTAGGTTTTTTTTCTGAATGATGCTGATTAAGACGAAATCAGGAAGATCAGAGCCATGCGCTCAGAAAAGCAACTTCAGTCCCGGTTTTGAAATCACCGGCATCAAGCAACTCTTTGGCATATTCCTGCAAGGCAGCAACAACATTGCCACCAGCAGCAAGTACTTTTGCTGCCCTCGCATCTGTATTTTTCAGTTGCAAAACATCGGTTTTGGAAGGAAGTTCCAGCAGACCAGAAAGGTAACCTATGTTGTTTCCTGTCAATACCTTGCTGTTTCGGATGGCATCTGGAAGCGCATCAAAACCGATGCAAATATCAGTCTGGGTTTGAGCAACGGTAAATATGGCGTCTCCGCTTGCGCGGGTATAATACGCCCTACCGAGACGGCCCACAAGATCCAGTTTGTGAGGGTCTATCCGTTGATTGGCATCAAGTACATTTTCATCGATATGTATCATGACGATATTACAGATGATCAGATGGCCGGCACCGCCCTTATCACCCAGGGGGATAATTTTTTCAAGTTTACACTCAAACTGCACAGGCGATTCCTTTACCCGAAACGGCGCAACCAGATTCGATTTCAGCATGGTCAGACCAGCCTTGGAAAATTCATTCACCTCTCTGGGAAACTCCACTCCCGTCACCGCCATTTGTCTGACAAGCGGGTAGTTTACCATGTTTATCACAACCTCTCCTGTTTTTTCGATGTTGTGAAGGGTATCTTTGGTGGTGTTGTTTGACACGCGACGATTGGAAGAAAAAACCACGATGGGCGGATTGGAGCTAAAGGCATTGAAAAAACTGTAGGGTGCCAGATTGGGATTACCCTCCTCGTCTACGGTGCTGGCCCAGGCGATTGGTCGTGGCGCCACAGCACCTACGATAAATTGGTGAAGGTCTTTCGTAGCCAGCGTTTTCGGGTCAATATGCAACATCGAAATTGATTTTTATTTGACTGCAAGTTTAAAGTATTTAGATATTAATTCCGTAATTTGCGAGAGATTATTTACGCATTGACAACCGATTTTAATGAGAATTATTCCGTTTCCGGCAATCATCCCCGATTTAAAAAAAATAACTCCAAACGAAGCTTTCTTTAACTCTGTCAAGAAAAATTATCTCACATACAATGACAGCGGAATGTTCAAAAAAACCGGTGTTGATGCAATCTATGTGTACGAAATACAGACCAGATTTTCAAGTCATACCGGCGTAGTAGCTGCCCTCGATCTTGATGATTACCGGGAAGGAAAGGTCAAAAAGCACGAAAATACTATCCATGAAAAAGAAAAAGTGCAGATGGACCTTTTGCTTCGGAGAAAGGCCATGGTTAAACCCATACTGCTTACCTACAGACACTCTGATGAAATTGACCAAACCCTTGTCGGTATCCGGAGCAACTCCCAACCGATGTTTGAAGTGACTTTTGATAAAATCAGACAAAAGCATCGCTTCTGGCAGCTGACCGATTCGACCGTCATCGCAGCCATAAAAAAACTCTTTGAGAAAAATATTCCCTGTTGTTATCTTGCCGATGGGCATCACCGCCTGACCTCAAATCTGCACCTTGACCACAATATACCCTACAACGGAAAGGACAAATTTGACGAAGCGCTCTGTGCATTTTTTGCAGATAGTCAGTTACTGGTCAAACCCTTCCACAGGGTTTTCAGGAATGCGGACATTGAAGAATCAGTGCTTATCAATGGTGTTTCAGCATACGCAGACAAGATTGAGCTACCAGGCAATGCACCGACCCGAAAGGGCGAATGGTCGATGTGTGTCAATGGCAACTGGACCAGCTGGCGTTGGAAAGATTCATTGACAGAAGCCTATCGCACAAACAGACATGTTGTGCTGGATGTGGACATATTAAACGACAAAATTCTACACGAGGCACTTGGAGTGGAAGACATTCGAAGCGATAAGCGCATCAGCTATGTTGAAGGCAAAAGAAGTGCTTCGGCTCTGGCGAAAATGTCACTCGGTGGGGTGGCATTCCGTCTATTCCCGGTAGACATTGATGATCTGATGACCATTTCGGATGATGATGATATCATGCCGCCAAAGTCCACTTTCTTTGAACCCCGGCTCTTGAATGGCCTGCTTATTCAGGAATTACCTGAAGCCATACATTCTTGAGGGAAACATAGCTGAATAAGGCTTCTGGCCATAATCTCAGGATTTCATTTTGTTACTTGAGATATTAAGTTAATTTTGCATAACAGCCAGTTGAACTTTACCAGATTTTATCATGTCGCCGCCATTTACAGCAAGTAATTTTCATAACAAAACCAACTGCAATGAAATTAAAGGCATTACTGATATTCCAATTGCTGCTGAGCGGCACATGCTGTGATTTACATGCCCAAAACATCTCTGCCGGACTATTTACCGGTGTTTCCAATTACCAGGGCGACATTGTCAAATACCAGGTGCTCCCAAAAGAATCCAGGTTCGCTTATGGAGGGTTTTTTCGCTACACACTAAGCAATAAACTTACGATTAAATCAAATGTGTACTTTGGAAAGCTGTCCGGTTCGGATGCCAATTTTGATGACCGGGTCGTTAGGGGTTATTCTTTTTCTACCCGTATTCTGGAGGGTGGCATCAATATTGAATACGACATTTTCGGCAAGAGCCGGCAAAATAAAAAAGGTGCTTTCAGACCTGTTCGTACACCCTATATTTTTACCGGAATCGGAGCGGTAAAGTTCAATCCGAAAGCCAAAGGTTTGTCTGAGGATGCAAAGGAAACCAAGTATTTCGAGTCCAGGCAGTCGGTCTTCAATTATATGATTCCCTTCGGTGTTGGTTACAAATACGACTGGAATGAAAACTATACTTTCGGCATTGAATTTTCCTCGCACCTTCCTTTCACCGATTACCTTGATGGAGTCAGCGAGTCGGCAGACCCGAACAACAATGACTGGTACGTTTTTGGCGGTGTAACCGCATCGTACTGGTTCACCAGCTACAAAAAGAAGAAAAAATCCGGCGAAAAAAAATAATACTGCGTCATGAAAGCAATGATCTTTGCGGCCGGTCTGGGTACACGGATGAAGCCACTAACCGACAGCATACCAAAGGCACTGGTTGAAGTTGACGGCTCCCCGCTCCTCGAACTGGTCATCCGAAGACTGAAGCTTTTCGGAATTAAAGAGATCATTGTCAATGTGCACTACCTGGCTGACCAGATTGAGGCATTCCTGCAGAGAAATGACAATTTTGGCATATCAATAACCATTTCTGACGAACGCGAGCTGCTGCTGGATACCGGCGGGGGACTTCAAAAGGCCGGCTGGTTTTTCAGTGACGGACAACCTTTTTTGATTTGTAACACGGATATCCTAAGCAATATCGACATTGAGGCACTTGCTGCCTTTCACCATTCAACTTCTGCAATCGCTACATTGGCTGTTCAGCAACGGAAGTCATCAAGATACCTGCTTTTTGACCAAAAGAGAATTTTAAGCGGATGGTTGAATACAACCAAAGGTGAGGTGCGACTTTGCAGAACCTCAGAAAAAGATCTGAAAATGCACGCTTTTAGTGCCTTCCAGATCGTAAATCCTGCCATATTCCGGTATTTTCCAAAAGACAAAGTCGTTTTCTCCATTATTGACACTTATCTGCAAGCCGCTCAACACGAACTGATTGTAGGATTTGAACACAACGATGATTTGTGGATTGATGTTGGCACAAGAGAGAAAATTGCAGAAGCAGCTACTATAGTGAAAAGTATTCCACTGGGTTGACCTGATTTTTTCACAAAATCATTTGTGTTTTGCGACCAAGATTGCCGCGGGTTTTAGGGCAACAATGTAATCACAGCGTAGACACAAAAATAGGGGGGTAAAAGGGGGTAATATCGTATCTGTTCTGTTTTCTGATCTTTTGGAAAAGGTCTTTCCAGGATTGCTTTTCATGGCCCGACAAAGGTAATTTTGATTTCTTGCAAGGCAAATTTTTTAGTTGAATTTTATCTTCAGAATGATGGAAAAAATGGCTAAAAGCAATCCTCCAAGCAGCTTTTCTGCATTTACCATTAAAAATACCCTTGGAGAAATTCTGTGCACTTGAGAAGGCAAGTGCCTTTTTGCCAGATAAAAACCAAGAAGTCATCAGACCACAGTAGGCTCAATTTATCCAAAGACCTTTTGTAAGCAAAAAGAGTTGAATATTTAGATTAAGAGCAAATTCTAATTATTCCAGCAATTATTGACTAACCTCATTACGTTTTTTTATTTTTACTTTATTAAGATGTCGTCCAAATGTCGCATATCTGTCAGTAATTTATTCACTCACAAATTTCATATTTGCAAATGGAATTCGGCACAAGATTGAAAGAGATCAGAACGAGCTTGAATATCTCTCAAAAAGAACTTTCTGAACAAGCAGGATTAACGCTAAGAACAATTCAAAGAATTGAAAGTAACAAAGTAAAACCAAGTCGTTATTCGCTAAAAGTAATCAGTAAAATAGTTAACTCGGACTTTTCAGAATGCGCTAAATCACCAGACCCCATACCTTATGAAATTAATTTCAACATAAAAATCACAAATATGAACCGATTAATAAATGACTTAAAAACGTTAGTAAAAACACATTGGAAAACAATCCTTCTCCTTACCTTAATAGTTTGGCTTTTTACAAATTACACCGAAATCAAATTAGGCATTGTGGACGCATGGAGTGGTAAATAATTTCCCAGCACTGTACTTCGTGGTTCAAGCACTGGTTTTTTGTCAAAATAAATTAAGAAAATATGAACACTCCTTTCAATAAATTTCTTTACTCAGGCTTTTTGACTTTAGGCTTATATCAAGCGCTGTTCATTCAAGACTATTTGCAAGCTGCCGCTTCGCTCGGAATTGGACTTGCATTCGACCCATTTGATTCAGAACAAAAATGGAATAGCAGGCCAACCTGGCAAAAAGCAGTTCTGGTAATCCACCTTGCCTTAGTAGCAACAATGTTTGGTTTTGGATTCGTTATGATTGGAAAATAATGCGCTAGTGAGCTTGCAAGCATTCACGCATTACAACTGTGGACAGAATAAATTGGACTAAAAT
This sequence comes from Lewinellaceae bacterium, assembly GCA_947459655.1. Classification (GTDB taxonomy): domain Bacteria; phylum Bacteroidota; class Bacteroidia; order Chitinophagales; family Saprospiraceae; genus CANHEE01. The sequence continues at coordinate 22,028 of CANHEE010000001.1, forward strand.
AGTAGTGCAGGAGGAATAAAGATTAAGCAGAATCGTAGAATCTCCTGCACCCACGCTTAATTTCTACGCATCCGCATTGCCCTTCTGTGCATTTTTCGTCTTTCCTTTTTTAGAATTCTTTTTTCCGCAGGACTGATTCGGCCATCTGCCTTTGCGATTGCCCTGTTGGTAGCAAGTGCTTTTTTCTGATGACGAAGGATGCGCGCCTCCCGTGGCGAAATACCATTGCGCTGCAGGTGAGATTGTGCTTCTGCGTTGTTGAAAAAAGTGGCAAAAGCGATGAGTACAAAAAACAACTTGACTTTCATAACAATGGTGTGTTTGGTGAATGAATGGCTCTAAGACACGCGCAAAGCAACCACGTTTAATGCAAACAGAAGTTTTAACCTTTTATTAAAGTTACACCAAATCTTATCAGTAAAAGAAGCAGTAACGCAATGGCGATTTTGAAAATATAATCTCCGAATCTGACGTAAAAAGTTACATCTTCCCTGAGTTCAACATTGTCTTTGATCACTGCACAACTATTGTATGTCGTCGCCTGGTGTATGTTGCCATAGATATCTATGAAAGCTGAAGAACCTGAATTAGCCGATCGTGCAATCGCCCGCCTCAGTTCGATTGCCCTCAACGAGGCAAATGCGAGGTGCTGCCGGTAGCCCGGTGTATCGTCCCACCAACCATCATTGGTCATGATGAAAAGTGCCTTTGCTCCTTTCTTTACATAATCAGTACAATATTCACCATAGACAGATTCGTAACAAATAAGCGGAGCAATGGCTACTGTGCTGTCGGTATTGTATAAAACACTGCGCTCAGGTTGCGTTCCCAGACCTTCAACTGTTCCTTGAAAGCGGTGAAAAAGGGGCTCCAGAAAACCGAGAAAATCCCTGAAGGGGAAGGCCTCCGCACCCGGCACCATTTTTCCCTTCTTGTAAACGGGTATTTCACTTTGTCCTTTGCCAACCTGCACCGCACCATTGTATATTTCCATCAGTCCACGCCCTGTTTTGCGAACACTTTTGGGTAAACCCGGGCCAGGCTGGTACAATTTAAAAAGGTCCATTCCCGACACAATATTTAACCGCGGAAAACTGTCGGTCAAACCAGACAAACTTTGAATGACCGGGTAAGCGTTCAAGTTGTCCACATTGCAGTAGCCAAAACTGGTTTCTGGAAAAACCAGATAGTTCGTGGATGAGTCAATGCTTTTCAGAGACAAATCCATAAAGCGCTGCAACTGGACCTCATCCGGTATATTGAACTTTTCATAATGCGGTTCAAAATTGGGCTGAACGACACAAACTTCAACGCTTTTGCCTGAATAATCGGCAACATTTAATTTGATCAGAAAACTCAAATATAGGGGTGTAGACACCATTATTACCGGCAAAATTAACCGCCTGACCGATATCACACTTTTTGTCAGCTCAAAAATAGCCACATTCATCAAGAGTACCCACAAGCTGCCACCAGCGACACCGGTATACTCATACCACTGCACCCAAGACGGATAACGGGCAAAAGCATTTCCCAACGTAAGCCATGGCCAGCTCAGTTCCCAATTGAGGTGCAGGTACTCCCAGCTAAGCCAAAGGCTGACAAAAGCCAGCGCAGACAAAACTTTTGAGAGTCGCTGACGCAATATGAAATACAACAGAATAGGCATGCACATGAGAAGCGCATTCAGGAAGTTGGCAATCAGTCCGGGAAAAATAGCCGCATTGCTCACCCACCATGTAGAACCGATGTTCCAAATGACAAATGCATTAAAAGTGTAGCGCATGAGGACGCGCCTGGGGTTGACTACCTTGCTGTCACGAATTTCATCGGCAATGATGAGTAGCGGAACAAATGCAAAAAAAAGTAATGGAGTCAGTGGACTATTCGGAAAACCGGCAACAAAAAGAAGACCGCTGAGCAGTGAAAGATAAAACCACCTATGGTTTCCGTTGATGACGTATATTTTTACGGAAAAAAGCAACCAGCTCAACCAGCCTGATGCCAAAAAACCAAGGGTCCAATATCCCCAAAGTGATTCAGATTCCGTGAGTTGGTACATTTTCCACCCGCAAATCACGAAGCATACAAATACCAGCTGCAACAGGGTGAAGCGAAGTTTTCTTTTCATTCCTTTCTGCACATTTTTCAACATCAGAGTTCATCAGACTTTTTTGACTGAAACTTTGCGCCCACCGGAGGTCGGTATGCGCCAAAAGGCATCGTCAACAAACCCTTCATGGTATCACACTCCGACGCATCCATGTGCGTATCTATCCCATAGACCAGATCCTGCACCCGCTCTACCTCGGCATAGGTTCCGAAAATGCGATCCCAAATAGAAAAAATGTTGCCAAAATTGGTGTCGGTAAGCGGCAGAACGTAGTGGTGGTGAACCTTGTGCATGTTGGGTGAAACAATTACCCAGCTGAGCATTTTGTCCAACTTGTCGGGCAGTGAAACATTGGCGTGGTTGAACTGAGACAACAACGCAGACATGGACTGGTACAACATGATTAGCCAAATGGGTGCACCTATTATCAAAACAGCCAGTATGGTGAAAACGGCACGAAAAACGCTTTCTCCGGGATGATGCCGGTTTGCTGAAGTGGTATCGATATTGCGGTCAGAATGGTGTACAAGGTGAAAACGCCACATCCATTTTATACGGTGCTCAAGCCAGTGTATCAGATAGGCTCCGATCAAATCGAGCAGAGAAAAACCGACTAAGAAGTACAACCATCCAGGCATCTCAACCCAATTCAACAAACCGGAATGCCGTGCTGTTGACCAATCGCTCGCCAGAACCATCATCCCCGCAAATCCAAAATTAACCACCACAGTGGTTAAGGTAAAAAACAAATTGATGCTGGCATGCCTCCATTTGGAATATTGCAACAGCTGCAATGGAATGACGCCTTCAATTATCCAGAAAAAAACAATACCACCCATCAGAATAGCAAAGCGGTGCGCAGATGGTACATGGCTAAAATAGTCTACAAAAGTATGCATACTTCAATGCGTATTTGAGGTGAACAAATTATTGCATTTCGTGGCTGCGCTTCCTGCTGAAAAAAGTGTAAACCGCAGGAATCACAAACAAGGTCAGCAATAGGGAAAAACTGAGTCCACCGACGATAACCACACCCAACGGAATTCGGCTTGTCGCTGCCGCTCCAAGTGACAATGCGATAGGTAGGGCACCCAGGGCAGTGGCCAGCGTAGTCATCAATATGGGCCGCAGCCTTTGCGCAGCGGCATTCAGGGTCGCTTCCTGTATTTTTTCTCCGGACTCCCGCTTTTTGTTGGCAAATTCCACAATCAGAATACCGTTTTTGGTCACCAGACCAACAAGCATAATCATACCGATTTGTGAAAAAATGTTGATGGTATTGTCAGTAAGGTAAAGCGACAGTAGCGCTCCGGCAAGTGCCAGTGGAACCGTAATCATTATAATAAGCGGATCAATAAAACTTTCAAACTGTGCTGCCAGAACCAGATAAATCAGGAGGAGAGCAAGTAAAAAAGCAAAATTGGTGTTTGAATTGCTTTCCGCGTAATCTCGTGAGGGACCGCTAAGTGCGTTGCTGAAAGAAGCATCCAGCAATTTGTCGCCAATTTGTTTCATGGCATCTACACCGTCTCCTATGGTTTTGCCCGCAGCCAGTGATGCACTGACAGTTGCACTTTTGTATCTGTTGTAATGAAACAGACTCGGTGGAGCAGAAGTTTCGCGAACGTTAATCACGCTACTCAAAGGTATCAGTTCCCCTCTGCTATTGTTAACGTAAATACGGTTGAAATCTGATGGGTCATCGCGGTTTTCTCTGCTGACTTGTGCGATAATCTGGTATTGCTTTCCGTTCATCAGAAAGTAGCCAGCCCTTCTGCCACTAAGTGATGCCTGCAAAGCTTCTGACACATCTGCCACGCTGACGCCCAGATCCCGCGCCTTTAGACGGTCAATTTTTACCTCCAGTTCCGGTTTGTTGAATTTAAGGTTCACATCAACCTGCTGAAAGACAGGGTTTTGACGGGCCTCTGCCAAAAACTGCGGTAAAATCGCTTCAATTTTTTTGAAATCCTGGTTCTGGATGACATACTGTACCGGAAGACTTCCCCTGCCGCCGATACCGCCCGCAGAAATCGTCTGCTCCTGTATGCAGAATACCCGACCTTCGTTGAATGCAGCCAAACGCTTGTTTAAGTAGTTGGCCACATCCATCTGTGAACGGCCACGATCATCGGGATCTACCAGTACCATGCGGCCGAAACCTGAATTGGCTCCCGTTCCGAAAAAAGGATTGTTCGCAGAACCAAACACAAAGCGGTTTTCAGGAATGGAATCCCTCAAAAATAAGGTGACTTTGTCCACATATTTGTCCATCCTGTCAAAAGAAGTTCCTTCAGGTGCGGTAAATGAAAAACGTATACTGCTTCTGTCTTCCAGCGGCGCCAATTCTGACTGCAGCTCACCCATGAAATGATAAATCATCCAGAAACAAAGGACGATAATGGCAAACGCGACATATCTCACCTTCAGAAAAGCGGCCAGCAACTTGCGATAACCATTTTCCATGCCTTTGAAAAAAGGCTCTGTTTTTTCATATAACCACCCATGCCCCGAATTCCTGCGCTGCATCAAAACGTTGAGTACAGGTGTCAGTGTAAGGGACACAAATGCAGAAATAAGTACTGCACCAGCAACCACGATTCCAAATTCCTTGAAAAGAGATCCTACAAAACCCTGCAGAAAGATAACCGGAAGAAACACCACTGCCAGCGTCAGCGATGTCGAAATGACAACAAAAAATATCTCCCTGGACCCCTCCAGGGCTGCCTTCCGAATGGGCATCCCCTCTTCGAGTTTACGGAAAATATTCTCTGTCACCACAATTCCATCGTCAACCACCAGTCCCGTTGCCAATACGATGGCGAGTAGCGTGAGCACATTGATGGAAAAACCCATTATGTACATGATGAAAAATGCCGCAATCAGCGATACAGGAATATCTATCAAAGGTCGAACGGCAATGAGGACATTTCTGAAGAAAAAAAGAATGACCAAAACGACAAGCCCAAATGCAATGACCAGTGTCTCCTGTACCTCACTGAGCGACCTTCGCACATTCTTGGTTACATCGATGACTACCGTCAGTTCCAGATCATCGGCACTGGTTTTTTTCAACTCCTCCAGCCGTTTGTAAAATTCATCTGCTATTCTGATGTAGTTTGATCCGGGTTGAGGCACTATGGCCAGTGCGCAATTGACCGCCCCATTGAGTCGGAAGGAGTTTTCCTCAAATTCAGGACCCAGCACCACATCGGCCACATTTTCAAGCCTGATGATGCCATTGCTGTCTTCCCGGATGATCAATTTCCGAAAATCTTCCTCTGTTGAAAGCCTGCCGGTTGTCCGAATATTGAGTTCTGTCATGCTGCCCGACACTTTTCCTGCCGGCAACTCTACGTTTTCCCGGTTCAGTGCCTGCTGAACATCGCGCATGGTCAGGTTGAATGCGTTCATTTTTTCGGGAATCATCCAGAGCCGCATGGCGTATTTTCTCTCGCCAAAAATATTTACCCCGCTGACCTCCGGAATGGTCTGAAAGCGCTCTACCAGTACATTTGCTGCATAGTCACTGAGTTCAAGCATTGACCTGTTTTTGCTCTGAACACCAAGAATAATAATGGGGTCGCTGTTGGCATCCGATTTTTGTGTGGTGGGTGGCGCATCAATATCCTGAGGGAGGTTGCGCTGTGCCTGACTGACCTTGTCGCGAACATCGCTGGCGGCGGCATCCATTTCTATACCCAACTCAAATTCAACAGTAATGGTAGATGAGCCGGACAGCGACTGTGAAGATATTGATCGAATCCCAGGTACACCATTGATGGCTTTTTCGAGGGGTTCGGTCACCTGACTTTCAACTATTTCCGCATTGGCTCCCGTGTAGTTGGTCCGCACAGTGACAATCGGCGGATCAATGGCCGGAAATTCCCGAAGACTCAAAAACTTATAACCCACATAACCAAACAGCACCAAGACGATGCTCATCACCATTGCCAGTACGGGTCGTCGGAGAGATAATTCACTAATATTCATCAGGATAAATTAACTTAGGCAGAGCAAAGTTAATTTTTATTTTTCCTAAATAATACATTTTGGGTATATGCCACAAAAGATTTCAGCATGTCGCACAGGCAGTTGCCCATTACGATTATCAGACCTCCGCTAATGGTCTTTACTTTCCGCGTGTCAGGAGGTTTTCTGCCAGTGAAACGAAAACATAAAGCACTGTAATGAGTGCTACAGCAATGTCTCCAAGAGCAACAAATGCAGCCAGAATCAGAATCAGAAGTATGTACCTGAATTTGTTTTCTGCCCAGCCCAATCCCTTCATTCTGAAATTCATCATGGGTATTTCCGCAACCTGCCAGAACGCCAGGATGGGAATCAGGGAAAACAGCAGATAGGGGTCAAGCAGCCGATTTCCCAGCTCTATATCACCCAACATAGGGTTTGTAGCATAAATCAATAGCAACCCCGCCACAAAAAGGGTGTTCGCCGGAGTTGGCACACCAATAAAGCGGTCTGATTGCCGCGTATCCACATTGTACTTTGCCAGCCTGTAAGCGCCGGCAAGCGTTACGAGGAATGCTGCAAGTGCAGGAACGACAATACCCGTAGCCTGTTGTCCGTATTTCATCCAGTCGGCGTGCATCGCAAAAGATTTGCACAAAAGAACATAAAGGATCATTCCCGGAGCAAGGGCAAATGAAACGGTATCGGCAATAGAATCAAGTTCTTTACCGAACACAGAAGTGGTATTCAGCATGCGCGCAACCTGTCCGTCCAAAGCGTCAGCAATAAATGCCAGTATCAGAAATCCAAAGGCCTCGGTCGGCGCTGCATTCAGGATACAAACGACCGCACAGCAACCAAAAAATAAATTTCCAAGGGTTAACAGGTCTGCAATATGTTTTTTCATAAGATTACTTTGTAAAGAAATAGAAAAACGTGCACCAAATGTGCACAATTGTTACTCATTGAAAACGGCCTTTATGCTCATCGCCTTCCGCGCTGCCGGAAATGAAGCCAAAACACCAATCAAAACCACCGTACATCCCACGGTCAGAAAGTCCAGCGACCGCATGCTGGCCGGGTAGCTCTCCATCATAAAGCCTTCCGGAACGGGTATCAGACCAACCTGCTTGTGATAGACATACAGAATTTCTGCAAGTACAAATCCGACAGCCATTCCGATACTGACCATCCACAGGCCTGTAGACAGAAAGATGTTTCGGATTTTGCCGTCACGCATACCGAGTGCTTTCAATACGGCAATATCTTTCTTTTTATCGAGAACGATCATCCAAAGTGAACCAATCATGTTGAACGCGATAAGGATGAGCATCAAACTGACGATGGCAAAACTCATCCACTTTTCGACATTCATTATTTTCAGAAAAGCGGCATTCTGCTGGTAGCGGTCTTTGACAACAAATTCACTGCCCATCACCTTCCGAATGGCATCAATTGTTTTCCGGTCGTCGCGTTTTTCGAGTTTTAATTCATAGGCACTGATTTCATCTTTTTTAGCCAGTAGCCGCTGAACCATTTCAAGTGCGCTGATCACGTACTGGTTGTCAAAATCCTGCTGGACGGAAAAAGTACCTATTGGCATCGCAACTTGCTGTCTGAACTGTTGTTCCGCAACATCGGTATCCTCACTTTTTGCCATAAAGACCGACAGGGGCTCGAGCGGATTTTCAATATTGACTGACAGTTTGTTTCTCATGCCCGCTCCAACTACCGCATAGTAGTTGTCACGGTCTTCGGTTTTGAAAATGCCCTCCTGGATGGTGGAATCAATATTTACGATGCTGCCGAAATTTCTGCTCACCCCCTTAATAATGCCAAAATCCTGCATTTTTGCATATTCGAAAAAGGCGACCTCCTCAAGGCTCAGTCCGACTTCCCTGACCCCTTTTATCTCGTACAAAGCACGAATGCGGGAGCTATCTACGGTAAATGTTTTTCCGGATGCAGGTGTTATGGTGACATCGGGATTGAAATTGCCCATCATTCCATTAATCAGGTCTTCAAAACCGTTGAAAACGGTCAGAATAAGAATCAGCGCTGCCGTACCAACTGAAATACCCAGCGTAGCAATACCCGTGATGATATTGATGACGTTGGTCGATTTTCTCGAAAAGAGATATCTTCCGGAAATATATACTGGTAACTGCAGCATTCGTTTGCGTTCCTGAAGCCATTCCATCAGCCTAACTTGGCCGCGACTTCCTTCATTAAATTCACCAATAACTGCACACTGCCCATTTCCATTGCATTGTACATGGATGCCCTGAAACCACCCACTGAACGGTGACCTTTCAATCCCTCGATGCCATTGGCAGCGCACAATTCACTGAGCATAGCCTCTGCCTGAGGTGTTGCAGCCAGGAAACACACATTCATTCTTGAGCGGTCTTCCTTGGCTACCGTCCCCTGAAACATTGGGTTTTCATCTATTTCCCGGTACAGCATGTTTGCCCTTCGCTTCGCCCTTCTTTCCATAGCGACAAGGCCGCCTTGTGCCTTAATCCACCGCATAGTCAACATGGATACGTAAATGGGAAAAACCGGAGGCGTATTGTACATTGACCCTTCTTTGACATGTGTGCGGTAATCCAGCATTGTCGCTATTTTTCTGTCGCGCACCATCGCCTCCTCCAGAAAAGACTTTCTGATGATAACCATGGTCATTCCTGCCGGACCAATGTTTTTCTGTGCACCTGCATAAATCAGGCTGAATTTTTCGGATGGAATCGGCCGACTCATGATATCAGAAGACATGTCGCATACGAGAGGAAGATCTGTTTTCGGCCATTTGAAAACCTCCGTGCCGTAGATGGTATTGTTGCTGGTAATGTGAAGGTATTTCGATCCTTTCGGAAACTTCAGGTTCTTGGGAATATGGGAATAATTTTGATCCGCCGAGGAAGCTACAACACTTACATTTCCAAATGTTGATGCCTCTTTAATGGCCTTCTTTGCCCAAGTGCCGGTGTCGGTGTAACATGCAGTCTCATGTTCGGCAAGAAAATTCATCGGAATCATGAAAAACTGGGTACTGGCCCCTCCGGTAAGAAAAAGTACCTCAAAATCATCGCTGAGATTCAGTAACTCCTTTACCAGACTTTTGGTCTCCTCCAATATGGATTCGAAGGCTTTGCTCCGATGGGAAATCTCCAGTACAGAAAGGCCGCTGTGGTGGAGGTCGAGGATGCTTCGGGAAGCTTCCCTCAGTACACTTTTGGGCAGAATAGCCGGACCTGCATTGAAATTGTGTTTTTTCATCGTAATATCTCTCTGAAGCAATGGCTGCTTTTGTGAAAATCAATATTGTGCGGACCGGCAATCAGGTTCAAGATCTGGCAGGCAATATTTTACCACTGGCTTCGCCAAAACCTACACGAATGCCGTTCTTTTCGCCCCATCCCCGCATGATTACCGTGTCGCCATCCTGGAGAAATCTTCTTTCTGTACCATCGGGCATCAGCAGCGGTTTGCTGCCTTTCCAGGAAATCTCCAACATCGAACCGTAACTATCGGGTGTAGGGCCGCTGATGGTGCCCGAAGCCATTAGGTCACCCGTATTCAGGTTACAACCATTGATGGTGTGGTGTGCAAGTTGCTGCGCCATGTTCCAGTACATATACTTGTAGTTGGAGTGGCATACCGTTTTACTGGAACCCTGTTCCGTTTGAATAATAACTTCCAGTTCGATATCAAAATTGCGGGCACCATTGAACTGCAAGTAAGGCAAAACCGCCGGTTCCTGAACAGGTCCCTGGGTGCGGAAAGGCTCAAGTGCCTCAAGGGTGACAATCCACGGAGAGATGGTTGACGCAAAGTTCTTACCTAAGAATGGACCCAGCGGAACGTACTCCCACTGCTGAATATCCCGCGCAGACCAGTCATTAAACAGCGTCAGACCGAAAATATAGTCTTCTGCATCATCTGTACTCACGGTTTCTGACAGCGCAGTACCTTTACCGACCACGAAAGCTACTTCCAGCTCGAAATCCAGCCTTTTTGAGGTTCCAAATACAGGAACATTACCGCCTTCCGGCGGCAGCATCTGGCCTTTTGGCCTTACGATCTCGGTACCGGAAACAACAATTGAAGAAGAGCGGCCGTGGTATCCGACCGGCAAATGAAGCCAATTGGGTAGCAGTGCGTTTGCCGGATCACGGAACATCAGTCCGGTATTGGTCGCATGTTCCTTACTGGAAAAAAAGTCGGTATAGTCACCAATTTTTACCGGCAGGTGCATCTGCACCTCGGTCATCGGAAACAGGTAGTAGGCCGAAAGGGATTTTGAACCCATAAAATCGGGATTAGAAAAGATTTCAATCAGCCTTTTTCGCACCGCCGAGGTTTTCTCTTTTCCTAGCGCAATAAAGTCATTCAGATAGTCCTGTTCAAAAACATCATCCAACTCAATTCCATTGAAGAAATCCAGGTCGTAGAGCACTTTCAGGTCGGCAACATGATCACCGATTGCCGTCGCCACACGCAAAGTCCGGGTTTGAGGATTCGTAAAAATTCCGAAAGGAATGTTGTGGATGGAGAAATCTGAATCCGGCTTTATGGCAATCCAGGACATAGGTTAGGTTGGTAATTTTGTGTAAAACAGCACAAAGTTAAGACATTTTTTATTACAAAATCTATTTCTATATTTGTCAAAATATTCACATTATGAAAAAGCTTCTGCCCCTTTTTCTGGGGTTGGTGATCAACGGCGTGCAGGCCCAGCAGACATTTCCCGCCAATGGTCCTGCCGACAACAGAGATGGCAAATTTGTCTTCATCAACGCCACCATTTATAAGTCCTGGAACGAAAAAATAGACCATGCATCTCTGCTGATATCCAAAGGTAAAGTAGCTGCAATTGGTTCTGACCTTACCATACCTGCTGATGCCGCTGTCATCGACTTGAAGGGCAAATATATCTACCCTGCATTTATCGATCTTTTCAGTGATTACGGTATGCCGGAGCCCAAAGCAGAAGGCAAGAGCCCTGATCAAAGACCGCAGATGCTGAGCAACAAAAGGGGCTCCTTTGCATGGAACGAGGCTTTGAAATCAGAGTTTAACGCCAAAGATAATTTCTCTTTCCAGCAGGAAAAGGCCAAAAACCTCAAAAATGCAGGATTTGGAGCCGTTGTTGCCCACCGGTTTGACGGCATCTCCAGAGGAACCGGAGCACTGGTATCCCTAGCCGAACTACGGGAGCACGAGCTTATTATGAAACCGGATGCTGCAAATTTTTTTTCCTTCAATAAGGGAAGTTCCACGCAGGATTATCCCGGCTCGCTGATGGGCTGCATCGCGCTGCTTCGCCAGACATATTATGACGGACAATGGTATTCCACTCAAAAAGAGGAGTTCAACAATTCGCTGGAAACCTGGAACTCCAATATGAAACTGCCTCAGATTTTTGCTGTCGGCGGTGTCCTGGAAGCCCTACGCGCCAACAAAATTGCCCGGGAATTCAACACCAAGTACATTTTCAAAGGCAGCGGAGATGAATACAAACGCCTGAAAGAACTGAAGGAAACCGGGGCGGAGCTGATCATCCCACTTAAATTTCCAGAGGCTTACGATGTGGAAGATCCATATGATGCGCTTCAGGTAGATTTTGCAGACCTGAAACACTGGGAAATTGCACCCTCCAATCCTGCCAGATTGGTGAAAGAGGGCATAAAAACGGCGTTCACCAGCCACGGATTGAAAAACACCGGCGACTTTCTACCCGCTTTGAGAAAAGCAGTGGAATATGGACTTCCGGAGGAACAGGCACTGAAATCCCTGACTATTAACCCAGCAGAAATGGTTGGTGCTGCCAACATCACCGGAACACTGGATGTCGGTAAAGTGGCCAGCTTCTTTATTAGCTCCGGCAATATTTTCAACAAAGACGCCAAAATATACGAGACCTGGACGTCGGGAAGACCCTTTGTCGTAAATGATATGAATATCCCGGTACTGAACGGAAATTACGAACTTGCCCTGGCAGATGCGAGGTACAAACTAAGTGTAAGTGGTCCTTCTGACAAATACGAAATGCAGGTCGTTGAAAACGACACGGTCAAGACCAAATGCGATTACCAGCTTGGAAACGGAACGATAACACTGACCTTTTCTCCGGAAGGAAAAGAAAAAAGATTCTTTCGCCTCAGCGGTGTCGTCAGCGATTCCAAATGGGACGGTCGCGGACAGAATGCTGATGGAAACTGGATCAGCTGGTCGGCGGTAAAAACATCAGACAGTCCCGCCGAAACAAAAAAGGGGGATGCATCCAAAAAAGATTCTACGTGGGGTGAAATCATCTACCCGGCTATGGCATTTGGCAACGCAACCCTTCCTGTGGCAGAAACCTATCTTTTCAAAAACGCAACTGTGTGGACGAACGAAGCCGAAGGCATCCTGAAAAACAGTGATGTGCTGGTTTCCAAAGGAAAAATTGCCAGGGTAGGCAAAAACCTAAAAGAGAAAAACGCCGTTGAAATTGATGCAACCGGAAAACACCTCACTGCCGGCATCATAGATGAGCACTCACATATCGCCATCAGCAGGGGAGTAAATGAGGGCTCACAGGAAAGTTCGGCCGAGGTCCGAGTCGGCGATGTGGTCAACTCAGACGACATCAACATCTACCGCAATCTTGCAGGTGGAGTGACCACCGTTCATTTGCTGCACGGATCAGCAAATCCAATTGGCGGACAAAACCAGCTGATTAAACTGAAATGGGGTTACTCCCCGGAGGAAATGAAAGTTCCCGCATGGGATGGTTTCATCAAATTTGCATTGGGTGAAAACCCGAAGCACTCAAATGCCGGAGATCATGCACGGATCAGGTATCCGCAAACCAGAATGGGCGTAGAACAGGTCTATGAAGATTACTTTACAAGAGCCGAGGAGTACGCAAAAGTGAAATACTCAGGAAAACCTTTCCGAAAAGACCTTGATCTGGAAACCATTCTGGAAATACTGGAAAAAAAGAGATTCATCACCTGCCACTCCTACGTGCAAAGTGAAATAAATATGCTGATGAAGGTGGCAGAAAAACACAATTTTCAGGTCAATACCTTCACACACATCCTGGAGGGATACAAAGTTGCCGATAAAATGGCAAAGCACGGTGCAGGAGCATCTACTTTTTCAGACTGGTGGGCTTATAAAATGGAAGTTTACCACGCCATTCCGCAAAACGCCGCAATGATGCACCGCGAAGGTGTTGTCGTTGCCATCAACTCTGACGACGCAGAAATGTCACGAAGATTAAATCAGGAAGCTGCAAAATCTGTCAAGTACGGAGGGGTTTCAGAAGAAGACGCCTGGAAATTTGTCACTTTGAATCCTGCAAAATTATTGCACATCGCCGACCGGACAGGTAGTATCAAAACCGGTAAGGCAGCAGATCTGGTGCTGTGGTCTGACAACCCACTATCGATCTACGCAAAGGCCGAAATGACGTTGGTTGAAGGAATCAAATTTTACGATGTTGCTGAAGACAAGTTGAAACAACAGAGTCTGCAGAAGGAAAAGGAGCGGCTTATTCAAAAAATGATTCTCGCAAAAAAAGGTGGTAGCCCAACCACGGCGGTGCCTGTTAAAAGCAAGAAGCTTTATCACTGCGACGATGATGATGACGAGATGAGAGAACAATGAGCGGACTATTCTGCCTAACCCAATTTGCACATGAATAAGAAATCAATACTGACCATCATTGTCTTAATGGCTTTTGCTTTGCTGGGAAGTATTGGCTTGCAAATCTACTGGATTCGCAATGCCGTAAACCTCAATAAGGAACAGTTTGATAAAAATGCTTTCGCAGCATTGCGTCATGTCGCCGACAGGCTGGAGAAGGAGGAAAACAACAAAATATCTAAAATCAGCGACTTTGTGCTGCGCAAAAACACCGGTGACAGAGTCATTAGCGATGAGGAGTTTCTGGACCTTGGACTCGACCCCGAACAGGTTGAAGCATTTGACAGCACCTATCGAAGCACACATGCCTACATGGAAAACGGTCAGTCGTTGCAGGAATACAGGCGTTCCCACAACATGATAGAAACCATGCTTGCCCAGCAAATCTTCGGAGTAAAACCTGTAGAGGAGCGCATCAACGCTGAATCACTTGACAAAACAATCCATCAGGAATTGAAAAATGTCGGACTGGGTAATGTGGAATTTCAGCATGGTATTTTTTCCAACCAGTCCAATGGTTTTGTCATTAAAAACGGGCATTACGTCATTATCGACAGCAACAATCCGACGCCGGATGCGGTACAGGCCCAAGCTTTTGATTACCTCAACACTACCCGCTATAAAGTAGACCTGTTTTCAGTGCAGGACAACAAATCACCGGGGTTTCTGAGCCTGTATTTCAGCAATAAAACCGGTTATCTTTGGTCTTCCGTCTGGAAAACATTGCTGGCCTCCATCTTTTTTACCGGGACAACGCTCTTCTGTTTTGCCTACACCATTTATGTCATTTTCCGTCAGAAAAAACTGGATCAGATTAAAAATGACTTCATCAACAACATGACGCATGAGTTTAAAACACCCATAGCAACCATATCACTTGCCGCTGATTCCATCACCGCACCTTCAATACTCACCAATCCTGATAAAGTAAAGCGCTTTGTCGATATTATCAAACAGGAAAACAAAAGGATGAACGGGCAGGTGGAAAAAGTGCTGCAAATGGCCATTCTAGACAGAGATACCCTGCAACTAAAAATTACTGAAATCGACATCAACGAAATAATTGAACATGCACTGGCTAATTTCTCCCTGCAGGTTGAGGCTCGTGGCGGTTTTATTCATACAGAACTCCTGGCCGTAAGGCATGTCATTGAAGGCGATTTCACTCATATTTCGAACATCATTCACAATTTGCTGGACAACGCCAACAAATACTCACCGGAGAATCCGGAAATTATCATACGAACCAGAAATATTTCGGACGGAATCGAAATCAGCGTTGAAGACAAAGGGCTTGGACTCAGTCCTGCTTCCAGAAAACTAATATTCGACAAGTTTTACAGGGTTCCGACCGAAAACATCCACGATATCAAAGGTTTTGGTCTGGGTTTGAGTTATGTAAGAAACATGCTGACCGCGCACAAAGGGTCGATCGAAGTCATCAGCGAATACGGAAAAGGGAGCAGTTTTATCGTATTTTTGCCATTCAAGCAATCCGGGAATGACAACAATTCATGAGGTCAACTGCTACTGAACCTTCAGGCGCTCCGAACGTTAACTCAGACACATGTCCGAAACCAAGAAGCAAAAACAAATAGATCTATCGCTTTTGCGAAAAGTGCTGCTGCTTGCCCTGCCCCACAGGTCACTGCTGTTTACCGCTGCTACGCTTACTCTTGTCGTTGCTCCACTAGCTCCCTTACGCTCTCACCTCATTCAGAAGATGGTGGATGAAAACATCAGCAAATCTGATATCAGGGGACTGACCATTATGGCTGCCGTTGTTTTCGCAATACTGATGCTCGAGGCCCTACTGCTCTATTTCTTTACATGGACCACCAATAAACTGGGGCAAAATGTCATAAAGGACCTCCGGGTACGGGTCTTCAAGCACATCACCTCCTTCCGGTTGCAGTATTTTGATACCAATCCCATAGGCACATCCACCACAAGAACCATCAATGACCTGGAAACCATTAATAGCGTATTTTCTGAGGGAATTATCACCATTACTGCAGACATACTCACGCTAATACTTGTTTTGCTATTCATGCTCCTGACTTCCTGGAAACTTACGCTTGTTTGTTTGCTGACCGCGCCCTTTTTAATCATAGCGAGTTACATTTTCAAAGAAAAAGTCAAGTCTTCCTTCCAAAGGGTCCGCTCAGAAGTTGCCAGAATGAATGCTTTTTTGCAGGAAAGAATAAGCGGAATGAAAACCGTGCAGATTTTCAATGCCGAGCAACAGGAATTATCGAGGTTCCAGAGCATCAACAAATCGCTCACAAAAGCCAACATCGATGGTATTTTCTACTACGCAGTTTTCTTCCCTGTCGTGGAAATACTATCAGCCGCAGCACTTGGGCTGATGGTATGGTATGGTGCAGGTGCAGTGCTCAGAAGCGAAATCACGATTGGAGTGCTGGTCGTTTTCCCTGTTTACATCGCCATGTTTTTTAGACCCATCCGCATGCTCGCCGACAAATTCAATACCCTTCAAATGGGTCTTGTGGCAGCTGATCGGGTTTTCAAAATTCTGGAAGACAGCGACAACCTGGAAAAATCGGGTAGCGGTACAGCAGATTGCTTCGCTGGTCTTGTCGAGTTTGAACAAGTAGATTTCTCCTACACAAAAGGCCATCCTGTATTGAAAGATATTTCATTTGCTATTCAACCGCAGGAATCACTTGCCATCGTCGGCAGCACAGGTTCTGGAAAAACCACCATAATCAACCTGCTGAGCAGATTCTATGAAATTGATGGTGGGCGCATAAAAATCGATGGAACCGACATCCGCGAACTGAGTCAGCAGTGTCTGAGAGATAGAATTGCCGTAGTTCTACAGGATGTTTTTCTGTTCTCCGGTTCGGTTTTGGACAACATTACTCTCGGAAACAAAAAAATCAGCAGAGAAAATGCAATTGCCGCCGCCAAATTGATTGGTGCACACGAATTTATTGAAAGACTTCCCGGTGGATACGACTATCAGGTAATGGAGCGGGGCGCTACACTTTCTATGGGCCAGCGACAACTGATTTCATTCGTGCGGGCACTCGTTATCGATCCCGATATCCTGATTCTCGATGAGGCTACATCCTCAATCGACCCCGAAACAGAAGCTGTCATTCAATTTGCCATTGAAAAACTGATGTCTAAAAGAACCTCCATCATTATTGCGCACCGACTTTCTACAATCAGACATGCCACCAATGTAATGGTGTTGTCCAAAGGTGAGATTGTAGAAATGGGAACACATGCAGCACTGATTCAGAACGAACATGGACATTATAAAACCCTTTATGAAATGCAGTTTACAGAACAGCAGGCAACCGCGTAAATTCCGGTGGTGACTGGAAAATGGTTGACGATAAATCAATATGAAGATATACCTCCGAGATTCACTGAATTTTTTGTCCAAGATCACATTCAGACGCGGTCTGAATGTACTGAAGTTGGTCAGCAGTTTCTATGTGACAAAATACCTGCGCAAACCGGTGCAGTGGGGTATGCCTATGACCATTTCCTTCGAACCCACAACGGCCTGTAATCTGCGCTGTCCGGAATGTCCAAGTGGTCTCCGCGCTTTCAGCCGACCAACCGGAAACCTAAAAGAGGATTTTTTCCGAGATACCGTTGACAGCATAAGCAAAGATCTGCTGTATCTTATTTTCTATTTTCAGGGCGAACCATACATCAATCCAAAATTTCTGGATATGGTAAAATATGCCTGCAGTCGGAAAATATACACCATTACCTCCACCAACGGACATTTTTTAAACGATGAGAACGCGCGGAAAACCGTGGAGTCCGGTCTGGACAGGCTAATCATCTCCGTAGACGGAACGACGCAGGAAACATACGAAAGTTACAGGAAAGAAGGCAACCTTGAGCATGTGCTTCAGGGTGCGAGAAACATCGTAAAATGGAAAAAGCAGATGAAATCTGACACCCCACACATCATTTTTCAGTTTTTAGTGGTCAAACCCAATGAACACCAGATTCCCGAAATTTTCGCACTTGCAAATGAAATTGGTGTTGATGAGGTGAAACTGAAAACAGCCCAGGTGTACGATTTCGAAAATGGAAATGAGCTAATACCAAGCCTCGACAAGTATTCAAGATATGCTAAATTGCCCGACGGAACGTATCGGGTAAAAAACGAACTACTAAACCATTGCTGGAAATTGTGGCATGCCTGCGTTATCACCTGGGACGGACTAGTGGTTCCCTGCTGTTTTGACAAGGATGCGGAACACCGCCTGGGTGATCTGAAAAAAAATGCATTCAGAGAAATATGGCAGGGTCCCTCCTACCTTTCCTTTCGTTCCAGAATACTGACGGGTCGGAACCAAATCGATATCTGCACCAATTGTACAGAGGGCTGCAGCGTATGGGTTTGAATTTAATTTTTTCCGATCCTTATTTCCTGAATAATGTACATGTCATTGACTACCTTCATATAAAGGTAGATTCTGTAGTTTCCGGTAGCAGTGGCCAATTCACCTATGGAATACTGGGTATCTTTCCCCTTTGAAGCGCCCTGATGCAACTGGCTGAAAGCCTTGGGTTTGTTTTTGGAGAAAAAATCCCGAATCACCGTCACTGCACCATCCTTTCTGAAACTATCCGCTTTTTCAAAAATGGTAATTTCTACTTCTGAATCAAAAAATTTGCTCAACGCATCGGCATTTCCACTGCTTAGCGCTGCAGCAATTGGAGCAAAATTGGGACTTACTTCACAACTGGCGCCTGCAGAAAAAAGGGCCGTAAGAGAAAAAATCAGAATGAAATGTTTCATAGTTTTAGAAAATGCAAACCTTTTTGTAAAACGATTTGATTTGAGGTTTTGGCCGGAAAAGTATTTAAAACCCTACTACTTCTGAACTGCACCAATACAAACATAGTTCTTAAGACCGAAAAGTACAAGTTTTTAACTTGAGCGCAACGAAAAACAAACAAAAATTAACGGATCAATAAGGTAAGTGGTCGAAATGGCTACTCCGCTGTTCCTGTCCGAAAATGCACCCGCCTCAACAATAGGATACCCACCAAAAAGAATATACCCAATGCCAGCGCACTGGTCCGCATCGAACCGGTTATGTTTTCAATAATTCCAAAACTAAAGGTCCCGATTACAATGGAACATTTTTCCACCACATCATAAAAACTAAAATAGGATGTAGTATCGGTTGTGCGCTTCGGGATTATTTTAGCATAAGAAGCACGCGATAGCGATTGCACACCCCCGAGGACAAGCCCCACAAACATACCGATGATGTAAAATTGTGCCTTATCTGCCACGAAAGAAGCCAGAACACAAATCATCGCCCAGATAACCAGTGTCACCGTGAGCGCCACCTTGTTCTTGTATTTTTTGGAGAGCCAGGCAAAAAAATATGCTCCCATGGCACCTATCAACTGTATTATCAGGACCAGAATAATCAGATCTACTGTCTGAAAATGCAGTTCCTTATCTGCAAAAACCGTAGCCATGTAAATAACAGTCTGCACGCCGGCGTTATAAAACAAATAGGACAAAAGAAAATTCTTCAGATCCACCTGTCCCTGTAAAGCACTAAAAACCTTCCGGATTTCAGTATAACCCTTGTTAATTGATTTCCATATGGGTTTTTCCGATTTGTTACCCGGCAGATTTCTGATGGTGTACTGCGCAAAACCCATCCACCACAATCCAACTGTGACAAAAGCAATTCGGGTTGCAGAAGCTTTGTCAGTAAAACCAAAGACTTCAAATTTTTCAATCATCAGCAGATTGAAAACGAGTAGTATCACCGAACCAATATAGCCTAAGGCAAATCCGCGCGCACTTACCGCATCATATTTGTCCTCACTGACAATTTCCGGTAAAAAGGCATTGTAAAACACCAGTCCTCCCGCCGCGCCGATTGTAGCAAGCGCATAGCCGGTCATTCCGACCCACAACGTTCCCATGTTTTGAAATCCCCACAGACAAATGCATGCAGAAGAACCAAGCAAGGTGAATGCCAGTAGAAAGCGTTTTTTGTTGCCACCATAATCGGCGATTCCCGACAGTATAGGTGACAAAAAGGCCAGCACCAGATAGACGGAGGTAATGCAAAAGGCCAGAAAACTGGTATCAGAAAACGGAATTCCTAATATTAAAAAGTGGTCATCAACAATGCCCGTAAAATAAACGGGAAAAATAGCAGTGGAAATAATCAGGTAATAAACCGAGTTCGCCCAGTCAAACATTGCCCATGCATTGATGACTTTAGGGTTGTTGAGTTGGAAATTTTCTTCTTGCACCATTTGATTTCGTTTTGCGCCAATTATTGTTTCAAAAGCAATTTTACAAGCTCATTTAGTCGGTTTTCTGCACTAATATCTGGTTTTTTTCTGTCCATAGCCCTTGCGATGCCCGTTTGCAGATCAAGATTTTTTTGCTCCTGAAATTCAAAGACACCTTGCTCGCCAAGTTGTTTTGCAAGATAAATCTGCTCCGACTGTCCGGGCGTAGGAACCAAAAGTGCCTTGCTTCCGGTCACGGCCAGATCCATCAACGTCGAATATCCTGACCTTGCGACCACCACTGCAGAACTACAAACCAGTTCATTCAGCAAAATACCATCTGCGTAGTTGTAAACCGTGATGTTGCTCTTTATGCTTTTTGTGATTTCTCCCGAAACCTGGCCCCTCACAACTGTTACCTGGCCATCCAGTTGCACGGACTGTTTCATTACCAATTCTTCAAAGATTGTTCTCTGCGGTTCCGGTCCTGATAGAATCACCAGTACGCCCTGCCGCCTATACTCCGTACATTTTTTAAACCGACTCAGAATTCCGGTATAGCTGACGGGCACAGTTATTTTCCCAAAATGATGGGACAGAATACCCGACAATGATGAATCACCTTCAACATCCGGAATCCAGAGCTGGTCAAATCTGCCTATCCTGGCCTTGTTGAAGTTTCTGATGATTAGGTCAGACAAGGCATTACCGGTCTGAATATTGACCTGGTGCGTGACAAAAATGTTGGTACATTCAGGTGAATAGCAGCCGTAGCGGTTATCAGAAATGATGACATCTATTCCATACTCTTTCACCAAACGCCGAGTGACTTTGTTTTCCTCACGGACAGCCGATAGTATGCCCGGTAGCATTCGTGCCACATTCAGAAACATGTTTTCGCTCCGGTAGGTAATCCGGTATGGAGGCAATTCAACTGCTTTCAGTTCGGGAAATGCTGCTTTTAGCAAGTTCAGCGCGGAGCCATCTGAAGCAATAATAACCTCAAATCCGTTTTCTTTTAGGCACTCAATGATTGGCACGCATCGGGTTGCATGTCCAAGTCCCCAGTGTAAAGCAGCTACCAGTACTTTTTTCACTCCAATGTGCTTAAAAACTGTTCTGCCGGCACAGGACTTTCGCCGTTTTCCTTTGCCCACATGATGGCTTTTTTTGCAGCTCCTTTTGCTTTTCTGGTTTTTCCCATCGCCTTGTAAAGATAAGCCATGGCTACACGGCATTCAAAATTGTCCTCTTTTTTAGCTGCCTCCCTAACCCAATCCATTGCCGTATTTAAAAAGGGTTTGTGTGTTGTAATGCCAGATAGCTGATAGGATAAATCTGCCCACTCTGAAGGATCTTCAGGTGGAAATGTCTGCGTATACGATTTTGCAGCTTCCATAAAAGACCTGGCATCAATGACTGCTGCATAATATGTCGTCCTGTACTTTGCCACCAGACGATCTGCACTTTCCGGATATACCTGTCTGATGTTTTTCTCCATCGCTTCAAGACCACTGCGGTGATTACCACCGGTAAGTTCTTCATACATCACACTTTCTATTCTGCCTTTGACCGCAGAGGCTCCAAATCTGTTCGTAAAAACTTTTTTATTGTCTAGCAAAAACCGGAATCCCGGACTACCAGGATTGACCACGTAGCGCATGATGAAATCCATTGCTGCATCCTGTTTCCAGTCAGGAAGCAATTGCAGGTAAGCATCTACCGCTTTATCCTGGCTGCCATTCATCAGAATGGCCCGCTTTTCAATGTAGCGCAGCAATGGCTCTGCAGAGAGTTGTCCCGTCCTGAATTTTTCATCCAAAGCCGTAAGCCGCTCTTCTGGAAGCAACGCGGTCCGACAAACTTCCAGAAACATCGTAGCATCTTTGTAGCCTGCATCGCTATGCAACATTTTCCCATTACTGTCTGTAAACAACAACGTTGGATACGCGGCAACCTGATAGATTCGGGCATATTTTATTCCCTCCCCACGTTCCATATCCATCTTCAAACAAACAAACTTGTCTTTGACAAATGCTGTTACGGCTTTATCCCTGAAGGCAACCTCATTCATGCGCTTGCAGGGTCCGCACCAGGTGGCATAGGCATCCACAAAAATCATTTTGTTGGTTTTTTTTGCCTCCTTGAGTGCCGATGCCATACTTTTGTGAAAATACAGGCTATCCGGACCCTCTGCACACAGCAGATTCAATACAAGTAGGCTGAAAATGGTCAGCAGGACATTCTTTTTCATCAGTCGGTTTTTTAATGCTTTTCCGTTCAGGGCATGGTGAATTATCAGGTTTTCGACAGGGTTTTCACTGCAATTATACATTACAAAGATGAACTATTATTGCCGAATTTTGCGTTAATACTTCGCCTCATCGTATTTTAGGTGTTTTTTAGACCATTTTTGTACCATGACTTTCAGATTGCATTTAGTTTTTGGCATTTGCCTTCTCGGATTTTTACCTTCCTTTGCACAGAAGATCAGGTATTCGTACGAAATCACCAAAGAGGATACCCTTCTGGTAGGTAACATTCCGGATATTGTGGTAAAAGACTTGCCTTTTTTCAAATCGAGGGAAGATTATTCAACTTATCTCAGGTATAAGCGATTTGCAGAAAAGGTGTATCCCTATGCCGTTCAAGCTGTAAAAGCCTATCGCGAACTACAAACGGACACAGAGAAAATGGGCTTTTTTGAAAGAAGAAGGTACGTAAAAGAAAAGCAAAGCGAATTAAAAGCCAAATTTGAAGACCCGCTCATCAACCTCACCAAGGGCCAGGGAAGGATGCTCATCAAAATGATAGAAAGAAAACTGGAAGTGCCTATGTACCGGGTGATTGATGATTCAAAAGGCTCGTTCACAGCAGTTTACTGGAATATTTTAGGAAAAATGAACGGCTACCATCTGAAAGAGGGTTATGTACAAGGTGAAGATAAAATCCTCGATCTGGTCATAGATGATTACGACATTCCAGACTAAGACGCCCTATGTTTCCACCAAAAATTCGTAAAGTGGATAAAGAGTTGCTACATTTGCAATAAATTACTTTTCAGATGAAGTTGCTTTTATCCATTTTATTTTCCGGAGTCTGCTGTCTGCAGGCACAGCCATTGCTGACTCTGAAAGATGCATTGGCAATAGCATCAAAAGAAAACTACGATTTACAGGCAGTCAAAAACGACCAGATACTCGCCAAAAGCCATGAGTATTACGGAAATGCAGGAGAGCAACCCATATACACTTTTGTTGCAGGAGACAACATGCAGCTCATCGGCGTCAACCAAAAACTCTCCAATGGAAACGAGATCATCCGGACAGGAGTGCCATCCAATGCCTTTAGCACCCAACTAGGCGTGGCCTACCCGGTATTCAACAAATCGAGAACCAGGGCTATAAAAAACCGAATTTCTGAGCAAAGCAACATTGCCGGTTACCGAACCAGGGCCGAGTCTCAGAATATTGCAGCTCAAATCATCCAGAAATACTACGAAATTATCCGCCAGCAGAAACTGATCCGATTTCTGGAAACCAGTCTTGAGGTCAGCAAACAAAGATTGGAACTGGTAAACAATAGGCAAGCGCTCGGAATGGCCGCAGGAACAGAAGTGTATCTTGCCGAGCTTGATTTGAACTCGCGCCGGCAGGAACTGGTCAACCAGGAACTCATCCTCAAACAAAGCAAGTCAGCACTAAACATACTGCTCGCAAAACCCGCGGAGAGCGATTTTTCAGTCACCGACTCCATAGATGTTGACCCCGGACTGCGTTTTGAGGCATTACTGGAAAGCGCAAAACAAAATCCGGAAATCATGATGTCCGTAGGACAGAGCAAAGTGCTGGACTGGCTGGAAAAAGAAACGCATGCGCAAAGGCTACCCAACGCCAGAATAAATGGCGGACTCGCCGGGTCAATCTCTAATACTACTGCAGGTTTTTTACTTCAAAATGCCAGTTACGGGCCATTTATAGGTGCCAGCGTCAATGTTCCGCTTTTCAATAGAGATATCTTTGACCGGCAGGAACAGCTTGTTTCCATCCAGCGGAGATCGAGTGACATCCGGACGAAGTCAATACAGAACAGCATCGAGGGGAACCTTTACAGGCTTTACACTGCTTACCAAACCTATCTTGGAAATATGCCTGTGGAAAGCAAAAATACGGAGACTGCAAAAAAATACCTCGAACTGGTACTGGAGCGCTACAGACTGAATCAAAGTAATGCTATTGAGCTGCGGGAGGCACAGCTATCCTACGAACAATCAATCTACAGACTTATTTCTGTCCAATATTCGGCAAAAATTACGGAAACGGAACTCATGCGCCTGGCGTCGATGATTCCCATTGAAAATTAATTTGTTATGGCCATAGACATTTTCTTGCTGATCGCCATTGGATATGGTTTCTACATGGGGCAGCAGAGGGGAATAGTAAAATCCATACTAACAACAATCATATACTTGATTGCAATCATGGCCTCGTTCAAACTGGCTCCGAAGGTTTCGAATGCGCTGTTCACGTTACTAAAAGACGAATCGCCGATGGTCATTCTCGCGGGATTTGCCATTTCATTGGTTTTAGCCATTGTTTGTGCCCGTTACATCAACAAGGGTATCGATAGTCTGTTGAAAATTGAGCACATCAATACAATGAATAAAATAGCCGGGGGAATTGTACTTGCTGCCATCCTGGTACTGTTTTACAGTGTAATGGTATGGTTTGCAGATGAGGCACACCTGATCGAAGTAGACAGCAAAAAGCAATCTGTTTCCTATTCTTTTCTGATCACCTGTCCGGCTAGGGCCAAAAACCTTGGTGTTGCTGCAGCTCCTTTTTTCGAGGGCTATTGGGACCAAAGCGAGGAATTGCTCTTGCGGTTGAAAAAAAGCAAAAGTAATCCGCCCACACAAAAAAATACTGACAAGGCACCCTCCAATAAAAAAGACCGGAATTGACATTCAGTTCCGGTCTTTTTCTTAGCTGAAAAAAGGATTATTGTACCTCGATGTTCTTTGGCACGACTATAACTTCAGCCTTTTTGGGTATATTGATATACAAAATGCCGTTATCGTAATTTGCGGAAATATTCTCTGTATTAATGGTCTCAGGCAAATTAAAACTTCGGGTGAAATTACTGTAATCAAAAGCCCTCCTGTTGTAGCGGGCTCCCTCTCCAAGGGTTTGCTCGTCTTTGACCGAACGGACCTGTAGCCGGTTCTTCTCGAGCTGAATTTCAAAATCCTCCCTGGTAAGGCCCGGTGCTGCGAGTTGAATCTGAAAACGCTCCGGATTTTCGCTGATATTCACCATCGGATTCGTGTTTAATGTATCGTTACCAACTAAATGTGAAATGCCTTTGTTGAAAAAGTCATTTAACACGGCATCCTGAAGTGGACTATAATTTCTGATGATTCTCATATGATTGAAATATTTTAGCGGTTATTAGATCGTTTTTTTAATGAATGCGTATTTTTTTTGCCTGTGCAACTGCTTGCTTTTGAAGTACAATTTTCAGAATTCCCTGTTCGTAAACTACTCGAACATCATCAGTCTGCACTCCCTCACCAATGTGAAAAGTTTTTTCAAATTGCCTGTATGAAAACTCCTCTCTAATGTACTGCTCATTAGCCGTTGTATTTTCTCCCTCGGTTTTTTCCGCAGATACCTTTAATAGGTCTTTTTCCAGTGTAACCTTGAAATCCTCCTTTTGAAGACCCGGTGCTGCAATTCCGATTTCAAAACCTGTTGCCGACTCAATAATATTAACGGCGGGATGTGTACTCAATGTGTTTCTCTTAAAATTGGTGCTTGCCCTAGGATGAAAAGTTCTACCTGTTTGAATGGGTTTGAAATTACTGATTAGCATATTGATCAAATTTTTTTGTGTAAAAGAATATGTGTTCTACAAAGTTCTTTCAATCTGTATACCATTTGCATTTTTGCGACAATTCGACCTAAATCAGGGATTAATACAAGTCATTTTGTCTGTTTTATCGATTTTTGTATGTCATTTTGTCTGTTTTATCGTCGAGAATGCCATGGGGAAGTAGCCTTCAACACATTATAAAATACATTAATTTGTATTGTTATTTTAAATCTTCGACAGAATTTTGGCACAGAGATTGCCCTAACACATTATATTCCAAATTTTTATGTTTTTTTGATGTTTGGGAAATACATATTACGAGAAAACCACAACCCGTTTTTTGGTTCCTTGAAAATGTAAAACATGTGGTACTGTTCAGTCAGTACTGCTTGCCAGAAGCCGGTCAAACAGTTTCTTTTACATTTATCGGGAACTGATCAGTACGGCTAAATTCAAACTAATTACAATGAAAAGGTCATTGCTAACCCTGGTTTTTGCTGCTGCAATTTTCCTGGATGCCCCCTTGGCTTCCGAGAAACCGCGCAACAATTACATAGACAAATACAAGGATATTGCTCTTGCCGAAAAGCGCAGAAGCGGAATTCCTGTAGCCATCATACTTGGCCAGGGTATATTTGAGAGCGGATGGGGCGAGGCGCAACTGGCTACAGGGGCGAACAATCACTTCGGCATCAAATGCGGCTCTGCATGGACCGGACCGACATTTGCTCAAAAGGACGACGACCGCGATAGCTGCGGTAATATTATTCAGTCATGCTTCAGGTTGTATGAATCTGTTGAAGGATCGTACGTTGATCATACGAATTTTCTGATGAATGGCAAACGATATAGCTCCCTATTCAATATCCCTCAGGACAACTACAGGGAGTGGGCATTTGGACTACAGAGCGCTGGTTACGCTACAGATCCGCAATATGCTGAAAAGCTCATCTCCATCATTGAACGCTTTCAACTGTACAGGTTTGATGGTCTCGGCGAACCAATTGTAACTCAGAATAACTTCATGGAGAACAAGTTTGAAAAGACCGTTACCTCTAGTAAAGCATACGTTCCGCTTAATGAAGTTGAAATCTTTGAAATAAGTGCTGGTACTGTGATTCAGGAAAGTCCTTTTAACGTGCCGGTAAATTCAATACCTGCCTTGAAGGAAACGAATGACGAATCCAAACAGAATATCAAGAAAAAGTTTGAGGGCTTTTTTAAGAAACCGAAAGTTGGTAGCGGGGAAGCTACAGAAAATCTTGACGACATTCAACCCTCATTCGGGCAGCCTAAAACGGTGACTTCAGGAGTAAAAAAATAAAATAAAAATGCCGGCTCAAATTCTTTGAGCCGGCATTTTTTATGCTGTTTCTTCGCTTAAAACCTCATCCACATCAAACTTGGTTTTGTTCCTTACCAAAGGATTGGCTCGATTTTCCTCATACTCTCTTCTGTTTAATGCAATATCAACTGCAGTGAAAAGAGCTTTTCTGAACGATGACGGATCTGCTTCGTTTTTACCTGCTATATCATAGGCGGTACCATGATCAGGCGAAGTGCGAACAGCTTTTAGTCCTGCAGTATAGTTTACTCCGCTTCCGAATGATAAGGATTTAAAAGCTACCAAACCCTGATCGTGGTACATTGCCAGTACAGCATGAAATTTCCTGTGTTGCCCTGCACCAAAGAAACCATCAGCGGCGTATGGACCAAATGCCATGATACCCTTCTTCTTTGCTTCATCAATCGCCGGCCTGATTATCTGTACTTCCTCCTCCCCGATTACACCTTCATCACCTGCATGCGGATTAAGGCCCAAGACGGCAATCAATGGTTTATCAACTGCAAAATCGCGTATCAATGATTCGTTCATTATTCTGAGTTTGTCCAGAATTTTACCCTTGGTAATCTGTTCGGTTACATTCTTCAAAGGAACGTGGCCCGTTACAACTCCTATTTTCAGTCCATCGTTAACCAGCAACATCAAACTGTCTTTTGCTCCGAGCGCATCGCTGATGTACTCCGTGTGTCCCGGAAAAGGGAAGTTTGCCAACTGCATTGCCTTTTTATTGATAGGAGCTGTAACCAGAGCATCAATATGACCGGCACTCAAATCCTTCACTGCAGCCTCCAGCGATTTCATTGCATAAATACCGCCAACGTCTGTTATCTTTCCGAGTGTAATGTTGACCGTGTCATTCCAGCAGTTTACGATGTTTATCTTATCTGCTTCTGCCTGATCCCCTCCCCTGACGGTCTGAAATTGAAAGTCCGGCAATGAGACAATATTTTTGTGGTAAGACACAATTTTGGAAGAACCATAAATGACGGGTGTACACGTTTTTAAAATTCTTTCATCTATGATTGTCTTGAGAATGACCTCCAGGCCAATTCCGTTAATATCTCCGATACTTATACCGACTTTTATTTTACTCATTTTCTATTATTTGTTGTTTTTTGAAATAATCAGTTTTAAAGATACACCAAAACAATCAATGTAGGGCATCTCGGAATGACTAGTCGGCAATTTAAAGCCATAACCCACAGTTCCACGTGGAACATATACTTGTTGTTTTCTACGAAACAATCGACTTTATAAGGCCATTAAACAGTTTGAATGTTCCACGTGAAACATAATTATTTGGTCAAGAACCAATCACAATAAAATCGCTCCTTCATTATCTATACCTGAAACCACAACAACTGCTTCTACTTTATTACTTCTATACAGCTCTAATGCCTTAGCTACAAACTCTTCTGCATAAAGACTATTGTCAAATACTGCGAAAACGGCAGGGCCGTTACCTGTATAAGAACAACCTAATGCCCCGGCTTTCATGGCTATTGATTTAGTTTCATTAAACATTGCATTGCACGAATATAGTTGTGACACCCAGACACTATCAGACATGGAACGCTTTATCATGTCGTAATCAGCTTTTACCATACCCATTATAAAACTTCCCAGGTTTGCAGAATGGTGACTATAATCAGCCAAAGTCATCATAGATTTTAATACAGGTCTTCCTAATCTATTATCATTGCCCACCACTGGATAAATAGCTGCAATAAAAAAGCCACGAGGTACAGGTATACGAACAAAATCACTTTGGTCTGCATCTCTAAGTAACATGCAACCACCCAACAAAGAGGCCACTACTTTATGTGCATTCTTTCCCTCATCATTGCTACATCCCTCAAGGGCAAACGACAACAAATCACGTTTTTCATAAGGCCGACCCATAAGTTCGTTTACAGCCATTACACTAGCTACGGCAGTAGCGGCCATCGAACCTAAACCTACACCTACAGGTACCTTCTTTTTTATTTGCATTTCTATACCTACATCTTCCTTATTCAAAGATCTAAGTAAAGCCAATGCACTTCTGCTTGCAGAATTTATCGAGGCATCTAAAACAAAACTATCTTTAGTGCCTGAAATTGAGGTAACTTTTAAACAGGGTTCTAAACCGAATTTAGCTATCACTTCATCTGCTAAACCTTTTAATGCTATACCTAATATATTAATCCCACAACCTAGATTACTTATAGTTGCTGGTACTGAAACCTTAACACCTCGGTGTTTTAGTACGTCTATATGCTTTGGAGTTTGAGATCCTACTATTATCATTTACACTAACAGAAAGGCACGATTACCATTTATTGAATACAGTAATTAAGCTATATAAGTGTTTTAAAATAATTTGCAAATGCTTCTACAGTCATAGAACCCATATCTCCTTCTCCCTGCCGTCTAACTGATACTTTACCTTCTTCGACTTCCTTTTCACCAACTACCAGCATAAACGGTATTCTTTTTAATTCTGTGTCACGAATCTTTCTTCCGATAGTTTCATTACGTGCATCTACAAATCCTCTTATGCCCATCAACTCAAGCTCTGATTTGATTTTATTACAATAGTTCTCAAACCTTTCGCTAATGGGCAAAATTGCAAACTGATCAGGCGTTAACCATAACGGGAACTTACCGGCACAGTGCTCAATTAAAACGCCCATAAACCGTTCCATCGACCCGAACGGTGCTCTGTGTATCATTACCGGACGATGTGTCTGGTTATCAGAACCAATATACTCCAGCTTGAAGCGCTCAGGAAGATTATAGTCTACCTGAATGGTACCCAATTGCCAGCTTCGACCCAACGCATCTTTTACCATAAAATCCAACTTTGGCCCATAAAATGCTGCCTCCCCAAGTTCTGTGACCGTTTTTAATCCAACTTCCTCTGTAGCTTCGATGATAGCACGTTCTGCCTTTTCCCATACTTCATCTGATCCTACATATTTGCTTTTATTTTCCGGATCACGAAGAGAAATCTGAGCAGTGACATTGTCGAAACCAAATTTATTCAATACATGCATAGTTAAATCCAATACATTAAGGAACTCGTCCTTCAATTGTTCCGGCATACAAAATAAATGCGCATCATCCTGAGTAAAACAACGAACCCTTGTCAGTCCATGCAATTCACCACTTTGCTCATACCGATATACTGTTCCAAACTCCGCTATACGTAAAGGTAACTCTTTATAAGACCTCGGCCGGTGACCGAAAACTTCACAATGGTGCGGACAGTTCATCGGCTTGAGCAAAAACAACTCACCCTCGTTCGGAGTATGAATTGGCTGAAAACTATCTTCACCATACTTGTCCCAGTGACCAGATGTTTGGTACAATTCTTTCTTACCAATGTGGGGAGTAATTACCGGAAGATATCCTCTCTTCAGCTGCTCATTTTTTAAGAAATCTTCCAGCCTCGTTCTTACAGCTGTACCTTTCGGTAACCATATTGGCAAACCCATACCCACTTTCTCTGAAAACATAAACAACTCCATCTCTGCTCCAAGCTTGCGATGATCACGTTTTTTGGCCTCCTCAATCATCTTCAGATAATCATCTAATTCTGATTGCTTTGGGAATGTAACAGCATATACACGCGTCATTTGCTTCCTGCTGTCGTCACCACGCCAAAAAGCACCTGCCAAGCTCATCAACTTTACTGCTTTCACATGACCTGTATCCGGAATATGTGGTCCACGGCACAAATCTGTAAAATTGCCCTGCTGATAAAAAGTTATGTTTCCATCCTCCAGGTCCTGCAACAACTCAACCTTGTACTCGTCACCTTTATTGGTAAAATAATCAATCGCATCTTTTTTGGATACAGATGTTCTTGTGTAGGTATTGGCCTGACGAGCAAGTTCGATCATCTTTTTTTCAATCTGCTCAAATTCCTTAGAAGACAGCGAATGCTCACCCATATCTATATCGTAATAAAATCCAGTTTCAATCGCAGGACCGATACCAAATTTTGTTCCTGGATACAAGGCTTCTATAGCTTCTGCCATTAGGTGCGCCGACGAGTGCCAAAATGTTGATTTGCCATCCTTGTCATCCCATGTGAGCAATGACAAAGCCGCATCAACATCAATAGGTCGGGAAGCATCCCAGACTTCTCCGTTTACTTTGGCTGCTAATACTTTTTTTGCCAAACCATGCGAAATAGACTTCGCTATGTCCATTGCACTAACTCCGGACTCATACTGCCTCACTGCCCCATCCGGAAATGTGATATTAATCATAAAAACTAGTTTTTTTCTCTAATACAAAAAGAGAATTATGTTAACAATTATTTGATGTCTACTACGATGGAACAGCACAAAATGTTCACATTACAAATGACTAATATATATTATTTCATCGCTTCAGTTCACTTTTGATATCTTTAACTGTTGTAGCATTCTGCTTCATCAACCAGTCCTTTTCTATCATTAGTTTTGTTAATCTCAACAAAGACGCCCCGTAATCAAGCATGCTGTCGGTAAGAGCGCTATGTTTCTGAATAAGATTAACTGTATCACGGTTTACTTTTGAATAATTATATAACGAACTAGTACCTCCTTTCCGCTGAATAAGAACCTTGTCTTTGTTTAAAATACACAACTTATGATCCTGTGAAAATACAACATAGGGCCTCTTTTCTTTTAAAAGATCAAAACCAAGCGTATTACCAACATAACTTATACCGACAACATTCATGAGTGTGGGCAAAATATCCGTCTGTGAACCCAATTTACGATTAATTGACGGCTCAATCATTTTCTTTGAATAGAAATAACAAGGCACATGATTATAGGACATGGTAATGTCCCAAGGACTTGGAATATTGACACCGTGGTCACCAACTAGGACAAAAATAGTATTGGAAAACCATGGCTTCTTTTCAATTGTGCTGAAAAACTTTTTCAAAGCCCAATCAGCATATTGAAATCCCCTGTCCCGAGGAATACTAGCGGTTGGCTTGTATTCGGAAAACTCCGGAAAAGTAAAAGGGGGGTGATTACTGTTCGATAAAAGTGTTACGAAAAATGGTTTACGTGCTTTGTGTAAAGAATCCATCTTACCAGTGGCAAAACTGAACAGGGTCTCATCACCAACCCCCCAGTCATTAACCTGCTTTTCAGGCGGATATGCAGAAACATCATAAATTTCTTGAAAACCGTTCTGAGGAATAAAATTCCCGATATTATCAAAGGCTTTATCATGAGTACAAAAAAATGCCGTCCGGTAACCATTATCCCGCAAAATACCTGCAATTCCGTAAAATTGGTCCACCCCATTCGTTTTCTTCATTGGATGCTCCAACATGTTGTATGGCATTCCGTACAGTGTAGAAAAAATTCCATTATATGTGTGTATTCCCCACGAATAGAAGTTGGGGAAAAAGAGCGACTTCCTGGTCATCTTATCTAAAAAAGGAGTCAAACTGGTATCAGATCCGGTATACCAACCCATTTTTTCTGCGCTCATGCTTTCCATCAGAATAATCACCACATTTGGCTTTTTATTCTTCTTAAATTCTATGCTCCTTGCTATGGGAGATTGGAAAAACAGTGGCTTTTTAACTTTATACAACTTTTGAAAAAAATCAATTGCAGCCGAGTCGCTGGTATTTTTTTCAAACTGAAATTCGTTGTAATAGCTATCTGCGTATGTAAAAACCGGATTTAGCACCACCTGGTTTACAAAAGGATCATTGGTAAAATATGCTGAGCGCATAGAGGATTCACCCGGCCTTAAAAACATGATGGAGACTAAAATCACAGCAAAGGCACCAAAGACCACGTTGCTTTTCTGCGGAGAGAATGACTCTGTATGCAATCTACCCGAGAAAAGCCAAACAGATTGAATCACCTTATTTAATCCCCAGACGGCAAAAATAAATACGAGGGCGAAAGGATAATATTGTGGCTCTTTCAACAGGAATGAAATTGCAAAGTAGAGGTTTTCTATCCTCGGAATGGCTGCCACATTTAACCTTGAATTGAAGAAATTAAAATACGGAATATCGACACCTATAGCCAAAAGTACCAAAACTATAGCGAGTGATGAATAGATGCGTATCCCACGAAATATTCGTTCGTCTTTCTTTTCTTTATAGTAACAATATGCCAGCACGGCAAATGGCGGGAACAACAGCCAGCAGGCTACAATGAAATCGAACCACATACCAAGAAAAAAAGCTCTTGATAAGACCGCAAAATTCTCCACCTGATAATTCGGAGCATTGTACACGACCATTCCGATTCGGGAAACCAGAAACAATGCAAGTATTATAGAGGCGGTAATTGTCAGAAACCATAAAGGTTGCGGCAACAGATTCCTGATCCTTTTGTACATACTATTCGATCAAATAAGAAGCAAAGTTAATACGGACAAACCGCATTTGGTCGCAACAGACGAACTATATCACTTTATCATCGCATTTTTTCACATTTGAGCGTACCTTTGAACCATTTTCATTGCTTATGGAAACAATTATTGCACACAATCTATCCGAACTTCCTGCAGTTGCTGACAAACTACTGGAATTTGCCGCCGGCAGGAAAAAATTTGCACTTCGCGCCGAGATGGGCACAGGCAAAACTACTTTCGTCAAGGCCTTTTGTCAGAACCTGGGCGTAAAGGAAGCAACATCCAGTCCGACTTATGCACTGATCAATGAATACAGCTACAGCGGCGGAATCATCAGACATGCGGACCTCTACCGACTCAAATCTGCGGATGAAGCGATTGACTTTGGCATCGAAGACTATCTGTACGACGATGAGTACCTCTTTGTAGAATGGCCGGACATTATAGCTGACATACTACCCTACGATACCGTCCGCATCAACATCAGTGTAGATGAGCAAGGGTACCGACATTTCAGCTTCCAATGATCTTAGGTTCTGGTTTGAATCCGTAATCTTGCCGTGAAGTACAAAAACCACGCAAAAAACAGGTACTCCACTGCATGGAACAGATAACTGTACACTAGAAA
This sequence comes from Lewinellaceae bacterium, assembly GCA_947459655.1. Lineage (GTDB taxonomy): Bacteria > Bacteroidota > Bacteroidia > Chitinophagales > Saprospiraceae > CANHEE01. The sequence goes on from CANHEE010000001.1 coordinate 56,300, forward strand.
TCCTGCTGAAAAAAGGATGCTCATCAGAAATTGAATCCTCTCCGTCGTCAATTCTGAAAAAAACCTCTTGAGCAAGGCCCCAACCATTACCCCACCATCCAAAGGCAACACAGGAATCAGGTTAAAAGCAAAAATGAATAAGTTGATCCACATCAGGCGAGTGGAAAAGGAGATACCGATATTGGACAAATGTTCCCGAAGCGTAATGTAGGTAGTATCTATTGGCTCAAAACGCTGTAGGATAATCCATATGGCCCCGGCGACAAGCAAATTGGTTAACGGACCACAAAAGGCAATAAAAAATTCACGGCCACCGCTTAATTTCCCTTTCTCTATGTACGCAATTCCACCTACCGGCAATATGAGCACTTCGCTCGTCCTGATGTTGAACAAGGAAGCAGCAAATGCATGACCAAGTTCGTGCAATACAATACAGAAAAATGCAGCTATTAAAAAGGCTGTGTTTAGTAGAATGGTCGAACTTTGCAAACCCTCATACCAGCCTGCCGCCAGAACATAAACCAGCAAAAAAGCAAAGGTCCAATGGAATCGTACCGGAATACCTTTTACCCTTATCACACCGAAACTCCCCTTCATGCGAATGGCAAATAATTTGAGAAACTAAAACTCGAAAGATGCATTTGTGTTATATTTGAATAGGATTGCAAAAATAAAAGTACGGATAAAATGTGGAATAAATACAAATACTTTCTCGCCTACCTGCTACCTGCTACTGCACTCTGGGGTATTTACAACGGCGGTTACCTGACCTTTACCGGAGTTGCTTTTTCTTTTGTCCTTCTACCCTTCCTTGAACTTTTCTTCAGGGGTACTCCCGAAAATCACGAACAGGATTCTGAAATAACTTTACAAACACAAAAGTTTTACGACTTCCTGTTGTACTTCAATATCCCTGTGCTTTACGGGATATTATTTTTTTTTCTAAGTAAAGTCAATGATTTTAATACTCTCGAAATGATTGGTTCCGTTTTGTCCACTGGAATTCTTGTTGGCAGTACAGGTATCAATGTGGCACACGAACTCGGCCACCGACAAAGCAAAATGGAGCAGTTTTTCTCTAAAATCCTTCTCCTTCCCGCACTTTACATGCACTTCTTTATCGAACACAACCGCGGTCATCACAAAACCGTCGGAACAGACGATGATCCCGTAAGCGCAAAAAAAGGTGAAATCATCTATCTTTTCTGGATCAAAGCCATTGTCGGTGAATTTATATCTGCCTGGAATCTGGAAAAAGAACTCCTGCAAAAAAACAAACAATCGGTAATAGGACTTCACAACGAAATGATTCGCTTCCAACTCGTGCAGTATGGATACCTTGCAGGTATTTTTGTGTCCTTCGGTATCACCGGATTGCTTGCAGCACTGGCCGTGGCACTGATCGGCGTGCTATTACTCGAAACCATCAACTATATTGAACATTATGGTCTGCGCCGAAAAAAAATGCCAAACGGATTTTACGAACCGGTACTGCCGAAACACTCCTGGAATTCCGACCACGAACTCGGGAGAATAATGCTCTATGAACTAACACGGCATTCAGACCATCACTATAAATCGACCAGGAAATACCAGATACTTCGACATTTCGACGATAGTCCGCAACTGCCGATGGGTTATCCCGCCGCTTTGTTGCTGGCCCTGTTGCCGCCACTATGGTTTTACACAATGGACAAAAGGCTTGAAAAAATCAATATGGAGTAGTTATACAAACACAATTGCTTTTCATGTGTTTGTACAACGGAGTTGTGCGCTCCGCAAGAGATTTTTTTGGCAGTATTAACAGAAAACAGAATGAAAATAGGAATAGTTTGCTATCCGACCTACGGGGGAAGCGGGGTTGTCGCCACAGAGCTCGGTCTTGGACTTGCGAAGCGGGGGCATCAGATTCACTTTATTACCTACAGGAGACCGGTTAGACTTACCACCTTCCACGAAAATATTTTTTTCCACGAAGTGAGTGGAGAAGATTACCCACTGTTTGAGTATACCCCTTACGATACTGCACTTGCCAGCAAAATAATCGACGTGGTGAAATACGAAGAACTGGATTTGCTTCATGTTCACTATGCTATTCCACATGCAACAGTGGCTTATCTGGCCAAAAAAATTCTGCTGCAAGAGGGCCGCTATATTCCGGTCATCACCACCTTGCACGGTACCGACATTACGCTTGTGGGATCCAACTCCACTTTTGCACCCGTAGTGGCATTCTCCATCAACAAATCTGATGGGGTGACTTCCGTGTCGGAAAACCTGAAACAACAGACACTCGAAACCTTTAAAATAGACAAGGAAATAAGGGTCATCAACAACTTTATCGACTTCAAGCGATTCAAGAAATTGAACAAAGACCACTTTAAAATGGCCATCGCTCCCCACGGCGAGAAAATACTGGTACACACCTCCAATTTTCGCAAGGTGAAGCGAGTGGAAGATGTCATCTATACTTTTAAAATTGTCCTGGAAAAAGTACCATCCAAACTATTGTTGGTGGGCGATGGTCCGGAACGTCACCGCTGCGAAGAACTCTGCAGACAACTGGGTTTGTACTCCGAAGTGCGATTTCTCGGAAAGCAAAATGCGGTTGAAGAGCTGCTTGCTGTTTCAGACCTCTTCCTGATGCCTTCCGAAATGGAGAGTTTTGGTCTGGCTGCACTCGAAGCCATGGCCTGCCAGTTGCCAGTCATCTCCTCCAACGCAGGTGGCTTGCCCGAGCTAAACATCCACGGGGTTACCGGCTATACGACTGATGTAGGAAATGTCGGTCAGATGGCGGAATACGCCATTGAATTGCTTAGCAACGAAGAAAAATACAAACAGTTCAGGGCCAATGCGCTTGCGCGTGCAGCTGAATTTGATATCGACAAAATACTACCGCAGTATGAAAGTTACTACCGCGAAGTAATTGATAAAGCGCTGTACCGCAACTGATAAACTATACACAGCAACTATGGCAAAAATCATGCAGAACCACCTTTGGAAGGTATCCCTGACTCTCCTGTTTTTTATTGAGGCAGCGCAGGCATTTGCCATTGAGGCCAATGTTGCTCATGCCGTTTTTCTGCAGGGAAAAGATCCTTATGTGGAGGTTTATGTCCACATCCATTCCAAAAATGCCGCGTTCAGAATGCTGCCAGACAGTCAACACTACCAGGCATCGGTGGATGTACTCTTCGTTTTCAAACAGGGAGAAAAAATAGTCAAATTCGACAAGTTCAAACTTCAGAGTCCGATACTGACGCAACGCAGGAATTTTTTTGACATCAAAAGATACAGTCTCCCGGAAGGCGATTACACACTGGAAACCCAAATAACAGATAGCGAGGTGATTGGCGCTCCCTTTGTGCAAACCGACAGCGTACATGTGCATTTTGAAAAAGACAAAATTCAGCAATCCGGTATCCTGCTCCTTTCCAACATACAGAAAGACACGCTGAACAGCGCATTTTCCAAAAATGGTTTTATTATGGAGCCTCTTTCAGGCAATTTTTACAACAAAAACACCAATACGCTCATTCTTTACCACGAAATATACCATTCCACACTGCTCGATGACGCTTTTGCCCTTAGCTATGCCATCGTCAACGCCGGATTGCATGCGTCTAAAATTCCGTTTTCAGTTGCCCACAAGAAACTAAAAGCATCTGAACAGGCGGTGGTTTTTGTCGGACAACTCGATATATCAAAATTACCTACGGGAAACTACAAGGTCATTGTGGAAATCAGGAACAGAAACAAAGAACTGATTTCATCAAAAGAATTGGAATTCCAGCGCGCAAACCCCTACCTGGAGGTGGAGACAAAGGGCGTCCCACAAGAAGCCATAGAGGAAGAATTTGTCGCTACCATGACCGCAGAGGAATTGAAATATGCACTTCGCGCGATAGCCTGTAAAATGCGTGGACAAGATGCTGCCGATATGAACGAAATCATCAAGGGCGCTAATCCGCAGGCGATGAAACTGCGCCTTTTCAAATACTGGGCGGGAAAAAGTGCCAACCAACCGCGTCAGGCATACGAGCAATATATGATGGTCGCGAGGGCGGTAGACCAAAAATACCGCTCCGGATTCGGTTACGGATTTGAAACCGACCGCGGCTATACCTTTATGAAATACGGCCGTCCCGACGATATTGTAGAACAGGTGAGCAATCCCGATACGGCTCCCTATGAAATCTGGGTTTACTACGATTTTGCCATTACGGGACAAAAAAACATTAAGTTTCTTTTCTATGACGCCGAAGGTTCAGGTAGCATGCGACTACTGAATACCAATGCACGCGGCGAGTTGAACGATCCGAACTGGCGTACCAAATTGTACAAAAATGTTAGAAACCAATGGGACGGAAACGGATTTGACAACAATGGCATCCAGGACAACTTCAACAGGAACGCCGACAAACTGCTGGAAGATTTTTAATCCAGCGCATACCAGACGATGCAGCTTTTATCCACTTGAAAAAGGTCAATCGCCACCCGCTGGATGTCAGCGACCGTGACTTTATTGTATTCGTCCATTTCAGTATTGATCAGCCCAAGTTGTCCGATAGACTCGTAGAAGCAGAGGTTGATGGCCTTGTTCAGTGTACCTGATTCCGAGAAAACCAGCGCACTTTCCACCTGATTTTTGTTTTTCTGCAGCTCATATTCTTCTACTTCGGTGTTCTTCAACGCATCCAGTTCTTCCCAGATGGCTTTTTCTGCTGCCGCCAGCGTGATGCCATCGTTCAGCTTTCCTTCGATGACAAACATACCATCATCGATGGTTCCTGAAATAAAGGCATCAATCGAATTGAACATGCGCTTCTTTTTCAGCAGGTTCTGGTACAAGCGCGATGATTGTCCGCTGGAAAGGATATCCGAAATCAGATCTGTCGTATAGAAATCCGGACTGAGTCGGCTACCCATTCTGAACGCGATATAAATCGCCTCGGCGGGATGCCCACCTCTGATGACTTTTCTTTTTTGTTCGAGCTGTTCGTTTTCTTTCGGGTAGTTCCGCAATGGCATTTCAACGGCGGGAATGCTGCCAAACCATTTTTCTGCCAATGCGCACATATCGGCCGTTTTTACATTGCCCACCACTGAAACGATGGCATTGTTGGGTCTGTAAAAGCGCGTATAAAAATCATTGGCCAGATCAAGATTGCATTTTTCGATGTGTTCGGGTTTTAGTCCGATGACAGGCCAGCGGTAGGGATGGGTCGGATACACCATTTCAGAAAGGTGGTGCCACACATCGCCGAACGGTTCGTTCAGGGTGGTCTCCTTGAACTCTTCCACCACCACCTTCTTCTGGGTATTGAGCGTTTTGGGCGTCACGTTGAGGTGCTGCATGCGATCGGCCTCAATCCAGAAAGCCAATTCTATGTTTCGGGCGGGAAAGATTTCGTGAAAATTGGTGTTGTCGTTGTTGGTGAACGCGTTGTTTTCGCCACCGCCATTCTGCACGGGCAGGTCGATGTTTTTGATATTGGCTGAACCGCTGAACATCAGGTGTTCGAACAGGTGTGCCATACCGGTATGTTCTGGATGTTCGTCCCGTGCGCCCACATTGTACAATACATTCAGTGCCGCCATGGGGGTGGAGTCGTCTTCATGGACGATAAAACGGAGGCCATTGGAAAGGGTAAATGAATGGTATTGCAGCAAGTGATTGTACTTTTAAGTGCACAAAGATACCCCCTTTTTGTCAAAAAACGGCAGTTGCGGGTGGTATTGCCGAATAAGTTGACAATGCCCAAATGCTCTTAATTTGTTTTTCTGCACTTGCTTTTTTCTGAGAAAAAGATTTTATCTTTGCAGCGCATTTAATGCGGCAATCGCAAGTGATTGTTTGGTCCTATAGCTCAGTTGGTTAGCAGCACCTGACTCATAATCAGGGGGTCCCAGGTTCAAGTCCTGGTGGGACCACAGAATAAAAGCGCAGCATATTGTAAACCAACGTGCTGCGCTTTTTTTGTTGGCTAGAAGTTTAGTCGCCTTGTGGTCTTATTATTTATATCGTTATTTCAAATTCTATTATGATGCCGCCTCTCCGAGGCTTATTACCTATCAGCGTTTCGCTCCAGAGGAGCGAAATCCCAATAGCCCGCAAATTTTACAGTTTTATGCATAGCTCCTTCGGAGCGAAATTTTTTTTCGCCAATCAAATGTTGAATGACGGTCGTTATCTGATACAGATTTTATGCGGAGCAATTGAAAAATAATGGGTTCAAGGAAGGTGTTCTTCCACGAATTTCAGGCAATAGGCCTTTATCAACTCACGGACATTTTCGAACTGCTGTTTGATTTCCGATTCTGAACCAACGGCTTTTGCGGGATCGGGAAAATTGTGGTGGAATATTTTTGCTTTGGTAGGAAAATACGGACAGCGCTCCCGGGCGTTGTCGCAGACCGTAATGACGAAATCAAATTCAATATCGCCGTATTCATCGATATTGTTTGAGGTGTGGGAAGAGATATCTATACCATCTTCCTTCATAGATTCGATTGCCCGGGGGTTCACGCCATGTGTTTCAACACCTGCGCTATACACTTCGGCTTTTTCACCTGCAAACTGTCGCAAATAAGCTTCTGCTATCTGGCTTCTGCAGCTGTTTCCTGTGCAAAGAACCAGAATTTTCTTTTTACTCATACAAACAACCAGATGATGTTAATGATGGTAAATTTTGGATCAAAGCCGAAAATGAGCTGTAAACCAATGACCGAACCTGTGATAATGATTGGCTTTTTGTATCTGATTAATAATTTTTTCATCAGCAACATATTTGTTTTTTATTCTGTAATTTGACCGATATAGCTGAAATATATGACTGTAATTTCTCAAATGAATTCTCCTCTAAACAGTAACATATAGAATTGCCGTCGATATTACCCCTTATCAGTCCCGCATTTTTAAGTTCTTTCAGGTGTTGCGAAACGGTCGGCTGTGCCAATGGCAATTCACTGACAATATCACCGCAGATGCAACTTCCCACACCCATTAGGTACTCGACAATGGCTACCCTTGCCGGATGAGCAAGGGCTCTAAAAAGAATAGCATACTCATTCTGCTCATCTGTGAAAAAGTCTTTTTTACTTGCTCCCATTGTATGTTATATTTTAATATTGCAATAATACGATAAACTTTGAGATACGACCAAATTTTAATTAATCTTTCAACAAATAAAAAATACCCCATGACAGATGAGCGGTCATGGGGTATTTTACAGCGATGTATGTACAATTTCGTTACTTCGCCTTCAGTATTTTCTTGTATCGCACCTCGTCGTTCAACAAGCCAATGGCCTCGGCTATTTCAGGATCATTGCGCAACCCCATCTGAATTTTTCCTTTTTCAAAATAGTAACGGGCAGCAATTTCCTTTTCAATGAGCGCGACGATATCTTTCTTATACTGGCGTATTTCGGCCTTTTTTGCAGCAACAAGTTTTGACTCCAGTGCCTTCAGTTCATCGGCCAAATTGTAATTTTCTTTTTTGCTTTTGGCAATAAGCGACTTCAATTCCTTGTCACTTTCGGTTTCTCCGTCAAATTTTCTTTTTTCAAGATACTGTAAAAAACCTTCGAAATCATCAAAACGGAAATCGTTTACTTCGGCAATTTTTGGATGTTTCAGCGTGTATTCCGTCACATAATCAAAAATGTAAAATTGATCGCGCAAACTTCTGACAACGGGCGATTTACTTTCTGCCTCTATATAAATATCTGGAAGAATTCCACCACCATCAAAAACGCGACGTCCGTTCCTCGTCTTGAAAGCCGTACGAAGTGAGTCGGGAATTTCAACGGCTACCCCATCCTTGTAAGTTACACCTTGTATGCAGCGGCCACTCGGAATGTAATATTTGGCTGTAGTTACCTTCACCTTTGCATTGTATCCCAGATCTTTGATGTTCTGAACCAGTCCTTTTCCATAAGAACGCTGTCCGAGTACAACTGCTCTATCCAGGTCCTGCAACGCACCGGATACAATTTCGGATGCAGAAGCCGAACTTTTGTCGACAAGAACGGCAATTGGAATTTTTTCATCAACCGGAATTCCACCTGTACGGTAATTGTGGTCCCAGTCGGCCACCTTACTTTTTGTCGATACGACAAGTTCGCCTTTGGGAACAAATATGTTAACGATGTCAACAGCCTCATTCAATAATCCACCACCATTTCCGCGCAGGTCAAAAACGATACCTTTCAGATTAGGATTTTTTGCCTTCAAATCGCTGACAGCCTTACTAACATTTACAGCAGCATCTTTGGTAAAGGTCGTCAGCGTGAGGTACCCGATGTTGTCTTTAAGCATGCCGTGGTAGGGCACATTCGACACTTCCACCTCATCCCTTTTTACCGTAATCTTCATTTCCTTGTTTTCACCCGGCCGTTTGATTTTAAGCTCCATTTCGCTGCCTGGTGCTCCTTTCATGATGTCGTAAACTTCATCCGCGTCGCGTCCTTTTGCACTTTTTCCGTCTACAGAAACAATCACATCACCGGCTTTCAGACCCCCCTTGAAGGCAGGACAATTCTCGGTGGTTTCAGTTACTACAGGAAAATCACCAATCTTCTGGATGGTCGCTCCGATGCCATTGAACTTACCTTCTGACAGGAAACGATAGCCCTCAATTTCAGACTCAGAAATGTAATTGGTGAACGGATCCAGCGACTTTAGCATGGCATCAATACCGATTCTCATCGTACGGGCCGGATCGAGCTCATCGACATAATTGGTATTGATTTCTCGATAGACATTGGCGAATAACTCAATGTTTTTGGCAATTTCGAAATATTTTCCGTTATCTACATTGACTGCTGCTATTCCGGCAACTGCCGCAAAAAGAACAGGAAATAAATATCTTTTCTTGAGGTTCATAAAGTAACATTAGAGGTGCATCGAAGGTAAAAACGACAACGTAGGAAAAATAGTTTTTGCCGCTTTGGTAAAAATATCAATCAAACACAGGCTTAAGATGATTTTAACCAAATGTGTGTGAAGCATAAAAAACTGCACGCTTTGGGAGTCAGGAATATGCACGCTCATTTCGGCCTTCCATGTAATTGATAAAGGCCTTGTTTACGACGCGGTTACCTCCCGGTGTCGGATAATTTCCGGAAAAATACCAGTCGCCTGTATGATTTGGGATGGCTATTCGCAGACCTTCGAGGGTCTGGAAAATTACCTCCACTTCCGGAGCGATGTTTTTGGGCGTAACTATTTTTGCGATTCTCCCAGAGATTTCCTCATAGCTGAACTGATCATACAACACCTTGACCTGGTTTGTCATTTGCTCGGCAGGCAAATTCAGTTCCTTTTTGCAATTTTCGTAAACTTCAGTCAGAAGACTTTCTTTTCCGCTTTCTTTCAGCAACTCGGTCATTGCCCTGAAAGCGACAAAATCACCGAGTCTTGACATGTCTATTCCATAGCAGTCCGGATACCGTATTTGCGGTGCCGATGAAACAATAATAATCTTTTTAGGCTTCAACCTTGCGGTTATTTTTATAATGGAATCGCGAAGGGTGGTACCGCGCACGATGGAATCATCCAGCAACACTATGGTATCTTTCTCATTGTTGACAATTCCATAGGAAACGTCATACACATGAGAAACCATTTCGCCACGGGTTTCATCATCGGCAATGAAAGTGCGCTGCTTCTCTTCCTTTACTGCAACTTTCTCGATGCGAAGCGACTTGTTCAGTATTTTAGAGATTTTCTCAACGGATGCATCTTTACCCAGATTAACAATTTGCTCGCTCTTGATCTGGTTCAACTCTCGGTTTAGTCCTTGCATCAGTCCATAAAAAGCGAACTCTGCGGTGTTTGGTACAAAGGAGAAAACAGTATTTTCAAAATCGTACTGCACACTCTGCAATATCGGAACTGCCAGCTGGGAACCCAGCATTTTGCGCTCCAGGTAAATATCTCTGTCGGTTCCCCTTGAAAAATAGATCCGTTCGAACGAGCAGGACGTTTTTTCCTTTTGATCAGTATAAGGAACCTCACTTACCTTACCGTTTTTCTTAACAATCAGTACATGCCCTGGCGTGATTTCTTTTACCTTTCCAACCTGAACATTGAAGGCTGTCTGTATAGCGGGTCTTTCCGATGCGACCACAACGACCTCATCATCTTTATAGTAAAAAGCAGGTCTGATGCCATTTGCATCGCGCATGACAAATGCATCTCCGTGGCCAATCATGCCCACGATAGCGAAACCGCCATCAAAGCGTTTGCTGGCTCTTTTGAGCAGGCGTTGAATGTCCAGATTTTCAGCTATCAAGTGATTCAGCTCAATATTGGAATGGCCATCAGGCTTGAACCAAGTGTGCAGGCGCTGTACTTCATCGTCCAGAAAATGGCCAATTTTTTCCATGACGGTAACGGTATCTGATTTCTCCTTGGGGTATTGTCCGAGCTGCACCAGCTCATCAAACATCTCGTCTACATTGGTCAGGTTAAAATTGCCCGCCAACACCAGATTTCTGTTCATCCAGTTGTTTTGTCGGAGAAAAGGGTGCACAGACTCGATGGTGTTTTCTCCGTGGGTTCCATATCTAAGGTGACCGAGTAAAAGCTCTCCGATGTAAGGAAAATGCTCTTTAAGGTAAGCAACATCTTTCATTTTTTCTTCGGGAACATCCTGAAAGTGGCTGAATATGCCCTCGAAAACATCTTTAATGGCTTGTGGATTATTGGATCTTTTCCTGCTGATGTAACGCATTCCCGGTTTTGTATCCAGTTTAATGGTAGCTACTCCGGCTCCATCCTGACCGCGATTGCGTTGTTTTTGCATCAGTAGATGCATTTTGTTCAGCCCGTAAAATGCTGTACCATACTTTTCAACATAGAATTCCAATGGTTTGAGCAAGCGTATAAAAGCTATGCCGCATTCGTGTTTAATCTGATCACTCATCGTAAAAAGTTGGTTGAAAAAGACAATTGTGAGAAAACAACCGGACAAGCAAAAAATCAATCTTTTTTCTCAGCAATATTCCGTTGCAAAGGTAAAGTCTTTTTCTTAAATCACCATTTTTAATATGTTGCTAATGTGCAATTAACACAGGAAAATAAGGCCAATCGTATCATTTCAAACCATAATAAGGTAAACGCCATTTTTTCCACAGTTTTTTCCACATTATTGACATAACAGTTCAATTTTTAGAGGAGTTAAAGGTTTTGATTTATTACAACTAAAACATTGGTCAGAATAAGTAAACCTCAGTTATCCACAGCAAACAAGGTTTTCCACATTAATAGGTTCAAAAAGATACAGCATAATTTTTAGACACTTTTCTGATGTATATACAGAAGATTGGTCATGTAAAAAATCAGTGCAAAAATTGCAGTTCCCAGCATAAGGTGCATGGGTTGGGCGATGGGAGGTATGGCAAAATAGTGCATGGAAAGACCCAATCCAATTTCAGTCAGCAACATTATACCGAGCAAATTTTGCGCTTTTCTCAGACCGCTGACCTGATGGATAAACGGAAATATTCTGTAGTTCCAAAACAGCAGTCCAATAAGCAGCAACCAGTAAAAGCGAACATGTATCTGATAGTCCATACCAAGGTTACTGATCCAGTTTATTCTTTCCTGATCTCCCAGCAATTTAGAAACCACATCGACAGATTCCCTGACACGGGTACCCAAAATGACTTGTACAAGGGCAATGCAGGAAACAATAACACCTGTGATTGTATGATGTCGGGGAATACTTACCGCCGACTGCACTGAAATGGTTTTCATGTAAGCCATAATCAATACGACCAGAATAAGCATGGCAACCAGCATGTGGACGGTAATGAGAGAAGGAAGTAAGTTGGTGGAAACAACAATCGATCCGAGCCAGCCTTCAAAGGCCACACCGATGAAACCGGCAAGCGATAAAGAAAATAAACCCGGGTAACTTTTTCTAAGCGGCCATGATGAAATAAGGGTTACAAAGATGAACAAACCAACAAGAACTCCAATCAGTCGATTTACATACTCCGTCCAGGTCTTGTACACATTAAAGCTTTCCCGTTCGCTTACTCGGGGATCATTCGTTACTTTTGCAGCTAAATTGTCCATACCGAAAATGTGCAGCATTTTTGCGAGACGCTCGTTCTTTTTCAGTCTGATTTCGGTAAAATGGTCAAGGTAGTCGGGAGGGAGTTGGGCTTCTTCCATGGGTGGAATCCAAAGACCGAAACATTTTGGCCAATCCGGACACCCCATTCCGGAACCAGTACTTCTTACCCAACCACCTACCCAGATGAGGAAGAGTACACTAAAAATGGTCAGCAAGGAAAATCTTCTGAAATTTTTTATCGCTTTTTCTGAATGCATTTTTTATGATTTGAAAGTTACCCACATCTTTACATGATAATAATATTTAAATTTTTTAATCAAATAAAAATCATCATCATCATCATCACTGTTCATATGTTGGTCACTGAAATGTTCCATGGTATTGCACATCAGCCCAAAGATAATTCAATTTTTTCAACAGAATGATAACACCTTAGTACGATATAAATCAGCCAATTATGTAGATGTCAACAACATTGTTAACTGCTGTGGAACAAAATCTGAACAACAGTGCAGAATGTTGGTATTGTGTGGTGAACAGTTGGAGAAACATTCGTAGATTGTGAATGGTTTTGGCTGCAATTCTCATTTGATTCTGCGAAGTGGATAAGTGGATAGTTTTCAACAAAAATTCAGTCAATATAAACAGGAAACTCCAAGTAATAAAAACAAAAAACAATTGCCTGAATTAACCAAAAATGGCTTCAGAATAGTTTGTCTGGCCGACGTGAGGAAAGCAGTAATTCTAAAAAAGGGCATTATAATAAAACATATACGAAAAAAATGTGTATTTTTGCATTACTGATAAACAGCACATCATTAACTTGTTTTCTGATGCCTTCAATACTTCTCAAAGATGTATGATATTCTGCTGAGTTTTTTGACAGCTTTTTCTGTCACCTATGTTGTCATTCCGCCAATCATCAGGATTGCGATTGCCAAAAATCTGTGTGATGTTCCCGGGGTGAGGAGTTCACATACGACCAACACTCCAAGGCTAGGAGGCATCGCCATTTTCGCCGGACTCCTTTTCGCCATTATTTTCTGGACGCCATTCAAAGACTTCGGCAATCTGCAATATATTCTTTGCGCATTCATTGTAATTTTTCTGATCGGAGCAAAAGACGATATGGAAATGCTCAGTCCCTCAAAAAAACTGATTGGCGAATTGCTTGCAGCAGCTATCCTTGTTTTCAAGTCAAACGTAAAGCTGACAAGTCTATATGGTATTTTTGGTGTTTATGATATTCCTGATTGGTTCGCGATACCCTTTTCTGTATTTATCATTATCGTCATTATAAACGCTTTCAATTTGATTGATGGCATCAATGGGCTATCCGGAAGCATCGGAACGCTTATAGCGCTTTTTCTTGGTATGTGGTTTTACCTTACCGGCAACACGGTTCTGGCCATAATTGCTTTTGCACTTGCGGGAGCTATTATTGCGTTTTTGAAGTTCAATTATACACCTGCCAAAATATTCATGGGAGATACAGGTACGTTACTCGTGGGGCTGGTGAGTTCGATTCTGACGATAAAATTCATTGAACTTCACAAGGGGCTGGAAAACAGTCCTTATGCATTCAAATCTGCGCCGGCTCTTGCTGTTAGTCTGCTGATTTTTCCTTTATTTGACACCCTCAGGGTATTTGTATTGAGGGCGATGAAAAACCAGTCGCCGTTTCAGCCTGACCGCCTGCACATTCATCACCTGTTGATTGACTCCGGAATGACCCATATGCAGGCAACGGGTATTCTTGTGTTGGTAAACTCCTGTTTTATGATACTTGCCTTCACACTTCAGGACATAGGCACACTAAATCTCCTACTCATCTTGCTGACCATTGCCGTTGTGCTTTCCGGCATCCTGTTCACCTTCGCCAGCAGTCAGAAGAAATTTGACAAATTTCTATAATGCAATATTTACTCATCGGTTTTGGAGGTGCTCTTGGCAGTATGCTGCGTTATGCCACCGCTCAGTTTTTTCCTGATAAAACCGGCTCATTTCCCTATGCTACCCTGATTGTCAACACCATAAGTTGTTTTATTTTGGGTATTGCCATTGCCACTTTTTCCAGAAACATTATTGATGAAAAACAGCGAATGTTTCTGGTGACAGGCTTTTGCGGAGGACTGAGTACCTTTTCAACCTTTACTTACGACAGTTTTCGCCTACTCGAATCTGGTAACCATCTGCTGTTTGTGGCAAATAATCTGCTCAGTATTCTGGTTTGCCTAATTTTCTTATTTTTGGGTTTAAAATTGTTCTGAACAGAAAAAACTTCCGGATATGGCCTTACCGCGCATCAGCATTATCACAAGGCTGATTCTTGAGAACAAAGGGGAAATCCTGCTGCTGACACAGACCACTAAAAACGGCGGAAAATTTTCATTACCGGGTGGAAAAGTGGAGGCAAATGAGACTCCCATACAAGCCCTTATCAGAGAATGCAAGGAAGAAGCTGATATCAATGTGAATGTGGAAAACCTCAAACTTGTCCACGTGCTTCACAGACAAAAGACCGAAGAGGTGCATATCGTCATGTACTTTAAGACCATCAGGTGGCACGGAAACCTGATGTCAAAGGAGCCCAAAAAATTCAAAAACGTAGGCTGGCACCCCCTTGATAATCTCCCCCAAAAAATGTCAAAGATTACCCGTTCGGTGCTCGATAAGTTTCACAAGGGCGTATTGTATTCAGAGGTCGTATCCAATAAAGTAATCACGGATATCGAAACCAATTGATTTCTTTTATGTTGAACAGAGATGCAAAATAGCGATAAATCACTTCTTCCGGACAACGATCCTACAGCGAGTGCCCGGAAAAAAGACCATATTGAATTGGCGCTGAAATCTCAGATCAGCCAAATAGACTCCCGTTTTTTTTACGAACCACTGCTCAGCGCACATCCAAATTCGGCAGATTGGGGTGGCTTGGCATTTCTTGGCAAACAGTTGAAAAACCCCATGTGGGTTTCAAGTATGACAGGTGGAACGCAGATGGCGGGAAAAATAAATGGCAATCTCGCCAGGGCCTGTCGTGAATTTGGAATGGGAATGGGATTGGGCTCCTGCCGCAGCCTGCTCTATTCAGACGATACACTACCCGATTTTGATGTTAGAAAACACATTGGTACAGAAAACCCACTCTTTGCCAACCTCGGAATAGGCCAATTGGAGGATTTAATTGTTCAGAATAAACTCCATCTTATCAACGACCTCATTGCCAAATTACAGGCTGATGGTCTGATAATACATGTCAATCCGCTACAGGAGTGGCTTCAGCCCGAAGGCGATCGCTTCAAGTACAGTCCGCTGGAAACCATCATGACTGTTCTGGAAAAAACGGGACTGAAAATCATCGTCAAGGAAGTTGGACAGGGATTCGGGATTGAAAGTCTGCGGGCCTTACTGCAACTGGAAATAGAAGCGGTAGATTTTGCCGCAGCGGGTGGTACCAACTTCGCTAAGCTGGAACTGCTCCGCAACCAGGGCATCAGAAAAGAGGTCTTTCAAGCATTTGCATTTGTGGGACATGGTGCGGAAGATATGGTAAACATGACCAATCAGCTTCTCGAGGAGCTCGGAGAAAAAGTGAAATGCCGCCAGGTCATCATTTCCGGTGGCATCAAAGATTTTCTTGACGGTTATTATCTGCTACAAAAATTAAAAATGCCGGCGGTTTACGGGCAGGCTTCGGGATTTCTGACCCATGCCATGGGCGATTACGAATCACTCCGCGAATATGTCTCTGCGCAAATTCAGGGCCTTGTAATGGCTCGGGCGATGTTGAGGGTGCGGTAAGGGGTTGGAGATTAACATTTCTCTATTAACATTTCGCTCCTCTGGAGCTATTATTGTTTCCTGTATTTTTTCTATAAACATTTTGCTCCTCTGGAGCTATTATTAGATTGTGCGCTTATTTTGGCTCCGTAGGAGCCTTATCATAATCAGTTCGGGATTGTGTTGTAGTACCAATTCTGTGTTTTTTCGTTATTTTAGAGCATTTGCGTTAAGGCTGGTTATTAACATTTTGCTCCTCTGGAGCAATTCATTCAATGGCGAGCTATTTTTGGCTCCAGAGGAGCCTTATCATAATAGCACAATTAGATTAAAGGACATAAAGCTCCGTAGGAGCGAAATAAGATTTGATGCGTAAAAATCAGAGTACCCAATCAAACAGGTATTTGTTGTCGAAATCAATATTGTAGTTTCGTAACAATTCGATATATTCTGTCTCGAATGATTTTTTCCCGTGGTGTTGTTCCTGATTGTTTATGTACGAAATAGAAGCATTCAATTTTGACGGCGAACAAGAAAATGCCCCAAATCCATTTTGCCACTGGAATTTACCATTCACAAACCTTTTTTCATTAATCCATTTTGTGGAATTGGATTTGATATCTCTCACCAAATCAGAAATTGTGACATCCGGTTTTATACTAACCAGAATGTGTATATGATCTGCAACACCGCCTATAGCATAGGCTTTTTGTTCCTTGGCCTTAATAATTCCACAGATATATTTGTGAAGTTCAGCTCTCCAATTTGGTTGAATTAGACTTTGCCTTCCCCTAGCGGAAAAAACAACATGTAAATAAATTTGTGAGTATGTGTTTGGCATATTGTTTTTCAGGCTTTTAACAATTTCACTCCCAGAGTAATAATTGTTGATTTTTTTGGCTTCAAGCCCATTATCGACACTCTTTCGGTACTAAATATCTGTCGATTTGAGTCAAAAAGTCGCTTTCAATGGCTTTTGTACAACGAATTTAAAAAATAATTATTGTCGAAATGTATATACCATCAAGCGAATTGCCGCACATTTTCACTGCTAAACCTTATCTTAATATTTTTTGTGTAGGAGCGGCATAAAATTTCTCATCAAACCAATCTGTGGGATTGGAATAAAAAGATGCCTTACAGAAGTGTTGCTTGATTACGAATAAGATAATAGTCTGTACTTCGGCATTGGAGATTTCGAAAATAAAGGAGATTTGTAAAGCTACCTATCTTTCCAGTTGCTATCGGCTACTTTTATTGGGCGCAGTTTTTTCTTGTGCTTCAGATGAGTGTTCAGCGCAACCATTGCAGCGATTTGCATCTCCTTTTCAACGTCTTTAAGCAACAGTTCCGGACTATAGTACTGCTGCACGAAACCCGTGTCAAAATTACCGCTGCGGAAAGCCTCCTGCTCGCAAACGAATTTACCGAATGGCAGGGTGGTTGACACCCCTTCGATTTCATACATTTCTATGGCTTCTATCATACGCTGAATGGCTGCCTCCCGGTCTTTGCCGTAGGTAATCAACTTGGCAATCATGGGGTCGTAGTAGATGGGAATGTCCATACCTTCTTCATAGCCATCATCCACGCGGATATTGTCACCGACCGGAATTCGGTAGCGCTCCAGTTTGCCCACACTTGGCAGGAAGTTGTTTAGCGGATTTTCCGCATAAACCCTTAGCTCGAGTGCGTGACCATTGATTTTCAGATCATCCTGCGAGAAAGAAAGTTGCTCTCCCCTGGCAATGCGAATTTGCTGCTCGACCAAGTCCAAACCCGTAATCCATTCTGTTACCGGGTGTTCTACCTGAAGGCGGGTGTTCATTTCAAGGAAATAAAAATTCAGCTTGTCGTCGATCAGAAACTCTACGGTACCTGCTCCAAGATAATCACAGGATTTTGCCACTCTTACAGCGGCTTCCCCCATTTCTTTTCTGATTTCGGGAGTCAAAACGGCGGAAGGAGCCTCTTCTACCACTTTTTGGTGCCTTCTCTGTACACTGCACTCTCTTTCGAATAGGTACACAACATTTCCGTGCCCATCTGCCAGTACCTGGAATTCTATGTGCCGTGGCCGGGAAACGTATTTTTCAATGAAAACTGAGCCGTCACCAAAAGCGGATGTTGCCTCAGATATGGCGCGTTCCATGGATTCTTTGAGCTCGGATTCCTTTTCCACAATTCTCATTCCCTTTCCACCGCCGCCGGCTGATGCCTTTATCATCAGCGGAAAACCAATCAGTTTTGCTGTTTGAATGGCCGCATTTACGTCGGCAATGGCGCCATCTGTTCCGGGCACCATCGGTATATTGTAGGCTTTTGCTGCTTCTTTTGCCGCAAGTTTGCTGCCCATCATTTCAATTGCCTTTGGTTTTGGGCCGATAAAAGTGATGCCTGCAGCTTCAACTGCCGAAGAAAACCCGGCATTTTCACTTAGAAAACCATATCCGGGATGAATACCATCTACATTCAATGATTTGGCAAGTTCGATGATTTTGTCACCCAGAAGATAAGATTGAGCAGAAGGCGCAGGACCCAGGCAGACTGCTTCATCAGCAAATTTGACATGGGGAGCATCCCGGTCAATTTCAGAGTAAACAGCGACAGTTTTAATGCCCATTCTTCTTGCGGTGCGCATTACTCTTAAAGCAATTTCTCCGCGGTTGGCGACCAGTATCTTTTTCATTGAGTTAAAATATTTGAGTGGTAAAAGTAGGGTTATTTTTTAAATTCGCCTTTTGACAAACGGTAAAAAATACCCGAAATCAGTCCTTATTGGCCAACTGTCCGCAGGCAGCATCGATATCTCTTCCCCTTGAACGGCGAACCGTAACAGTGATGCCGTTTCTGGAAAGGTATCCGGCGAAGCGATCCAGATTCTCTGCCGATGATTTTTCAAATGGCGCATTGTCAATCGGATTGTACTCTATAATATTGATCCTTACCGGGAATCGCTTACACAACTTCAGCAGATTGGCAGCATCACTCATGCTGTCGTTGAAATTCTGAAAGGCGATGTACTCATAGGAAATCCGGTTTTTCGTGGTCTGGTAGAAATAATCGAGTGCGTCCATTACCGCTTCCAGCGAGTTGCTTTCATTTATGGGCATGATGCTGTTTCGCTTGATATCATCCGCTGCGTGCAGCGAAAGCGCAAGATTCACTTTGGTGCCGTCATCTGCCATTTTTTTGATCATTTTTGCCACACCTGCTGTGCTCACCGTGATTCTTCTTGGCGACCAGTTCAGACCATATTCACCTGTGATGTGCGCAATGCTTTTCATGACATTCTGGTACGCCAGCAGTGGCTCTCCCATTCCCATGTATACGATGTTGGTCAGTGGGTGTCCAAACGTTTCCAGGCATTGCCGATTGACCAAAATGACCTGGTCGTATATTTCAGATGCATCGAGATTTCGGACGCGGTCCATTCTTCCTGTGGCACAAAAGCTGCAGGTTAGACTGCAGCCCACCTGTGTCGAAACGCAGACGGTAAACCTGTTATCATCCGGAACCGGTATCAGAACACTTTCAATCAGATGTCCGTCGTGAAGCCGGAATCGTGATTTTATGGTGCCGTCGTTGCTGTATTGACTTTTATCCAAAACGATGGGCCGTAGAAGGAAGAAGTCTCCCATTTTTTGCCGGAGATCCAGAGAAAGATTGGTCATTTCATCAAAATAATGCGCACCCTTTTTCCAGATCCACTCATAAATCTGTCTTGCACGGAACTTTGGCTCTCCCATGTCGGAAAGCATTTCCTGAATTTCCTCGAAACCGAGTTCCCGAATGTCTTTCTTCAGTTTTACACTATCGCTCATCGCGCAAATATACAAATTTAGTAGGGGTAAATTAATTTTGTCCCGATGAGACCGTGATTCTCGTTCTGTAGGCGAGTAAAGCCGGAATCAGTCCGGATACGAGACCAATCAGCACTGCAACTGCGAAAAGTACAAGCTCGCCGGGTAGAAAAGTCAGGCCTTCAAAAGAATAGCGATAAGCATTTTTGACGTAATTTCCGAAGAGGAACATTGCCCCGTGACTAATGGCAAAGCCTACAATGCTCCCGACAAGTGCGAGAATGCCGGCTTCAGCCATAATCAATCCGAACAACCTTCCGCTGGAAGCCCCCATAACCCTCATCAGTGCGAGTTCGTTTTTCCGCTCTTTCAGGGCGTTCAAAAGTGCCAGAAAAATGCTTACGCCCGAGACAAGTATGATGGAAAATGCCAGCATGCGAAGCATTTTTTCACCGGTGCCGAGTATAACGTAAAGTCTGTTCATCTCAATTGCGGGGACAGCCGCTTGCATATCGGTATGCTCATTTATGTTTCTGGGCAGATTCAGTACCTGAAAGTTTGCCCTGTTTCTATATTTTAATAGGAGTGCCGTAATGGATTTTTCGCTGTTTTCGTGTTCCTCTTTATGGTCGGAGTGAACCATCCAGATGCTTTCGATCGGGGTCAGTATTAGTTGGTCAAGTACTGCACCTCCAGGACTGAATATGCCGCAGACCCTGAATTTTTGCCCGTGACTGTTTTCGCCGTCTCCCTGAAGCAGTCCGTGCTCACTGTAGAATTCGTCACCAATCTTTAGTCCCGCATTTTTGCTGACTTCGTATCCGATGCATGCTTCCATGGCCTTTCCGAACATTGTTCCTTGTTCCAATCCGGCAGAATATAACCCTGGAAACTCCTGAGTGGTTCCCACAATGCGAAAACCCCTGTAGTTGTCTCCTACTGAAACTGGAACAGCCGCAGATATCAGTGGATGGGCGGGGTTCATAAACGCCTGCACAGCAGAAAGTTTGATGTTTCCGGTCGGATTATCGATATGATATAAATTGCAGAGAATCAACTGCAGCGGGCTGCCCTTTGCACCTATAATCAGGTCTACTCCGGCAAGGTTTTTTTCAAAATTTTGTTGCAAGCGATGCTGTACCTGCAACAGAAAAGAAATCAATCCCACACCCAGTGCAAACAGCAGCAGACTGAGCACGGAATGGAATTTATTGAACCAGGCATTTTTCCAGGCAATCCTGAACATAGGTTTTCTGTTGTTTACGGCAGTGAATTACAATTGTATCTGTTGGGATATCCTGCTTTTTAAGCGATTGTCATGGGTAACGACGATGAGTCCGGAATTACACTGCGCAGCATTTTTTTCCAGTAGATCCATTACTGCAGTGCAGTTGTCATCGTCCAACGCTGATGTTGGCTCGTCGGCCAGAACAATTGCCGGTTGGTTGATTAGCGCGCGTGCGATGGCAACGCGCTGCTGTTCCCCCTGGCTAAGTGTGTACGGCATTCGATTGATTTTATCCGCCATTTGAAGTGCGTCAAGCATCTCCAGAATGCCCTTCCGGGAAGGTTTGGCATCAGCCAGCGTCTGTGCGAGTGCAATGTTTTCTCCTACATTGAGGGCGGCGACGAAATAGTGTTTCTGAAAAACAAAGCCGATATTGTTGCCTCTGAATCGGTCGAGCTGTTTCTTCTTCAGTGTGGAAAGGTCTGTGTCCCGGATGCAGATTTTTCCTGTTGAAGGCCGCAGCAGTCCGCCAAGTAAGTGCAGCAGTGTGGTTTTTCCCGTTCCTGATTTGCCCAGAACAAGACACTGCTCTCCTTCACCCAGCATTAAGTCGTTGAAGCGCAGGGTAGTTTTGTTGTCGTAGCTGAAACTAAGGTTTCTGGTTTCTATCATTATTTCTTGGAAGAAAACAAAGTTGGGATCGATATGGTTTCGTTCTCCACACGCCTTGGAGAATGGCTCAATTCCGTTCTAAAAAACAGTTTTACCATCTCCAGCACAACCAAATCCGTGTGGATTTGTTTCAAGCACAAATTATAAATACTTTTCATCAATACTAAATTCACAATTTGCAATTATGAAAAAAATACTTTTCCTTGCTATTTCAGTCCTTTTTACCCTCAGTATGGAAGCACAAATCAAAGCTCCGCAGCCTAGTCCTGTTGGTAAAATTACCCAGACCGTCGGACTCACTGAAATCAATATTGAATATTCAAGACCCAGCATGAAGGGTCGTAAAATTTTCGGTGGACTGGTGCCGTACAATGAGTTGTGGAGAACCGGAGCCAACGCATCTACAAAAGTCACTTTCAGTGAAAACGTGAAAATTGCGGGACAGGAACTTAAGAAAGGCACCTACGCCATTTTTTCAATTCCCGGTGAAAAAGAATGGACGATTATCATTCACAAGAATCTTGATCACTGGGGAACGGATGACTACAAGCAGGAGGAAGATGTTTTTCGCCTGATGGTCAAGCCGGTATCTCTTTCTGCTCCGGTTGAATCATTTACCATGTCAGTTGACAACCTGAAAAATGCATCATGTGAAATTACGATGGCTTGGGAAAAAACCTCAGTTTCCATCCCGGTTTCACTTAGCACAGACGATGCGATGGTCAGCAGTATTAAAAAAGCAATGGACGGACCATCAGCGGGAGACTACTATGCAGCTGCAAGATACTATCACGAAGAGAACAAGGATGCCAAACAGGCATTGGAGTGGGTCAACAAGAGTCTTGAAAAAGGCGGAGAAAAATTCTGGATCCTCCGTCTGAAGGCATTGTTGCAGGCAAAAACAGGTGATTTTGCAGGCGCTATTGCCACTGCGGAGCGTTCGAGTGAACTTGCCAAAAAAGAGGAGAATGCAGATTATCCCAGAATGAATGACGATTCTATTAAAGAGTGGAAATCCAGAAAGTAATTATTCTGATTGACGTTCCAATTGTCTGCCAATGAGCTTAATCTGAAATTCGACGATAGAGTCGCAAAGCTTTTTCACCCTTTGATTGAATTGTGCGTTGCAGGAATCATTGAGGTTTTTTCCCAGCAGCATGATTTCCTTGTTTGAAACAGAGTCAATGAAAAGCTGGTCGGAGGCATTCAGATGATAGGGCTCGTTGGTACAGGATGTACACATAAAAACAGTTAAAAGACCCGCCGCCAGGTAAATGCAGCGGGTCTTTTTATTTAGAGAAGTATTACTGATCATTTTTGATTTTTTCTTTGGCTGTTCTCACATCTATTCGATTTTCTCCTTCGTAGGCACACACAAAAGCACCTGCGAATCCGGATTTAGATAGTTTTCTGGCCATTTCCAGTGCGCTTTCGTAACTATTGAATCCGACCACCAGGTATTTGTATAATTTGTTTTCTCGGCGGATTTCTATTTCCCGAGTAAGGTTCCATTTTTCATCTGAGCCTGTGTCCAGCTTATCGGGTGATGAAGCAATCTGCACCTTGAATGCAATCTGCTGCTTGCTTTTTTCTTCCCTTTTTACCGGATTTGATACCTCGACAACCTTCGCCTCTGATGCCTCTGATGATTTGCGCGACCGATTTTCTTTTCCTGCATATATTTTTCTTCTGCCCTCTACTTCGTATTTGTAGGTGCAAAATGCCTTGAAAATGGCTCTGGCTTCCGTTTCCTGCCCTTCTCTGCTGCTCAGAAAGGCCTCTTCCCTGGGATTACTCAGAAATCCGGTTTCAACCAGGATACTGGGCATGCTGGTTTGACGAAGTACCAGAAAACCGGCCTGTTTGACGCCATGACTTCTTCTGTTTGCCGTATTTTCAAGTTCGTTTTCGATTTCTTCAGCCAGATGCATGCTCCTTGTAAGATACGATGACTGCCATGCTGTGAGCAAAATGTTCGCTTCCGGTGCATCCCAGCCATCACCATATTTGGATACATAATTATCTTCCATAAGGATGGACTGGTTTTCCCTTTTTGCGACGGCCAGATTGGCTTTTGTCCTCTCCAGTCCGAGAACGTAGGTTTCAGAACCATGGAAATCAGAATGGTTAGGAACGAAATTACAGTGAATAGAGATAAAAAGATCAGCCTTGTTGCGGTTGGCAATATTGGCCCGTTCATCGAGTGGAATGAAAACATCCTCATCACGGGTATAAATGACCCGGATATGTGGAAATTTGGATTTTATCATCTCCCCGATTGCAAGTGCAATTTTCAGGGTTATGTCTTTTTCCTGTTTACCGGAAACGCCCAAACAACCAGAGTCCTTACCGCCATGTCCTGCATCTATTACCACTCTTTTGATGACATAGGAAGTGTCGCCAAATGAAAATAGTGGGTTTGTTTCAGGAAAAATAGTGGTGTAATGGTTCGAAGCGGCAGCAAAAGCCATCTGAAACAACTGCAGAAAAACCAGCAGACAAAAACTTCTCAACAGCGACCGATTTACCATATTCTCGCAGACTAAAAAGATTATGCGGAAAAACAAATTCGTGGGATCGACAAAAGAAACAACAAAGAAGCAATAAAAAAGGTATGACTACCCGTTAAAACCCCTACTTTTGTGTCCGTAATGTATACAACGCCGGAAAATAAAGTATATTGAATACAAAGATAAAGATATTTTATTTTTTTATAACATTTTTTCCGTTTTGGGCACAGGGGCAGAAGCCGCCTGATCCGAAGGCGGATGCTATTCAGATTGGCATCAGGGGAAAAGCGGCGCAGACCAGTATCGATACGCTAGGAAAAGATAGCCTGAAAGTCAACATCGTAAAAGACATACCCGTTTCCAAAGATGCCCTGGACGATCCGGTTGATTATGAGGCGCAGGATTCCATAATTTTTGACAACAAAAGCGGCCTTGTACACCTGTATAGAAATGCTTTTGTAAAATTCCAGACCATTGAAGTTCGGGCCGGATATATTGTTTTGAATATCAGAGAAAATCTGGCCACAGCAGAACCGCTGAAGACGGAAACAGCTCTACAGCAGGGAATGCCGGATTTCAAAGACAAGGACCAGAATTTCAAGGCGTCCAAAATGAAATACAATTTCCGGACAAAAAAAGGAATAGTGTATGATGTCAGCACGCTTCAGCAGAACCTCCACGTACTAGGTGAAAAGACCAAATTCGTCAGCGGCAGTGCCACCTCCGACACAACAGACACAGACATTATCTACAGCAAGGATGCTATTTTAACTACCTGCGATGATCCTAATCCGCACTACGGAATCAGGGCCGGCAAAATAAAGGTGCTTGCCAACAAACTGGTGGTAGTCGGTCCTTCAAACCTGGAAATTGGAGGTGTCCCCACGCCGATATGGTTGCCCTTCGGTTTTTATCCGGTTTCGAAAAACAAGCACACCGGACTTTTATTTCCCACAAACTATGGTTTTCAGCCCAATCTGGGAATAGGTGTACAGGGACTAGGATGGTATTTTCCGATGGGTCAGCACTACAATTTACAAGTGCGCGCCGATTATTATACCCGTGGAAACTGGGGTCTTTACACCATAACCGATTACCGCTACCGCTACAAGTTTAACGGAAGTTTTCGGCTTTCCTTCAACAATGTGGCCAGCGAACGCCTGGGATACCTTGAAAAAGACAATGTGCGTACGTTTTCCCTACTCTGGAATCATACCCAGGATGCGGCTGCGCGCGCCAATCAGAGTTTCAGTGCCAATGTCAATATTTCTACCAATGCGGGATCAATACAGCGAAATCTGACTTATGATTACCGCTCGGCAACCAAAAATATACTTACCTCCGGGGTTAACTTTTCACGTCGTTTTACCGGAAAACCATATGGTTTTAATTCCGGCTTTACACACAACCAAAATACCCAGGACCATCGAATGAATCTTGGTTTCATAGCCAATTTTCCGACACAAGCTATGTTTCCGTTTCGCAAGGCAAAAAGCCTGCATTACGCTGACGGACTGAATGATTTTCTGGACCAGTTTTCCGTGAATTATAATGCCAGGGCTGAGGCCAGACTCAGCACTATAGATTCGCTTTTGTTGCGAAAGGATAGTTTTACAAAAATCAGAAAAGGTCTGAGCCACAATGTAAGTGCCAATGCGCCCGTCAAAGTTTTCAAATACATTCTGGTGTCGCCCAATGCCAATTTTGGGCAGACTTTTTTCTTTGACAGAATAAAGAAGATTTACAGGGATACTGTCATCGGCAAGAACGAAGGCAAAATAGATACCCTACGCTATGCAGATCTTGTACCAGTCAATACTTTTGATATGGGTATCAGCTTCAACACCACGGTCATCGGTACAAAGCAGTTCAGGCGCAGTTTTTTTAGGGGCATCAGACACAAAATGAACATTAGCGGCGGCTTTTCCTATGTGCCCGTACTCAGTCGCCAAAGCTGGTTTGACTCTGTCAGACAGGTGAGGCCCGTGTCAGCTGGCGCAAACCAGCGCGTTCAGTACCAACGTTACAGCATTTTCGAAGGGAGCATAAATCAGGTGTTCGATCCCGGCATACATCCAAGGGCCAGCAAGACACTGTACTTCAATCTTTCCAATACCGTAGAAGCAAAAATCAAGGGACGAAGCGATTCCGTGGCGAAGCGAATCCGCATACTGGACAATTTCAATATCCCGATTAGTTTTAATCTGGCAAATGATTCGATGAAAATGGCTCAACCAATCAGCATGGGATTGACCAATAATTTTTTCAAGGGACTGGTCAATGTGCAGCTGAACTGGAACATTACCCCTTACGACCGGGAAAAAGATGTTTACGGACAGTGGAAATATACGAATCAGAAAATTTGGAAAACGCAGTCGCTGCTCAGTGCCGGCTCGCTGAGAATTCCCAAACCATTTGCCCTTAGCAGTGGTAGTTTGAATATCGCAACAGGTTTTACCATCAAACAACTGATGGATTATATTTCAGGAAAGGAGAAAAGCCCCGAACAGCAAAGTAATCAGGAAGCCACTGCGATCGGCGAACTCCGTAATATCACGGCATTGGTGGAAAACTTCAACATCCGGTACAATTATGCCATTGATTTCAGCAGGAACACCTTTTCAGGAAGGGATACCATCTACACCAGCGCACATCAGGTGGGTGTTAGTGGAAACATACCGCTCAGCCAGAACTGGTCGGTAAACATAGGAAACATCGGTTACGATTTTAAAAACAGGGGATTACCCTACATTGACCTGGGCATTACCAGAAATCTGCACTGTTGGGAACTCAGTGGCAGCTGGCAGCCAACCCGAAACAGTTTTTTCTTTACCCTCAGGGTAAAACAATCTCCGCTGGACTTCCTGAAATTACCCATCCAAAAGGGAAATGCCAACTCTTTCCGAGGTTTTTAGTGTAATTCAGCGCAAAAACAAGTTAAAAGGCGCGCTAAACCAATTAAAAAGCCTCGTTACTATTGACAAAAACTGCAAAAGAACTTAAATTGCCCACGATTTGGGATTGCAGGGTTATCGATATCAAACGTTTTTCCTCCTTTCCAATAAAAGCGGTCTGCCCCTGAATACCGAAACTTAACACGCATCCAAAAGCCTGGCCATCTTTAACCTGATTCAGTTCATTCGTTCAAATGCCGGCGAGAAAATACTGTTAAAAAGTATGGATAGATATCTACCACAAACGCTAAAATTATCCTCCTCTCCCCAGACCATTTCCACTGTTCTTCACTATATAGAAGATATATCGAAAAGCTACTGCCTGTCTCCTGACAAGCATTTTGACGTTGTTACCTGCATCACTGAGGCAGTAAACAATGCCATTGTCCACGGCAACGCATGTGATTGCAGCAAAAGTGTTCATCTCAGCGTGCTGCAGAAAAAAGATGTGCTCGCTATTCATGTGAGCGATGAAGGAAATGGCTTTGATTATGAAAATTTACCGGACCCGACTTCGCCAGAGCATGTTGAAAACATAGGCGGTCGAGGTGTTTACCTTATCAGACAACTTTCCCATAGGGTTTCCTTCCTCAACAACGGCAGCACCGTTGAAATGGAGTTCAAGTTATAACATTTTCTCCGGAAATCTACTGCTTAAAAAATGGTGAAAACGGCCGGTCTCTTGTGCAGAGCGGGGACGGCTTCTTTTTTCCACTCTGCAACTGTTTTGACGGCAATGTACTCCGTTTCAGTCGTTAGGTCCATAGCTATACCCATTTTTGTAGTGCCCTGCAGGTGTAGGAGAGCCTCCTGAAAAACGTTCCTGTTCCGGTAAGGGGTTTCAATAAAAACCTGTGTTTGAGCGTATTTTTTCGCCTGTGTTTCCAGGCGCCTAAGGTCGGTCGACAGTCCGGTTTTTTTCGCATCGAGATAACCATGAAACGCGAACGATTGTCCATTCATTCCCGATGCCATCAGTGCCAGCAATATCGAAGATGGTCCAACAAGAGGTCTGACGCGGACTCCGATTTTGTGTGCTAGGGCAACCACCGCAGCTCCTGGGTCTGCGACACCGGGACAACCGGCGTCTGATAAGAGTCCGACAGATTTTCCTTTTCTAATGCATTCCTGAAATCCCTCAAGCGCGCTCTGTTTGTCGTGTTCGTTCAGTTCAAACATGGTGAGGGAGGGAAGCACAATAGTGGGCGCCATGGCTTTCAGGTGATGCCTCGCCGTTTTGGCATGTTCAACGATGAAACAATCGAGTCCTGTGATGATCTCGGCTACATAGGCAGGAATGCTTTGGGTGCTGTTGTCACCGAGCGGTGTTGGGATAAGGAAGAGCACAGGGCTGTTTTTTTCACTCATTTTGACCATTATTGAGCACCAAATTTCGTTATTTTCCCTGAATTTGTACATTTGCACTCGTAAAAATCCCCTTAGAATCCAAACAATATAGACAATGCCATTTGCAGACACACCCATTCCCGACCTGAAAATTTTTGAGCCAATCATCTGGAGAGATGAGCGGGGATATTTTTACGAAAGTTTCAATGAAAAGACCTTTGCAGACGCGGGAATTACCAATCGATGGGTGCAGGACAACCAGGCCAGATCGTCGTTCGGTGTGCTTAGGGGGCTTCATTACCAGACCGGCGAGTATGCCCAGGCAAAACTGGTGCGGGTAATCGTTGGTTCGGTCTTTGATGTAGCAGTGGATATTCGGAAGGATTCAGAAACATACGGCCGGTGGTTTGGCGTGCTCCTAACCGGAGAAAACCAGAAGCAGCTATATGTGCCCCGCGGATTTGCACACGGCTATGTATGTCTGAGCGATGATGTCATTTTTGCCTACAAATGCGACAATTACTATGAGAAATCTGCGGAGGGAGGTCTGAGATACGATGATCCCACACTGCAGATTGATTGGCAAACAGACCTCAGTAATGCAATTGTTTCAGAGAAAGATCTTGCGCTTCCCCTTTTTGGAAATCACAGATAAAACATCAACAAAAAGCCTGGTTTTACGTACTACTATTTGTGTGCCGAAGAATTAAATGATCACAGCGAAAACTTGAGCAGAGATGTTTCCAATTAAACTTACCAATAGTCTTAGCGGACAAAAAGAAACGTTCAAACCACTGGTTGCCGGACGCGTGGGTATGTACGTTTGCGGACCCACCGTTTACAGCGATGTACACCTTGGAAATTGCCGCACATTCACCAGCTTTGATATCATTTACCGCTATTTTCTGTACACCGGATACAAGGTTCGCTATGTCAGAAACATCACGGATGTAGGACATCTCGAAGGGGATGCTGATACAGGTGCTGAAGACAAAATGGCTAAAAGAGCACGCCTTGAACAGCTTGAGCCGATGGAGGTGGCACACAAGTACACGCTTGGTTTCCACGACATGATGAAAATTTTCAACACCCTTTCTCCCTCCATTGAACCGAGGGCAACCGGACATATTCCGGAGCAGATAGAAATGGTTCAGGAAATCATGGCCAATGGTTTTGCCTATGAAAAAAACGGTTCTGTCTATTTCAATACGGTTAAATTCGCCAAAGAGCACCCCGAAATCTATGGCAAATTATCCGGCCGAATTATAGAGGATCTCATTTCTGAATCCAGAGACAACCTGAAAAACCAGGATGAAAAGAACCATCCTTCCGATTTCGCTATCTGGATAAAGGGGTCGGAAGAGCACTTGATGAAGTGGAAATCGCCGTGGTCGACTGGTTTTCCGGGCTGGCACCTGGAATGTTCTGCCATGAGTACCAAATATCTGGGGGAAAAGTTTGATATTCACGGAGGAGGTTTTGACCTGAAATTTCCACACCACGAAAACGAAATTGCGCAGAATTTTGGATCCTGCGGCAGTACACCATGCAATTACTGGATGCATGCCAACATGCTTTTGATGAATGGCAGAAAAATGTCCAAAAGCGATGGCAATACCATTACACCGCAGCAACTTTTTACCGGGGATAGTGTTCATATTTCAAAGGCTTATAGTCCGATGACGGTTCGCTTTTTTATGCTGCAGTCGCACTACAGAAGTACCTTGGATCTGACAGATGATGCGTTGCTGGCGGCAGAAAAAGGATACCGTCGCCTGATGGAGGCATACAAGGTGCTCAATACACTGGAAAGCAACAGCGCCGCAGGTGAATTGGATGAGGAAATCAACTTCATTGCGGATGCTGCATTTGCCAATATGAGCGACGATTTCAATACGCCAAAAGCACTTGCTTCCCTGTTCGATCTGGCCAGCAAAATATACAGTTTTCAGGCGGGACATTTATCCATCGCATCTGTAGGCAAAACTACGCTGGAGCGTTTGAAAAAACTATTCCAAGATTTTATCTTTGATATTTTTGGATTGATAGACGAAACAAGCAGCGGAGGAGATCAGGAGGTCGTCGGGGGACTGATGGAACTGATTTTGAAGATCAGAGCCAATGCAAGAACCAACAAGGACTGGACTACATCCGACCAGATTCGAGATGCGCTCAATGAAGCCGGAATCCAGGTCAAAGACGGAAAAGAAGGTGCAGCGTGGACAAGAATCTGAGCTCAATACACAAAATAAACACTATGACATCTTTCAAAAAGCAAATTCTGGAGGGTATTCCAGCCAGACTACCCGAGGCGAAACCATACGATCCGGAGCTGAGTCATGCACCCAAAAGAAACATTGAGCACACCCTCAGTGACGAAGAGAGAAAATTGGCACTTCACAACGCCCTGCGCTATTTTCCTGAAAAACACCATACCAGGTTGGCACCCGAGTTTGCTGAAGAACTTGAAAAATACGGCCGCATCTACATGCACAGGTTCAGACCCGATTATGAGATGAGGGCCAGATCTATTGATGAATATCCGTACAAGTCCAGACAGGCAGCGGCCATCATGCTGATGATTCAGAACAATCTGGACAATAAAATCGCAAAGCACCCACATGAATTGATTACCTATGGTGGCAATGGTGCCGTCTTTCAGAACTGGGCCCAATACCGCTTGGTTATGCAGTACCTGGCGAAGATGACCAACAGGCAGACACTTGTACTCTATTCTGGTCACCCACTGGGACTCTTCCCTTCGCACAAGGATGCACCAAGGGTAGTGGTCACCAACGGAATGATGATTCCAAATTACTCCAAAAAAGAAGATTGGAACAAATACAACGCATTGGGAGTCACCCAGTACGGCCAGATGACTGCAGGATCCTTCATGTATATCGGTCCGCAGGGCATCGTGCACGGCACAACCATTACCCTTCTGAATGCCGGACGCAAAAAGGGCCTCGGAAGCGATGACCTTAGGGGTAAGGTTTTCGTGACTTCCGGACTTGGTGGAATGAGCGGCGCACAGGCTGTGGCTGCAGTTATTACCGGCTGCGTAGGGGTAATAGGCGAAACAGATGGCGATGCGGTGAACCAAAGGGTTACAGACGGCTATATTAGTAGGGAAAATGTCTATACCGATCTGCCAGCGCTCATTAAAAGAATTGAAGAATGCCGGAAAGCGAAAACGGCCATCGCTCTTGTTTATCACGGTAACATAGTCGATCTCTGGGAAGCTTTTGTAACGCACAATGTGAAGATAGAACTGGGTTCAGACCAGACTTCTCTGCACAATATCGACGATTGCGGTTACACTCCGCAGGGTTACACGTTTGAAGAGGCGAAAAAACTCCTTATTGACGACAAGGCCCGATTTATGAAAGAGGTCAGAGAGACACTATGTCGTCATGTTGCCGCCGTAAATACCATGGCGGAAAGAGGAATGTATTTCTGGGACTATGGGAATGCTTTCCTTAAAGAAGCGGGAGATTCGGGAGCCGATGTCTTTGCAGACAAAAGCAGCGGCAAATACAAGTACGCTTCCTATGTCCAGGATATTCTCGGACCTCTGTGTTTTGACTATGGTTTTGGACCATTCCGCTGGGTTTGTACTTCAGGCGACAAAAAAGACCTAGACCTTACAGACAAAATTGCGGAAAAAGTGCTTCGGGACCTTTATGCTGATGCTCCGGAAGAAATCAGAGGACAACTTCGGGACAATATCATCTGGATAGAGCATGCGGATAAAAATATACCGGTTGTCGGATCCATGGCCAGGATTCTATATGCTGATGCAGAAGGCCGAATGCTGATTGCCAAGGCTTTCAACGATGCGATTGCTGCGGGAGAGATTTCTGCACCGATTGTTCTTGGAAGAGACCACCATGATGTCAGCGGTACCGACTCCCCTTTCAGAGAAACCTCAAACATCTATGACGGAAGCAGGTTTACTGCAGATATGGCTGTGCACAATGCCATTGGTGATTCATTCAGGGGTGCAACATGGGTTTCGCTGCACAATGGCGGCGGTGTGGGCTGGGGAGAGGTCATCAACGGCGGTTTCGGGATGGTTATTGATGGCAGCGCTGATTCAGAACGCAGATTACTGTCCATGCTTTTCTGGGATGTCAACAACGGTATAGCCAGAAGGGCCTGGGCGAGAAATCCGGAGGCCGTATTTGCTATCAAGCGTGCGATGAAATCCCGCATCGATCTAAAAGTTACCCTTGCCAATCTGGCCTCCGATGAAGTTGTAGAGAAGGCATTGAAAAAAGCGAGAAAAAAGTAGAAAAGGTTGGCCAACATCCGTTTTACCCGTAAAATCTTTTTTTCTTTTTAACGTTAAATTGCAGTTAAAGCGAGCCATTTTTTCCGGGGGATTTGCTTTGTGGAGTTGCCGGATGTATTTTTGTACAGAAAAAAATACCCTTTTTGAATGTTACAGTATAAAGACAATTACCAGTTGTTGATAGAGAAGCTGGATCAGTTTATTCGCAAATACTATGTGAATCAACTGGTCAGAGGTAGTTTGTATACTGTTGCTACCCTGCTGTTGCTCTTTTTGTCTTTTAGTTTACTCGAATATTATTTTTATTTCAAGCCATTCGTCCGGAAAACCATGTTTTGGAGTTTCATCGGTATGAGTGCGCTTGCATGCTGGAACTGGCTGGCATTACCCATGCTGCATTACTATCGGCTGGGCAAGATTATTTCTCATGAAAAGGCTGCCCATATTATTGGCAATCATTTTACAGATGTCAAGGATAAACTCTTGAACATCCTCCAGCTGAAACAGCAATCGCAAAATGCTGCGCAGGCTGAACTGATTATGGCCAGCATCAATCAAAAATCAGAGGAGATCAGGTTTGTGCCGTTCAAGGCAGCCATCAATTTGTCGCAGAACCGCAAATATTTAAAATATGCACTTCCGCCCCTTTTGCTACTATTGTTTTTGCTGGTAGCCGCACCAAGCATCATTAGGGATTCCACAAGGAGGCTGATCAACAACAATCAGGTATTTGCACGCCCTGCACCGTTTAAGTTCGTTGTAAATCCAGATAGTCTTACGGCGGTTCAGTTTTCCGATTTCACGCTGAAGGTAAAGACGGAGGGCAATGCGGTACCTGCCGACGTTTTCATCAATATTGACAATTACCAGTACAGGCTGAGCAAGGAAGACGACGGTACTTTTAGTTACAAGTTCAGCAATATCCAGAAAGAAACCGCCTTTACATTATATGGCGGCGGCGTCAGTTCAGATGAACTTTTGCTTAATGTCATCAAGAAGCCGGACATTCTGGGTTTCGATGTACAGCTTGATTATCCATCCTATACAGGTCGTCCCGATGAGGACCTTTCCAATGTCGGAGACCTCGTTGTTCCGTTGGGTACAAACATCAACTGGTTTTTCAATGCACAGAATACAGACAATATAAGAATCCGTTTTTCCGCCAAAGGTGAGACGGTCGAGACAAAGCGTAATGGTCAGGTTACCTTCCAACACCGGAAAATGGCATCGGCAGATGAGACCTACAAGGTTTTTATTTCCAATGCTCAGCTGCCGAATGCAGATTCAATCGCCTACACCATTACCCTGATTCCCGATTTGTATCCCTCAATTGCAATGGAACGGTTTGTGGATAGTGCAAATCTGAAGCAAATATTCTTTGCCGGTGATGCCAGCGATGATTATGGCTTGAAAGCGCTGACGTTCAATTATTCCATAAAAAAGCAGGATGGTTCAGAGGGTGAGCAGGTGGTTGTTCCGATACAGAAACCTTCCGGCAAACAGATTCAGTTTCAATACAATTTTGACATCTCCACCCTGCCACTTAAACCCGGTGACGAGGTAACCTATTTCTTCGAAATCTACGACAATGACGCCATCAACGGCTCAAAATCCACTCGGACGAATCCAATGAGTTTCGCACTCCCAACAGTGGAAGAGTTTCAGAAAAAGGAGGAAAAGAACAACGATCAGATCAAGGATGAGCTGGAAAAAGCCATAAAGGAAACGAAAAAGACGCAGGAAGAACTACAGAAGATGCGGGAAAAGTTGCTGCAGAAGAAAGAAATGGACTGGCAGGATAAAAAGCAACTTGAAAACCTGCTGAACAAGCAAAAGGAAATTCAGAAACAGATAGAATCGGCAAAAGAGAAGTTTCAGGAAAACCTCAAAAACCAGGAGGAATTCAAAGAGCCTACAGAGACGCTACAGAAGAAACAGGAACAACTGGAAAAACTTTTCAATGAGCTCCAGAATCCGGAGATGAAAAAGCTCATGGAGGACATCGAGAAGCTGATGCAGCAACTCGAAAAAGAAAATACGCTCGATAAAATGGAGCAAATGCAGATGAGCACCGAAGAGATGAACATGGAGATGGACAGAATGCTCGAACTGTTCAAAAACCTCGAGGTGGAGCAAAAGCAGGAGGAACAAATCAAAAAGCTTGAGGAAATGGCCAAAAAACTGGAAGACCTCAGCAAGAAAACTGAAAACGCAGACAAGTCTGATAAAGAGCAGCAGGACGAACTGAAGAAAGAACAGGAACAGCTGAATAAGGAATTTGACAAGCTGAAGGAGGATCAGAAAGACCTAGAGAAGAAAAACGAAGAGCTGGAGCGCCCCAAGGACATGGAGAAAATGGATCAGGAGATGAAAGATGCTGATCAGGACATGAAAGACAGCAAACAAGAGATGGACAAGGGGGAGAATAAGAAGGCATCCAAAAAGCAGAAGCAGGCCGCCGGAAAGATGAAGGATATGGCCAATAAAATGAAGTCCAACCAGCAGAAAGGGGCTATGGAAGAGCAGGAAGAAGATATGAAAACCCTGCGTCAGCTACTTGAAAACCTTGTGGGATTGTCATTTGAGCAAGAAAGCCTTATGAAACTCACCTCCGTTACGCAGATCAATACGCCAAAATATGTGCAACTCGTCCAAGATCAGTACAAAATCAAGGACAATTTCCAGATAGTCGAAGATACATTGGTTGCGCTCTCTAAAAGGCAGGCAAAACTAGAGTCGTTTATTACGGAAAAAGTGTCTGAAATCAAGCAGAACCTTAGAAAGGGAATTTCCGAGCTGGAAGAGCGTCAGGCGCCGCAGGCAGGTGAGCAACAGCAACGCACCATGAAAAACCTCAACGACTTAGCACTGATGCTGGCAGAATCCATGCAGCAAATGCAGGAACAGATGGGCGAAATGAAAGAGGGAAATCAGCAGTGCAATAAACCGGGTAAAAAGTCGAAAGGAAAGGGTGGCAGTGAGCCGATGGATAAAATGACGCAGGGGCAGAAAGAGATGAATGAAGGCCTGAAAAAGATGAAAGACAATCTTCAAAAAGGCCAGCAACCAGGATCGCAGGAATTTGCCAAGGCAGCAGCCCGACAGGCAGCGATGCGGAACGCCCTCAGGCAGCTAGATAAGGAAAAGCGGCAGGAAGGTAAGGGAACAGACCCCAACATACAAAAAGCCATTGAAGGAATGGAAAAGGTGGAAACCGACCTGGTAAACAAGCGCCTGACCAATGAGACCCTGCAACGCCAGGAAGAGATTCTGACCAGACTACTCGAAGCAGAACGGGCAGAACGCGAAAGAGAATTTGACAACAAGCGGAAGGCCGAACAGGCAAGAAATATGGATGCCAAAGCCCCGCCTTCGCTACAGGAATACCTCAAAAAACGCCAGGCAGAAGTTGAGCTGTACAGGACAGTTTCTCCCGGACTGAAACCATACTACAAATCGCTGGTGGAGGAGTACCTGAAGACACTTAAAAAGTATTGAAAAAGGGCCCGCAAATTTTTGAGGGCCCTTTTCTATTTCTTGCCTAAGTGCTTTTCAAAAAAAACCGCCTTGGGCTTTTGCAGATCTTCCACCGAAAGTGGTTTTCCTTCCGTATGCCAGTTAAAACCGCTCAGCCTGTACTGGTTGAAATTCCGGACGGACTTCAGTGGTGTAATATTGCCCTTGGGTTGTGAGAAAAAATCAATTTTTTTGACCTTACCGCTGTCCCAGTGAATAGTCATTTCGCTGCATTTCACCTTATTGATTCCGATGTAGGCATTCTTGTCATCCGTTGCAAAATATACGGATTCGGCATTGCCGTCGACATTCATACGCTCAACCCGCGAATCTGTAAAGAAGGCGGTTATATCGCGTCCTTTAATCTGGTTAAAAAGATCCTTTCCGAGTCCATTGATGATGAAACTTTTATTGAAAAGACTGATTTTATCCAGTTTCTTTTTTGCCAGGACAAGGTGAATGGTATCTGCTGAAAACTGGGAGGTGTCAGACCACAGAACTGGCGCCCTGAAAAGTCTGAAAGTGGAGTCGCGGTCGCTGTAATACAGGGAATCGCAGGTGCCACTCAGATCCTTTTTATAAATCCGGACGTCGTGGTAGGCTTTCATGCTTTGCAGACTATCGATTTTTTCCGAAACGAGGGTATCCGCACTCAGGAACAGCGAATCGTTGTCAATCAGCGTAATCATTAGAGGTCGTTTTCCCCTGGTTTTCAAATAATTACGATCACGATTGTAATCCATGGCTTCGCATTGTATGGAAACGTTCTGTACGGTATCTCGCCAGATGACGTTGCCCGATGCCATACCTGTTCCATTGACTTTGTCGTAAACAACGTGGTCTGCTTCCAGAATATTCCCGGTGTTACCGATCACGGAGCGGCCTTCGGTGCTGAAAGACTCTGTCTTGTTATTGTAGCGTATTTTTTTTCCTGCAATCTGCTGTTTTTCGTCTTTGTAGGAAGCGTTCCCAATCAGTCGCGTTTCGCCAGCGCTCTGGCTGTATATGATGGTGTCTGCCTTGGCAACTTTAAGGCTATCCTGAAAACGTGCGTTTTTGCTGAGGAAAATTTCTTTTGCCGATCCATCATAGCGAATGGTATCTGCGACGGCTCTCTGATTGTTTTTGCGGAATTGTGGATTTTGCAGAAACTCGGCCTTTTTCAATTTGAAGTCGTAGTATCCGCGCTCGCAGTAGATGTCAGCGCTGTCTTGGCGGATTCGGGTTGGCGCAAGAAAGATGGCTGTTTTATCGTCAGTATTGTATTGCAGGGTATCGGTTTTCAGCGTAAAATCCCGGTCGTTGATAAAAACCTTGTTTTTGAAAAACACTTCTTTGCTGTTGACGAAATACTCTCCCTCCCTACTGTAAATCTGTGTTTTGTCACTGATTATCTTTCCACCTCTGCGGTAGGAGCCTATTCTTTTCCCCACATTGTAATTCAGCGTTTTCCATGCGTATAGCACCTTGCTACCCGTTTTCAGCACAACATCCTGATCAGCATAAAGGTCGGCGATTTTGGTAATGCTATTGTACACCAGAGAATCCGAAAACACTGCCACAGAATCTGTCTGCTGGATGATGACATTTCCAAAGGCTCGCAGTTTTGTACTGTTTTCAATCAGCGCCGAATCGCAGTACATGAATACTGAGTCCTGGTGCAACCAGACATTTCCGATGAGTTTTTGGGTAACCACTCCCTTATTGGAAAAGTACTCGAGACGATCCGACTTGTCTACTTTTATCACATCCTTTTCGGCAGCCACAGGAGTTTGTTGCCCCCTGGCGCAGAGGAAACCGAACAGAAAAACAAGTATGACAATAGGTTTTTTAAGCATAACATCGGGATGTGAGCAAGCAGCAAATAGCCTTCGTATTGCACGCACTATCAGTCGAAGGTCAGACCTTTTGCCTTCAGCTTCCTATATTCTTTGGCAGAAACCAAGATGCTGATTTCATAGAGTCCATACAATGGCGAAAATACCAGCAGCATGGATGCAGCATCGGGAGAAGGGGTTACGATGGCGGCTATGATCATGAGAATAACGACCGCATAACGACGGTATTCCCGTAGAAATGTAGGCGTAATGATGCCCATTTTTGTTAAAAAGAAAATGACAACCGGCAGTTCAAAAACGATTCCCAGCGGAATGGTCATCATGACAAGCAAATCAATATAGTCGGATATTTTGTAAAAACCCTGTGTCATGGGCAAGCCATAGTTTGAGAGGAAAACAATGGCCAGTGGAGCTACGACATAGTATCCGAACAGCACACCGATGAAAAACAGTATGCCACTGACGGCTACTACATTGCCGGCGGCGCTTCGCTCTTTGGCCAACAAGCCGGGGCTGATGAATCGCCATGCCTCCCAGATGAAATAGGGAAAAACAATGGCCAGGGAAATCCAGAACGAGATGCTCATGTGGGTAATGAACGCCTCACTCATCCCGGTAACGATAAAAGTAGTGACACTTGGCGGATCAAAACAAGTGGATTCAGAAAAACCGCAGAGCAGCCGGAAGGTAATGAAATCAGCCCTTACCGGACCGAAAAGCAGACTGCTGAAAACGAAATCCTTCATCAGGAAAACGCCGATGAATACGATAAAGAGTACAAAAACCGATCGGATGATGTGTCCCCTTAACTCATCGATGTGATCGAAAAAGGACATTTCCTTTTCCCTGGGTCCAGGAGTGGTCTCATCCCACTCATCTACATTTACTTGATCCAGAGGCATATACTTACAATTTAAATTCTCCGGTCAGAAAAGTTACCGCATTGCCGGCGATTTCCACCCGGCTTCCGAGGTATTTGCAGTACAGTGTTCCTCCCCGCGAAGAAATCTGTCTGGCCACCAGACGGTTTTTAGTCAGTTTTTCTGCCCAGTACGGTGTCATGGTTGTATGCGCAGATCCCGTAACAGGGTCTTCGTTAACGCCCGATTGTGGATAAAAACACCTGGAAACAAAGTCGGTCTCCGAACCTCTTGCGGTGGCAATGAGTCCACGCGAAGGCACCTGGCGGAGTTTCATAAAATCGGGATTCAGGTTTGCCACGGCTGCTTCGCTCTTGAGTACTACCATGAAATCACTCTTACCTTGATAAGTTTCCAGGACCGGTGTTTTCAGTATTTTTTCAAACGCCAGTGAGTATTCGTTTGCTTTTTTGAGTATGTCTGCCGGAAAATTGAGGATATAGAGGTTTTGTTCTTTTTTTACCGTCAGTAATCCGCCCCTTGACTCGAATTTTATTTCGGATCCCGTGTAGCCAAGGTGCTCAAAACAGACATGTGCGGCAGCGAGCGTGGCATGACCACAAAGATCGACTTCGATTGTAGGGGTAAACCATCTGATACGGAAAATATCTTTATCTTTGGGCACGACAAAAGCGGTTTCAGAGAGATTGTTTTCCTCTGCAATACGCTGCATGAGTTCATCCGGCAACCAGGTTTTGGATGGCACCACTGCTGCGGGATTGCCACCAAAAAGCTTGTCTGTAAAAGCATCTACCTGATAAATTCTCATCGTTGAATTTCTTGTGATACCTGAATTCGGATTTTCCGCCAGGAAGCGCACAAAAATACAACAAAATAAAATACCAATCATGCAAATTCACGTAATTGCTTTCGACATACCCTACCCGGCAGATTACGGTGGAGTTATCGATGTTTATTACAAAATAAAGGCACTCAAGGATTCGGGTTTGCAGGTGAATTTGCATTGTTTTCAATATGGTAAAAGGAAGCAGTCTGATGTCCTTTTGGGGCTATGTGAAAGTGTCCGTTACTACAAAAGATCGCTCTCATGGGTAAACCAGCTTTCCGGCTTGCCGTTTATCGTGCAGTCAAGAAACAACAGCTTATTGATTGAAAACCTTTGCAGGGACAACTACCCAATTCTATTTGAGGGTATTCACACGACCTGCTGTATTGGAGATGAGCGTTTAAAGGACAGAACCAGATTGCTTAGGATGCACAACATCGAATGGCATTATTATGCTAACCTTGCATTGCGGGAAAGTAATATTATCAGAAAGAGCTACCTCCAATTGGAGAGCCTCAGACTAAAACGATACGAGAAAAAATTGCAGCAGCAGGATATCCGG
Source organism: Lewinellaceae bacterium (assembly GCA_947459655.1). GTDB lineage: Bacteria > Bacteroidota > Bacteroidia > Chitinophagales > Saprospiraceae > CANHEE01. Next base: position 96,608 of record CANHEE010000001.1, read on the forward strand.
ATTCTGGCCATCTCAGATGCTGATAAACGCTACTTCAGCGAAAGTGGTTTTCGGACAGTAAGCCTTTTACCTGCTTTTCATCCTTTTGGAGGTGTTCATTCGAAACCGGGAAGGGGAAAATTCGTATTGTTCCATGGCAATCTTAGTGTAGCAGATAACCGCGACGCCGCAGTTTTTTTAATGGAAAAAGTGTTTGCTGATCTGCCCTTTCCGTTGGTTATTGCAGGAAAAAATCCGGATAGGGATTTGTATAATAAGGCAAAAAAATACGGAGCAAAAGTGGAAATAGTCGCCAATCCGGATGAAGATAAAATGCGACAATTGCTTGGCGATGCCCACGCGCATGTACTCTGGTCGTTTCAGCCCGAAGGCATTAAACTTAAGCTGTACTACGCGCTCTGCGAAGGTCGATTTGTGATTGCAAACAGCAAAGTAGCTGAAAATTCCGGAATGAAGCAGCTGCTTCAAATTGCAGATTCTGCCGGTGATGTTCAGGAATTGTTGAAAAAGGCTTTTGCGCGGGAATTCGAAATGGATGAAATTGCAAAAAGGGATGCATTTCTGGAAAAGGCGCGAAGCATTCAGATGGAGCTGTTGAAAGAAATCTTTCAATAAAAAACAACAAAAAACTTAAAACACTTGCTTTATTAAATAATTTGTTTTATGTTTGTAAAACAAATCTGTTCAGAATAGAGCAAATAGGAGTAAAGTTATGGGTTCAGTCCGGAAATCAGTTGCAAAAAAAATGAGTCGCCAGTTGCCGGCTCTGCAAAAGTTTACCTCGCACAATATCCTGCAGCTGGTTTTTATCTGTATTCTACTGTTTTTTGCATCCCACTACAATTTCAATTTCAGTCTTACAGAAGAAAGTTCCGGGTCATCTGAGTTGGCTCCGAAAGAAGGAAAATCGAAGATGGGGGCCATATTTGCAGCACTGCATGGTAGTTTCGGCAGGGCTGACACAAAAGCTGTCCAGGTTAAAAACGACAACAGAGGCAACACCTATTCCAACGTTTCTTATTGGGCAGGAAAAAGAAGCGCTTCAGATGAAAAGAAGATGAAGCAACTCAACTACGTCACACGATTTGGTAAAATTGCGCAGACAGAAATGAACAAGTATGGCATCCCGGCGAGCATCATTCTCGCCCAGGGCATATTGGAGAGCAATGCAGGCCAGAGCAGTCTTGCCGAACAGAACAACAACCATTTCGGGATAAAGTGCTTTGCACGCAATTGTAAAAAAGGTCATTGCAGCAACTATACCGACGACAGCCACAAGGATTTTTTCCGTGCCTACGCTTCACCATGGGAAAGTTACCGTGCACATAGCATTATGATTGTTAACAACCAGTACCGTAAACTGCTGAAATACGGAACAAGGGATTATAAAAACTGGGCTTACGGGCTGAAGAATCTGGGCTACGCAACCGATGATCACTATGCAGAAAGCCTGATAAGGACAATCGAAGATCTTGATTTGCATTCATTTGATCGTTAGTATGCTCTCTGGTCTGAAATTATTCAACTTTTACATCAAATGTCGGAAAAGCTAAGCACTTTTTCCGACATTTGCATTTCAGATAAAATCCTGATTCATGATCAGTAATCCTACATTTGGGGCTTCATTTCTTGCGATACTTCTACTGTGTTCATGCCATTCTAGGAAAGATAGCAATGCGGCCGGTGCCAAACCAAATGCCACTCCTGTAGCAGCCGATGTGGTTGTTTGCAAAGCATCACAACTCAATGCCGAGCTGGAATTGAACGGAACAGTGCTGGCAAACGACTTTGTGGAGTTGCGACCTGAAGTTTCCGGTAGGATTGTAAGCATCAACATCAGAGAAGGAGCGCTCGTACCCAAGGACCAGCTAGTAGTAAAATTATATGATGATGATTTACAGGCGCAGCTCCGGAAAAATCAGTCCTTGCTTGCCATTGCACAATCCAATGAGGGTCGCCTGAAAAAATTGCTCGAGCAAAAAGGTGTCAGTCAGCAGGAATACGATCAGGCACTTGCACAGGTGAACGCTCTGCAGGCAGAAATGGACTTTGTAAAGGCTCAAATCAGAAAAACGGAAATCAGAAGTCCTTTTGCCGGTAAAATTGGCTTAAGACAAGTCAGCATAGGGGCATTTGTCTCGCCGCAGAATGTCATCAGTACACTGCAGGCAACCAATGGCATGAAGGTTGATTTCAACGTGCCTGAAAACTACGGCGGACTGATCAGAACAGGGGTCAAAGTTGCTGCGGTAATAGAGGGAAAATCTGGAAAAGTGCCTGCGCAAATTATTGCGGTAGAGCCACAAATCAATCAGCAAACGAGAAATCTCAAAGTGCGCGCTGCCCTCTCCGCTAAAGATGTTCAGGTTGGCGCTTTTGCAAAAATTTTACTGCCTCAGGTTACCCGAAACAGCATTCAATTGCCGACAAACGCTATCATACCGGATACCAGAAACAAGAAAGTTTTTGTATTCCGGAATGGAAAGGTTCAGTCAATCATAGTGGAAACAGGAATTCGGCAAAATGACATCGTGGAAATTGTTTCAGGTTTGTCAGTAGGAGATACCGTGGCTGTTTCAGCTTTGCTATATCTGAGACCTGATGCACCTGCACGTGTTAAAAGTGTCATAACGCAGTAGTTTCACTTGCCATTTTGATCAATTTTTCCTATTTTTATATAATTTTCAGAATTACATCAACCGATTTTGTGATGAGATATTGCAAGCTGATTCTTCCTCTTTTATGCATGTTCTTTTTTTCCTGCAAAGAAGAGCCAATTTACATACCACCGCTTGGTCAAAACAATCCGATAAAGACCACAAAACCCCACAGGGTATTGGTAGAGGAATTTACCGGCGTACGTTGTGTGAACTGTCCTGATGGAGCAGCGGAAATTGAAAATTTGCGTTCCAAATACAAGGAAAATCTGGTCAGCGTGTCCATCCATGCCGGAGATTTCGCAAAGAAATTGTCTGCCTCAAAATACGATTTTAAAATTGCCGACGGAGTGAGTCTTCTCAACTTTCTGGGATCTCCGGAGGGTTTTCCCTCTGCGGTAATCAACAGAAAGCCCTATGGTACCAACAATACGCTGAATGTCGTGGGACTGGCAAAATGGGCGGGTATAGTGAAAGATGAAAGTACTATTAATCCCGACGCCGACCTGACGGCAACAATTGACTATAATAATAGCAGTCGGCTATTGAAAGCCACCCTCAATATTGAACCACTCGTCAACATGAGTGGCGAGTACCATCTGACCGTTTTCTTGACTGAAAGCAACATTGTTGATGCACAGACAGTACCGGTAGTTGGAGTAAAAACAGATTATGTGCACAAGCATGTGCTGAGGGCATCGCTAACCAATTACGACGGGCAACCGATTACAGAAACACTGACCAAAGGAAAAATCGTCAGCAGGATGTTTACTTATACGCTGCCGGCAGAATTCAAGTCCAAGGACTGTGAAATTGTGGCATTTATTCACAAGGCCGGAGCCTCCAAGGAGGTAGTACAGGCAGTAGCAGCGAAAATCGAATAGGCTTCGAAATGGACATCAGAATTCGGCACCATTCGCGAATACTGCAAGGTGAAATCACTCTGGAATCATCCAAAAGCGTTAGCAACCGGGTTTTGATTATTCAGGCACTATGCAGGCAACCATTTCGCATTGAAAATATTTCTAGGGCCGAGGACACCGTTGTTCTTCAGGGCTTGTTGCATCAAGGTGGTAACACTTACAATTGTGGTGCAGGAGGAACCACTTTCAGGTTTCTCACCGCTTTACTGGCAATGAAGCCGGGAACCCAGATCATTACTGGAACGACTGGTTTACAAAAAAGACCCATTGGAGAGCTGGTCAGATGCCTGCGTGGATTGGGAGCTAAAATTGAATATCTGGGAAACGAAGGATTTCCACCATTGCGGGTTGCAGAACCTAATTTCTCAGACGCGAAAAATGCAATTGAAATAGACGCTTCAGTGAGCAGCCAGTTCGTTTCAGCTCTTCTGATGATCGCTCCCGAATTGCCCGGCGGCTTGAAGCTAAAATTAAGCAATGCCATCGCTTCGGAACCATATATTGAGATGACCCTGCAATTGATGCAACATTTTGGTGCGACTTTTACCAGGGAAAAGGGACAAATAATCATTGCTCCGCAAAAATACAAGGCAAGGGATATTCAAATTGAGGCAGATTGGTCTGGAGCATCCTATTATTATGCTGCCGCGGCGCTGGCAGAACAGGCTGATTTTCAACTGAACGGACTTTTCGAAAACAGTTTTCAGGGAGATAGTGTCATCAGGGAATTGGGAAAGCAATTTGGTGTGCAAACGATTTTTAACAGTCGCGGTGCACAGCTGGTAAAGAAAGCTGAAAAAGAGCTTACCACATTTGAATATGATTTCCTGAAGCATCCCGATCTGGCACAGACCTTGGCGGTGCTTGTTGCAGCAAAAGGAGTATCCGGATTGTTTTCCGGGATTGAATCCCTGAAAATCAAAGAAACCGACAGGGTGGCTGCCATTAAACAGGAACTTGCGAAAGCGGGTGTTTATATGAGTGAGCTGCCGGAGCGGTTCTCCCGGGATAAGTCAAAGAAGTTCTACATGATTGAGGGTTCGTTGCGGAGCGGTGAAATAGAAGTAGAAACCTATGATGATCATAGAATGGCACTTTGTTTTTTTCCTTTGGCATTGCGACAGCCGGTTCTGATAAAATCTGCAGAGGTTGTCAGCAAATCCTATCCAAATGTCTGGTCAGACCTGGAAAAGCTCGGATTTGTTATTGAATATTTCAACTAAACCATTTAGATATGAAACCACTAATCGCGCTGCATTTCTTTTTAATGCTTTTTATCGCCAATTTTTCCTGTGCACAATCAGCAGACAAGCTGGATGCTCCTGCTTTCAGCAAAGCTATGAAGGCCTCTCCCAATGGCATTATTCTCGATGTCCGCAGCGAAGCGGAGTTTAGAGAGGTTCGCATGGCGAAGGCCTTAAACATCAACTACAATGCTCCTGATTTTATGGATCAGGTTGCAAAACTGGATAAAAAGAAAGACATTTTTGTTTATTGTGCCGGTGGAGTGCGCAGTGCAAGAGCAGCGGAGCTCATGCGTGCTAACGGTTTCAAACATGTCATCGAATTGAAGGGCGGGCTGCAGTCTTGGCAGCAGGCAGGACTACCTTTAGAAAAATAATCATGCAGATAGAAGAAGCTCAAAAAGTGGTTGACAACTGGATACAGTCTGTCGGGGTTCGGTATTTCAACGAACTGACCAATACTGCCATCCTGATGGAAGAGGTCGGTGAACTGGCGCGGATAATGGCTAGGCTCTACGGTGAACAATCGTTTAAAGCGTCAGAAGCTGGTCTGGAGCACAAGGAAAGTCTTGCAGATGAGATGGCGGATGTCCTTTTTGTATTGATTTGCTTGGCCAATCAGACAGGTGTTGACCTGACAAAGGCTCTTGAAAAAAATCTAATCAAGAAAACCGTGCGAGACAAAGAAAGGCATCAGGAAAATGAAAAACTGAAGTGAAGATAGTCTGCCTTCAATAATCTATTCCAATCTGCTGGTATTTGGTAAGGTTCGCCGGATCTATTTTCGTCATCACGTCGAATGTCTTTAGCTTGAGCGGTTTGTTGAAACCCTTGGCCATTTCAATTATTTCATTTGATTTGGCTACGACAAACATCTGGATAATCATCGCATTGGGATAGCTGCTGTTGGCTCTATTGATTTCGTCCAGGGCAAGAATGATTTTGTTTTGGGCATCCTCCCTGTTTCTTGTAAAGGTATCCATTCCAAGTCGGTGGTAAGTGTATTGAGCCTCCCTAAAATTTCTAAGTCTCGGACTTAGAGTATTTTCCATCATCCAGTAACGGTTTCTGTTTACGCTACCAGGAACCCAACCTTCTACCTGTGGTGCTGCCCGTACAATTTCTTGTGCTATCTGAAAGTATGGCTCTCCGCCCAATGGACTGAATGTATCATAATCAAGACCCAGTACATAGTAGGCATAGAAGGAGAAAATTGCAGTTAGACGGTCAAGATTGGAGTTTCTGGTAAATTGGATGGGTTGGTATTGTTCGTAATTGAAAGTGATCCTGTCGTCAGAGTGGTTGAGAATTGGTGTTTCTGTATCCGTGCCGTAGATTGGTCTGGTAGCCTGTATATTGATGACAGCCTCAAACGTTGATGCATCGACTTCTTTATCGATGTTGATGGTTATGTTGAGTTTAATTCTTTCCTCCGGTTCAAAAACATCATCCGTCCATTTGGTATTGTTCAGAAATTCAATTAGTTGGTTTTCAAGAGTTCTGAAAACCTTTACATCCGTATTCTGAATTTTAGGGGAGTTTATTTTTACAGTCGCCTGCAGCTCCTGTGTGAAGCTCTTGGCTGAAAAGCAGAAATAAAGGATAGAAAAAAGAATATATTTTTTCATTTCAATAGGTATAACTTCAAAGCATCGGCAATATCAACGGCTACATTTTCCTTGCTTTTTAACTGATAATTTTCAATTTTATTGCCTCTGTGTATGATGCTTATTTTGTTGGTGTCGGACTGAAAACCTGCACCCTCATCTTTTAATGAGTTCAGAACGATAAAATCAAAATTCTTTTTTTCCAGCTTTGTTTTTGCATTTTCCAGTTCCTGGTCGGTTTCCAACGCAAAACCAACAGTAATCTGTGATGGCTTTTTAATTTTACCCATTGCAGCAGCAATATCAGGGTTTTTCACCAGCTGCACTTCCATGCTCTCCCCCTCCTTTTTGATTTTACAGGTAGCAGCATAAAGTGGACGATAGTCTGCAACGGCTGCTGAAAAAATGGCGGCATCGCATTCCGGAAATACCTCTTTAGTCGCATCATACATTTCAAGGCCGGTTGAGACTTTGATTGTACGGACGTTTTTTGATTTGGGTTGCAAATCGGTTGGACCGAGTACAAGGTTGACTTCTGCTCCCCTGCGAGATAACTCGTCTGCGATAGCTATTCCCATTTTGCCTGTTGATCGGTTTCCTATAAATCGAACCGGATCCAGCGGTTCGTGTGTTGGACCTGCGGTGACCAATATTTTTTTTCCTTTGAACTGATTTTCGGAGGCGAAGAAATGTTCTGCAAATGCTACTATTTCCTCCGGTTCAGCCATCCTTCCTTCTCCGTACAGTCCGCTTGCGAGTTCACCATAGCCGACGGGCAGTTGCATGACACCACTTTCAAGCAGCAGCGAAATGTTTCTTTGAGTGGCTTTGTGCTTCCACATATCGAGGTCCATTGCAGGGGCGATACAGACAGGGCATCGTGCAGAGAGGTACACTGCAGTGAGAATGTTGTCGCAGATACCATGTGCCATTTTTGCAATGGTGGTAGCGGTAGCCGGAGCAACAATGAACAAATCGGCCCATAAGCCTAGTTCTACATGGTTGTTCCATGCAGATTCACTCACTACGCTGCTGAAGACATTTTTTTTGGATAAGGTGGAAAGGGTAAGCGGGGAAATAAATGAAGCTGCGTTTTCGGTCATCAATACCTGTACATCAGCGCCGGATTTTACCAAAAGCCTGCAAAGGGTAGCGGCTTTGTATGCGGCTATACTTCCGGATATGCCAAGTATTATTTTTTTTCCCTGCATATTGCTTGCCTGAAAGGATAAAGAACTGCTGTCGAGGCTAATGCACTACGACAGCAGTTCGGGAGGAGAAATTTAACGTCTTGAAGACTATTCTGCGCCTGTTTCCTTGTTGTATCTGTGCTGAATTTTTCCAGTATGGAATTCATCCAAAGCGATTACAACAGGGTTTGGAAGGCGCTCATAGAACTTGGAAATTTCAATTTGCTCCTTGTTTTCGTGAATTTCTTCAATGGTATCCGTGCTTGACGCGAACTCATCCAATTTGCTGTTCAACTCCAATTTGATGTCAACAGCCAACTGACGGGCACGCTTGGTCACGATAGCCAGTGTTTCATAAATGTTGTTGGTATCTTTAACCAATTCGACAACATCGCGGGCGCGTACATTAGGATCAATTCCCTGAGCTCTTGTTTTTATGTCTGTCATTTTCTATTTCTTTTAATTTTGACTGTGAGTCTTTATTAATAAATGAAATTTCTTTTCGGTATTTGCTTTTTTCATAGCGTTTCAGGAATTCAGCGGATTCTTCCAGCGCCAGTCTATAACGATCTTCCTGTTTGCTCAAAACGCTGTTGGTCGCATAATTGTGTGCTCCAAGTGCAATTTTGTAGTGAACCTGCTCTGCGTTTTCTGTTTCCGGAAAATCCTTTAGAAGGTTGTTATATGACTGTATTGCGGCCTGATAATCCTTCAGATTGAAATACAACTGCGCCTCTTCAAATGCTTTTTTTTCCATCTTGGCACGAAGCTCATCAATCAATTTGTTGCAATCGCTAACCCTGCTGCTGGTTGGGTATGTATTCATGAACAGCTGCAGTTCATCAATTGCCTTTAGTGTAGCACTCTGGTCCAATCGGTAAACAGGAGACATTTTGTACTCACTGTATGCAGACATGTAGTCGGCCTCTTCTCTGAATTCGCTGTTTGGAAATGTCTGCGAAAATTGCTTGAAATAGTACGACGAAGAAACGTACTTCTGCAAGTAGTAGTGCGTGTAGGCATATTGAAAATAAACCTTTTCCGCATCCACTGAGCCCCTCAGATTTGTTATAATCAGGTCGTACAATCCTTGTGCTTTGAGGTAATCTTCCTTTTTGTAGTAATCCATCGCCTTTGCCAATATGGCTTTTGTGTTGCCGGAGGTGCGGATTTTTTCGTACTCCGATTTACACGAAATCAAGGTTAAAAGTGATGAAAAAACAAAGATTAGAGGAAACTTACCAATGCTCATAGCGCATTTTTACAATTCAGCCTGCAAAGTTACAACAATATTTGAGAAATGAAAGTATTTTTCTCTGATTGTCTGCATTTTAGTTGATGATGCAGTCGCCACGAAAGATAGCCGGGAGTTAATGTAATCTCCTTTTCAGCTCGTCCTTAGAGTAGATGTCTGCCAGTTCATACTCCAGCGCGAATTCTCTCTGAAGTCCTTTTTTGTAGTACACCAGTCCGATTCCTTTTGCGTATCGTTCGGTTCCGTAGACAACCTTTTCCCAGCGGCCTTCCCTATCGTCAACATATTTTTCTTCCAGTGCGAATTCTACACATTCCATATCTTTTCCTTTGTACGTGCAGCGCTTCTTCCCTTTGTAGGTTCTCGAGCGAGTCAGGTAGGTCGTCTGGAGGGTATCAAAAGGGTTTTTGAAAAAAATCTTATAGAAATATTTAAGGGAGGTGTCACGAACTTCAAACGGAAAAACATTTGCAGAAATGATGATCGGTTTCACCGTTTTCCGGTTTCCGGTAGAATCCCGAAAATTCAATTGCAATTCGTCAAGGAGAACTCCATTGTTTACAATTTCTTCCTTTACTATTTGTCGAACCTCCATATTGGTTCCGAAAAGTGTACTTTCAAAAAAGCGACCCTTTTTTCCATTAACTCCGTTTTCCGTGCTGACATGGAGCCAGTACTCAGGCAATACATCGGGTTTGCCAACAAACCTGTATTCGTATACCTTTCCTTCTATCATTTCAGCTGAGGGGAAGTAAAACGCTGAAATATCGTCATCGTCGTGGCAGGAAACAAAGAGTATCACAATTGTTGCAAAATAGACAAGCCGGTTCAGTGTAAAGCGCTGCATATCAGTTGGCGTAGTTTTTTATGTAAAATTTCAAGCTGCTTATGATCAACGCGGAATCAACTGTCCGGTTGATTTTGGGTTTTCCGGGTTTTTCCAAAAGGGTGAAATTGATCTGCCCGTTTTCATTTTTTTTATCCTGCTGCATCAGATTCAGTAAATTGATAAACATGCCCTCACTGATTGGCAAGGGCGAAAAGACTCCCTTCAAAGCCTGAATGGATTTTTCCAAAATTTCAGAAGGCAGACCACAATCAATCACCGAGAGGTAAAGCTCGCATACCAACCCGGCAGCGATAGCTTCGCCATGAAGAATGGGTTGGCCCATTTCGAGGAAATGGCTCTCAACTGCGTGACCGATGGTGTGGCCCAGATTCAGTGATTTTCGTACATTTCGCTCAAAGGGGTCTTTGTCAAAATACACTTTTTTTATCCTCAGAGAAGCGGTGATTCGGGACAACAATTGTGCGTCGACCGCGGGAACCCAATGACACATGGTAGCCCACTCCTGCTCGCTACCGATTAGCGCGTGTTTGAACATTTCTGCGTAGGCAGAGCGCAGCTCACGTTCCGGCAGGGTACGCAAAAAAACGGTGTCAATGAAGACTGCTTCCGGATTTTGAAAAACCCCGACACCGTTTTTGAGGGTCTCAAAATCAATACCGAGCTTGCCGCCAACCGAAGCATCAACCTGAGCAAGTAGCGTTGTCGGTACCTGCACAAAGTCAAAACCACGCTTAAATGTTGCTGCGCAGAAACCACCCATGTCTCCGACCACGCCGCCACCAAGGTTGATACAAAGCGACTTACGGTCGGCACAAATGTTCAGCATCTCGGTCCAGATCTGCTGACAACTTTGCAGGTTTTTGTTTTGTTCTCCCGATTTGGTAACAATCAGGCTGAATGCATCTATACCTGTTTTGGTGAGAAAAATTGGCAAGCAGCACGAAGCCGTGTTTTCGTCACAGATGATGACAATTCCGCTGTACTGTCTGCTGCCGTGCCACTTTGCCCAGGAGTCTGACAACGGACCCGCATAAACGGTGTAGCCATCCGGATGAGTGTTTCCGAAGTGGGGAGCGATTTTTATATGTTCAAAAATATCGGCCATGCGACACAAAGATATATGCTGTTTTACAGACGAAAGCGGCTACCGGTGGAAATATAGAGACATGCAAACGCAAACTGTTGATTTACGGCGGTTTTCCACAAAATGTTGGCATCTTTCATTGAATATAAGAGTGGAAGGCCCTATATTTGCCAACTCAAAAGCAAAACTTTTCAAAGTTAATCCATCGTATGAAATTTAGCGTTTCTTCTTCAGACCTACTCAAACAACTCCAACTGGTCAGTGGGGTAATTGCCTCCAATCCCGTTTTGCCGATACTGGAAGATTTTTTATTCGATATTCAGGACAACAAACTGACCATTGCGGCAACGGATCTGGAGACTTCTGTCCGGACAGATATTGATGTAAACGCTGATGGGAATGGTGTTGTGGCTGTTCCTGCAAAGATACTGATGGATACCCTCAAGGCGCTCCCACAGCAGCCAATCACGGTTTCCTTCAACGAAACTTTTGGAATTGAGATTACTTCGGCATATGGAAAATACAAGCTTTCAGGCGAAAATGGTGAGGACTATCCTGCTATTCCGGAACCTGAAACAGTTGAAACGGTGACTTTGAGCGCCTATGAATTGAACCAGGCCATCTCAAAAACCCTGTTTGCAACAAGCAATGACGACCTCAGACCTGCCATGACCGGCGTGTTTTTTCAAGTTGAGTCAGGCAGAATTATTTTTGTAGCAACTGATGCGCACAAGTTGGTGAAATACACCGTTCACAGTGTACGGGGTGATGTGAGCGCAACCTTTATTCTTCCCAAAAAGGCACTCAATTTGCTAAAAAATGCTCTTCCTTCCACGGGAGATGTGGAACTTTCTTTCAACAAATCCAATGCCTTCTTTAATTTTGGCAACACCAAACTTGTTTGCCGACTCATTGACCAGAGGTATCCTGATTACAACGCAGTCATCCCTGTTGATAACCCTAATTTATTGACTGTCAACAGAGTTGATTTCCAGAACTCCCTGAAAAGGATTTCCATTTATGCCAACAAAACCACTAATCAGGTCATACTAAACATCAACGACGGGAGTCTCACGATTTCCGCAAAGGACCTTGATTTTTCAAATGAAGCTACTGAGCAACTGCCATGTACCTACCTTGGCAGTCCGCTAACCATCGGTTTCAATGCGAAATTTGTGATTGAGATGCTCAATGTAGTGGAATCCGATGAAGTTAAACTTGAATTGTCAACGCCAACTAGGGCGGGAATACTGCTCCCTTCAGAACAAAATGAAGGCAGCACCATAATGATGCTTGTGATGCCGGTGATGCTGAGCAACTGATAGCATAAAAAGTCATTTTAAAGGCAAAAAGCATTTCCATCGGTTGCTTTTTGCCTTTTTTTATTTAAAAATATTCAATACGCTAAACATGACTTCAACAATCGTATACACCGGCGATCTTCGGACGGAAATGGTACACCTGCAGTCGGGGTCAACCGTCATTACGGATGCGCCGACCGACAACCACGGAAAAGGACAGGCATTTTCGCCTACAGACCTCATGGCAACGGCACTCGGAAGTTGTATGCTGACCACCATGGCGATAGGAACCCTCAGTAGGGGAATAAACATAGACGGTGCAAGTGCTACAGTCAATAAAATCATGTCAGCCGACGCACCCCGCAGAATTGCGAAAATAGAGGTAGTTATCACCATGCCTGACAACGGTTATTCAGAAGAGGAAAAAAATCTGTTGGAGCGGATTGCACGAGCATGCCCCATCAGTCACAGTGTGCATCCCGACCTCATTCAGGACCTGAAGTTTATCTGGTAATTTTGCGAAAAAAGTTATCTTTGTTTATCATACCAAAGTTCTGAATATGGGAGAGCAGCCTAAAATAAGTATATCCCCTCTTTTGCAAACCGAGTGGAATACGCAAACAGAGATGCTGGAGGTCCAGCACCGCCAGAAATCACTGTTTATTGGCATTCCCAGGGAAAGCACTTTGCAAGAGAACAGGGTAGCTCTCGTACCATCATCGGTCACTACTCTGGTTGCCCACGGTCACCGCGTCATCATTGAAGCAGGTGCAGGATTGAAATCAAATTATACAGACAGGGATTACACAGAGGCAGGGGCGGAGGTTGTTTTTGATGTCACGGAGGTTTTCAAGTGCAATATTCTGCTGAAAGTTGCCCCACCCACTTTTGAGGAAATTAACCTCATGCATCCGAATCAGATTCTTATCTCTCCGATGCAGCTGGCCACGATAGATGCCAACTATATTCTGCAACTCAAGCAAAAAAGAGTTATTGCGTTGGCGATGGAATACATGCAGGATCAGGACGGCAGCTTTCCTATCGTCAGAATCATGAGCGAAATTGCCGGCATCAGCGCCATCCAGTCAGCTGCCGAGCTCTTGACAAAAACACAAGGTGGATCCGGGATATTGCTCGGAGGGGTTTCCGGTGTGGCACCGGCCAAGGTTGTCATACTTGGTGCCGGGGTAGTTGCGGAGTTTTCCACCCGCGCCGCCTTGGGACTTGGCGCTGAGGTAAGAATTTTTGACAACAACATATACAAACTGATGCGGTTGCAAAAGCAAATTGGCAGGCAGTTATACACCTCCTCAATAGATTCAAATACCCTGGAAACCGAACTCCTGACAGCAGATGTTGCGATTGGTGCCATACATTCTAAATCGGGAAGGGCTCCAATGATTATTCAGGAGGACATGGTTATCAAGATGAAACCGGGAGCTGTAATTGTGGATGTGAGTATCGATCAGGGTGGCTGTTTTGCCACATCTGAGGTGACCTCACACGATAAACCGACCTTTATTAAACACGATATTATTCATTATTGTGTCCCGAATATTGCTTCAAGGACGCCCAGAACCGCATCAATGGCCGTCAGCAATATTCTGACTCCACTTTTGCTGAAAACACAGTTCACTGGAAGTATTGAGGATTTGCTGTACTCCGATCACGGTTTGCGCAATGGCGTGTACACTTTTAAGGGCCATGTAACAAACGATTATATCGGTACCAGATTCGGAATAAAAACCACAAATCTGGAATTGTTGCTGACCTCCAATCTGTAAAATAAAAAAAACCTGAGCTACCGGGGGGACAACAGACTCAGGTTATTCACTTTTTCATAACTTAGATGATATTATATTGTTATCAACTTGTATGCCAATTTCTTATAATTCATATCTTTCTTAATTTTTTAATAAAAAACCCCGGTTCCGTCATACGGAACCGGGGTTTTGGTATATAAATGTTCTGTTTTTCTAAAAAATGTCGGTGAATCTAGCAGGATCTGACTCTCTCATCATTTTGTAGATGTGTTCAAAAATGTCTTCCGCATTTGGCTTGGAGAAATAGTCACCATCTGATCCGAAAGGAGGCCGATGCGCTGCCGCTGTTATGGTAAGTGGTGCGGCATCAAGTAACCTGTACCCGCCCTGCACCTCCAGTACCTGCTGCATCATGAACGAGGTCGCTCCGCCGGGAACATCTTCATCCAGAAAAACAACCCTGCTGGTTTTTGCAAGCGATCGGCAAATGTCTCCACTCAGGTCAAATGGCAACAGTGTCTGCACGTCAATTAACTCGACAGAAATACCATACTGCTGAAGGAGTGTTACAGCTTCCTGAGCAATTCTAACACAGGAACCATAGGTCACCAGTGTGACATCAGATCCTTCCTGCAACACTTCAACTTTTCCCAGTTCAACGGTGTATTCTCCGATATTGTCAGGCAGTTGTTCTTTGAGACGGTAGGCATTTAGGGGTTCAACCACTATGCCCGGATCATCGCTTTGCAGTAGCGTGCAGTACATTCCTGCTGCCTGGGTAAAGTTCCGTGGAACGCAGATGTACATGCCGCGTAGGGAGTGAATCATCATACCCAGTGGTGATCCGGAGTGCCAGATTCCTTCAAGCCTGTGGCCCCGTGTTCGGATGATGGCAGGTGCCTGCTGCCTACCCTTGGAGCGGTAACGGATGCAGGACACATCATCAGCGAGGAGTTCAAGACCATAGTAAAGATAGTCAAGATACTGGATTTCAGCAATGGGCTTCAGCCCTCTCATTGACATGCCTAATGCCTGTCCCATGATTGTCAACTCGCGTATTCCTACATCGAAGATCCTGTCTTCTCCGTATTTTTCCTGCAAGCCCATAAATCCCTGGTTAACATCGCCGATTTTGCCTACATCTTCACCAAAGGCATAGGTTTCGGGATATTTTTCAAAAGCTTTTTCAAAAAATTTATTGATGACTTCATATCCACTTTTGGCCGGACTATCCGATGAAAATGATGCCGGAATATGCGCAACTTTCATAGCACTTTTTGGTGAATTGCTGTACAATTCGGAGTGATACCAGTCGTCTGCTTTAGTCAGGATATTGTTGTACCAATCCTTGAGTGGCTTTGCTTCTGACTTGTTTCCAATCCTGAATAGAGTTGTCCTGACGTTTTTGGTCACTTCACTTAGGTGCGGATCAATCAAGGCTTTAAGTGCCTTTTTTTGGTCATCAACAAAGGTTTGTATATCAGATTGCCGGCTAATCGCCTCGTAGATTTCCAGCACTTCATTCAGATAGCTCTGTGCTTGTCCGTGAAAATTAGACCAGGCTTTTTTTCTTCCCTCACGGGCATGGTTTCTGGCCTCCAGTTCAATCTGCTCCAATTCGGCATCATCGGCAATCCCGCGGGTGATGATGTATTCCTTTAGTTTGACAATGCAGTCGTGCGTCTTTTCAAATTCCAGTCGCTCGGCGTTTTTGTATCGCTCATGAGAGCCTGATGTGGAGTGACCCTGAGGTTGTGTTACTTCTGTAACGTGAATCAGGCTTGGAATATGTGTTTTTCTGGTTTTGCTGACGGCCTTTTCGAAAACTTCACTCATTTCATCATAATCCCAGCCCCTGGCAACATAAATATCTACCCCGGGTCCGTTTTCATCAGAGTTGAAACCCTCCAAAACCTTCGAGATGGAACCTTTGGTTGTCTGGAATTTGGTCGGAACAGAGATACCATATCCATCGTCCCAAACGAAGGTCACCAACGGAACTTGCAGTACGCCCGCGGCATTGATGGTTTCCCAGAAATGTCCCTCAGAGGTACTTGCATCCCCGATGGTTGCAAAAACTACTTCATTTCCTGCGTTTGAAAATCCGGTATTTTCTGCCAGTGTCTTATGCTGGCGGTATTTTTTGGAGGCCAGTGCAAGTCCGAGCGCCCGCGGCATCTGTCCGGCGGTATTGGAATTGTCTGCAGACACGTTAAACGATGTTTTATGATTTGTCCATTCGCCGGTCTTGTGGTCAACTGTTGGTGTGCTGAAGTGGTTATTCATCTGACGACCTCCTGAGAAAGGATCGTTTTCCGGGTCGGCATACAGCTGGGCGAAAAAATCTTCAATGGTGGATAGCCCTTTGGCAAACATAAAAGTCTGATCACGATAATAGCCAGAACGCCAGTCTCCAGGCTTGAAATTTCTTGCCATGATGATCTGCGGCAATTCTTTTCCGTCTCCGACGATTCCAAATTTGGCTTTTCCGGTCAGAACTTCTTTTCTGGCAATTACACTCGCCTCCCTACTCATTACGCACAGCCAGTAATCTTGCAACAACTGATTTTTCAGTGATTTATCTGCTTTCTTAGTTTTGGCTGGGGAAATCCTGGTTGAAGTTATTTCAGTCATTAGTTAAGGTAGATAGTTATGAAATAATTCTGAGTGAGCATGCACAGACGGGATGGTTTTTACCCGAAAAAACACCTATTGAGCGAAGGCGAATAGTGCCCTAATTGTGCCGCAAAGGTAAGCCTTTTTCTCAAAAAAAAGGGAATTATTACCGCCACTACTTTTCCGCCAATCGTTTTATCTGCCGGAATAATTGTTAATATTGCACTCTAAATGTCTAGTTTTGAACTAAAATCTGCGATGAGGGTAGTTATACAAAGGGTAAAAGAGGCTTCAGTCAGTATTTCTGGGAAAGTCAAAGCGGCAATCGGACCTGGGATGCTGATACTGCTGGGAATTGAGGAAGCCGATACCGAAGATGATATTTCATGGTTGTGTAACAAGATTTTCAACCTGAGAATTTTTTCGGATGGGTCTGGAGCCATGAATCTGTCGCTGCAGGACAGCAAAGGAGAAATCCTCGTTATCAGCCAGTTTACTTTGTTTGCAAGTACACGAAAGGGCAACCGACCCTCATTTTTGCGATCAGCAAAACCCATCATCGCGATTCCGCTTTACGAGAATTTTTTATTGCAACTTGGTCAGACCATAGGAATGGAGATAAAATCCGGAGAATTTGGAGCCGATATGCAGGTTTCGCTACTGAACGATGGTCCTGTGACTATTCTTATCGACACAAAAACCAAGGAATAGAGCGGGTCGTTATTTTTTCTTCTTCAGCACTGCCCTCTGAACATTTTTTACCGAAAAAGATTTTACCACCGGGATATCCTCTCCTTCATATTTTACGCCACCACTTGTGCCGGATGGTGTTGACGAACCGGCAATAATTTCGAAATACATTACATCAGTCTTCTTTTCAAATGTGCTGAGAAGCTGCGTTCCATTGACCTCAAACCAGCAGTATAGTTTGTTTCCAATAAAATATTCCTCCATCAAGATACCATTCATTTCATCGTTTACATACAACCCTTTCGATGGATCTTTCACGATGAGTTGATAGGGCCGTCTGCCGGACTTTTTGTCTTCACCGTAAATCAGAGCAAAATGAAATCTATTGTCTGAGCTGTCAACACGGTAAATTTCAACCTCCATCGGCAGATGCTGTACCTCGCCTTTCTGCGTGAATATTTTTAATTCTCCCTCCCAGTTACCTGACCAGCTCTGCGGAAATCCGCAGTCTTCTACTTTTGTGTCTTTTTTAATTGCGGCGCATGAACCAGTCAAAATAGCGATGAGCAGCAGCAAAGGAATAAACCTCAACATCTTGTCTGTTTTCAGCAAATATATTGCTTTTTAACCTTCAATAGTAGTAAATTTGGCCTAAATAGACCGATATGAGAATCGAGGAAGCTTTACAGACAGATAAATTCAGAGACGAACGGCACAAAGGAGTGTTGAACCTTTTGTACACTGCGTACTGGATGAAAATGCAAATTTCAACTGTGCTGAAAGAGTACGGGATTACCGTCGAGCAGTTTAATGTACTAAGAATTCTGCGCGGTTCTTTGCCAAAAAACCTTTGCGTAAAGGAAATCGGTTCGCGGATGATTGAGAAGAGTTCAAATGTGCCCAGGATTCTGGAACGGTTACAGCGGGACGGATTGGTCGAGCGTACTCCCTCTGAGACCGACCGCCGCGAAAGTGTTTCGGTCATTACCGAAAAAGCCATGGAGATTTTGAAGCAACTGGATCAGAAAGTAATTGAGAAGGAGAATGAATTTATGCCAGTCACAGCAGAGGAGGCAGCATTTTTCAATTCCATTTTGGATAAAATCAGAAAAGCCTGATTGTCAGGAATAATGTACATTAAAACTGTCGGATTCGAAGAATGAAATCTGCACATCGTTTCCGTCAAAACTCGCAAATGAGTTGGCATACATCCACTCGCCGAGATTGATGTATCTGCTTTTGCCGTTGGCAAGCATAAAATCCACAGGAAGATGTCGATGGCCGCAGATAAAATAGTCGATATGTGGCTTTCTCAAACTCTCCTCTTCTGCAAAAATCACGATTCTTTCCTTTTCTTTTCCCTGCCAGTTTATTTCCCTCGGCTGTGCATTTCTGCTTACGCCCGAGGAACGCAGCATCAGGTTTAGTCCAAAATTCGGATGAAAACGCTCAAAAAGCCATTGACAGGTTTTGTTAGAAAATACAGTTTTTATGAATTTGTATCCGTAGTCGCCCGGACCGACACCATCGCCATGCCCTATCCAGAAATTTTTTCCGTGGATATTTATCTCAATGTGTTCACGGTAGATGGGAATCCCCATTTCGTCTTCGAAATAGTGAAACATCCACATATCGTGATTGCCGGTAAAGAAGAAAATGGGTAGATTGCTATCCCTGAGCTCAGCCAGTTTACCCATGATTCTGGAAAACCCTTTTGGAATCACCCTTTTGTACTCAAAAAAATAGTCAAAAACGTCACCGACAAGGTACAATGCTTCGGCATCATCTTTAATGCTGTCCAACCAGCGGCAAATCTGTTTTTCCCGCTCAACGGAACTCAGGCGGGCATCGATTCCCAGATGAAAATCTGAAGCAAAGTAGGTCTTCATTGATTTTTGTGGCGCTGATTATTGTTGAATTTTCGAAAATCTGTTCGGCGCAATGTAGTATATCAGGTACCACTCGTTATCGCTTAGGCGGGCAAAACGACGTTCAATGGCGTAGCTGTTGTCGCTTTTGTAAATGCGTTCCACAATCATACGGTCTCCAAGAGTCTGAATACTTTGTGTAAACTCACCTTTACTGAAATCGACAGGCTGATGGTATTTCCAGATATCAGCAGTGAAATAAAAATCTTTATCAACCAGTGTAGCGCTGTCTACATCGGTGGGCAAACCCTGAAGGGGAAAGCGGATATGATTGTACTGGAATGTAGAATCAGCGTGAAACCTGTTGTAAAAAGTTCGGAACTCCTCGGTCATCGCAGACATCTCTGCAGTAGTTTCCTGGGAAGCTTTCTTTTTGCAGGAACCAAGCGCGAACAATAGCATTGCGGCGAAAAAAATGGGCTTAGTCATGTGTTTTTGCGCTATTATCTTCCAAATTTGTCAATCCAATCCAGAATTCCGCCTTCTACATTTCTCACATTGGTGAAGCCTGCCTGTTGAAATAGCATCTGGGCCATAGCACTTCTTTTTCCGCTTCTGCAATGAATGATGATTTCATCATCGCGGTGCTGCTCAAATTCCCCAATCTTGTCGACTACTGTACCCAGGGGAATAAGTTGCGCTCCCAGATTGAATTCTTCAAACTCATGTGGTTCGCGGACGTCAATGAATACAAACTGCTCTCCTGCATCCAGGCGCTGTTTCAATTCTGTCACTGTAATATCCATATTTGCTATATTGATTATTTTATGATTGAAATCTTGTGGTGACTCAATTGTACTCCGCTCTCACTCTGTAGTTTCAGGATGTAGGTACCGCTTTCGAGGTTTTCAACGCCAATGATTCCAGTGGCATTTCCCTTTTCACGGCTTCTTCCGGAAACATCGAATATTTCGTATGAAAATCCAGTCGTTCCGAAACCGTCCATTACGATGTTCAGGTATTCTGCTGAAGGATTCGGAAATACCTTGATCGTCCGGTTGTTTGGCTCTACCGCTGAAAGCACCTTAGAGGCTTCACTGCTGAGTTTCGGTCTGATCATGACCGCACCTTTTGACCCAGTAAGTGGCTGCCAGGTACCTGTGGTATTTTTGAAATTGTTTGGCATGGCGTCCGGACTGTTTTTGTCATAGCCCACAACAAATGGTTCCACTCCTGTGGTTACCTGTTGCCAACCCACATAGAAATCTCCCTTTGGAATGTACAATGCCTGTGGTTTTCCAAAAATATCGGTCAGCGTGTACTGCGTAAAACCCTGTAGTTTGTTTTCGTACCTGTCCGGATAGTCAGGTCGTAAAAACAATTTTTCATAGGCAGGTGTACCGCTTAGTGCGCCAACAAATACGCGGAGGTTAAACCTCATATCGCTGATGTCTTTGTTGAAATGTGGGAAGTGGATACTGACGGCCCGCAGGCTGTCATCTACATTCGCCCGGAATTTTACCTGAAGCTGCGACTCGGTTCCCTGAGTGGTAATAACGCTTTCCGCGGTTCCATCATCATATGCAAAGTAGTTGCTGCAAATTGTAGTCCTGCTCACCTGATCATTTCGGGTGATGGAGGCTCCGTAATCTTTATTTTGTTCTTTCGGAAGGTCGAACGACAAACGCGTGGTAAACTCAAGCTCATCAGCAGATGCAGGTATTTTCATCAGATTACTGAAAAGATCACTTTTCGGACTGGCGCTGATGTCAATGACCTGATTGATGTGTTTCATTGGCTGGATATTCAGGAAGCTGGCCGTGAAATAGGAGTAGTTGCTGACCAGTTTTGTACCCGTTTTTACCTCATACAATTCCGCACCCGAATCAGTTATATTCTGGTCGTTTGAAAAATGGCTGAAGACATCAATGGGCAGCATTGCTCTGAGCTCCTGGTCTTCAAAACCTTTGATGTGCTTCCATGGCGCGGCGCTGTAGTTTTTCAGCAATGAACCCGGAATGCGGGTAAAGGCCAGATCATTGAATCCGTTCGGATCGCCGTTCGTATTCTGTGGATTGTCTTTTGATATGCGAACATAGTCCAGGTTCCAGACATCATTAATTCCCGTTCTGCTGCCCAAGGCCCTGAAGCGGAACTGAAAACCCGGATAAAGGTAATTGTCATCTATTGTAGTGCTGTATTGCTTAAAGTTGGGAGCAGCCTCGCCAACGGCATAGAAGCGATCTGTGCTGATGGATTTCACCTCTGTCCATTTGTTGTCGGGACTCTTGAATTCGAGGATAAAGCGGTCTGCTATGTCAGGTGAAAAGCCAAGTCCCTTTGGCTGCGCATAAAAACTCAGGTAGAGGGGAACGTTGTTTTTAGTCAGATTAAGGTAGGTAGATGTGAGTACATCCGAAATACCAAATCCGTTTCCATATGGACTTCCGGTGTAGTTCAGTCCGTCAAATGTAGCCATTCCGACAGATGGCGGGTTGGTGGCCATGGTCGCATTCACGAAAACCCTGTCATCGAGCCATTTTCTTGGATCAGGATAGGGGCCGGTGTAAGAAAAGTCATCCATAAACAATTCGCTTTCATTAATACTTAGGGTATCCTGAAGTACTTTGACAGGGAAAAGGAAGTTGTCGCACACTTGGTTTTCGTCGCAAAGGGTCAGGCAGGTGGTACTATCGACGCCGCCCAGCCGCGAGGCTTTGTAATAGACACAGGTATCCAAATTAGAATACGCTTTTCTTTTGATCAATGATATACTTTCTCCGAGACAATCTGCAATGACAGAGGAAGTCAGAGCCCCGGTAAGGCCTAGTATTGATGCACAGAGAACGGTATCTTTTTCTGCCCTCAGAGATGTGAGCGGCATAATGTGGTTAATGTTTTTTCGCTTTACAATGACCCAGTAGCAGAGTGTATCCGGTTTTTTCCGCGCATCGACAAATTTCAGTACTATCTGAAGAGTATCTTTTCCAAGTGTAATTCCGGACTGCGATTTGTACTGGAAAGTATTTGTTTTTGCAGGCCTATTGAATTTATAGACAGGCTTCGCTGTTCCGAATTTCAAGCTGTTATCTCCAAGGTAGAGTGTATCCAGGGAAAGTCCTGAAGTATCTGTTTCAATGAGGAGAGAATCACCTGAAACGACGTAAAGAGTATCGGCAAATGATTTCAATCCACGGTCGCCGGCCTTGATGTTGCGCACCGGTTCATTGACTTTTTTCAGTATTTCGGCCAGTTCTGTCTGCTCCTTACGGGTGTACTCCTGCAAAACCGGATTGGACTCAAGCGGCAGTTCCACAATCCGCTGTCCAAAGACGCATTGGCCAAGCATCAACAATGAAAAAAGAGTAATGTAAATGCGCATTATCAACAATTATTAGTCGGAAAAGAAGTCTGAATCCACAACCTTTCACACCATATGGCAATCGCTGTGAATCAGGTCGTCTGTAGTTAACGAATTTATGCAGAATTTGTTATCGCCAGAAAAACCTTAACTAGGCCGGTTTGGGTCAGGGTTTTAGTTGCAGCTTTTGGGCTTATTCGCGGTTACATAGATGGTAATCTGTTCGCCGATGCGCATGTATTTTCCGGGGAGGTGCGCCGGCTCCTGCTTCCACACGAAAGACTCGTCTTCATCGGTGACAGAATTGTCTTTTATGACATTTTCCAGGATAATGTTTGAGGTGCTGATCAGGAATTTGGCTGCATCGGTTTTTTTGCAGAGAAGATCCGGAATTTCGACCATCGTATTTTCCCGCTCGGAAACCACCACCTGAACGGTTTCTCCCTTACGGACTTTAATTCCCCGGCGCAGGGACTGTGTAATGGTATCCCCTTTATAGATGACCTCCATGATGGTATTGGGTTCCAGAATTTCGTGGTACATTCTGCCTACGATTTCAACATTAATGTCCTGATCCTTTAGCCTGTCAGCATATTTTTCATAATCATCCATTCCATTTATGATGTCAGGTAACACGAAAATATCCGCTACGGATTTTGTAATTGTCAGATAAAAGGTCCTGTCCTTTTTGACTCTTCCATCTTTTGGGCTTTGATCGATGATGACGTGTGGGGCCATTCCCGGTTTGTAGATGGAGTCGCTGACAACAAGGTTGAAGCCGCGGTCTTTGGCCTTGCTCTGAGCCTCTTCAAGACTCATACCGACAAAACTGGGCACTGCAAGAGACTCCCCGTGATTGGTGTAGCACTTGAGCCACCAGGTCGTTAAAAAAATAATCGCTAAAAAATAGCCGATTATACCGAGGCAGTTTTTGAAAAAAGCCGGGCTGAGGATAAACAACCGTAAATCTTTGAGAGTATTCATAAAGCGACTTGTAAACAGACGTGACCTTCAGGACTGAAAGAAATTCTGACACAACAAAGGTAGGAAAATTCGGTAAAGCCAATGCATAATTTACTGATTTCAGTAGTCCCGGATTTTTTTAATTTGGACCTGAAATCAACTTTTTACTTCTTTAAACGTATATTTGCGAAGCGGTGCATGAAGGGTTTTTTCATCCCGCGGAAATGGAAAATTTATTCATTGACGCAAAAGGCTTTTTGCCTGATATATACATATAATGGCTTGCAAAGGATGTACTTGTTCGACAAGTAAAGCAGGAGATACGGTGGCGGGCTGTGGCAGTAATGGTTGCAGCACAGGAGGTTGTAACCGGATGAACACTTATGACTGGCTCACGGCACTCGATATAGAAGATTTCAGTACCTACGATAAGGTAGAGATCAGTTTTAAAAACGGCTCCAGAAAAGAATTTTTCAAAAACCCCCCTTCTTCCCGAGCCACCACAGGTGATATGGTACTGGTGGAGGCCGATAATAATGGATACGATATTGGTCGCATTACGCTCTCTGGAGAGTTGGTGCGCCTTCAAATGAAAAAGCGTGGTGTCAAGGAAAACGCCATGCTTCCCAGCATTATACGCAAAGCGAATGAACGCGACCTGGAGCGGCTGCAAGAGTCACGAGATGCCGAAAAAGCAACTATGATTCAGGCCAGGGCGATTGCCAGAACTTTCAAGCTCGATATGAAAATCGGAGATGTGGAATTTCAGGGGGATAAGCGGAAGGCTACCTTTTACTATACAGCAGATGGACGGGTTGATTTCCGCGAACTGATTCGCGAGTACGCCAGAGAATTCAAAGTAAAAATAGAAATGCGGCAAATCGGTGCCAGACAGGAATCTGCACGCATCGGCGGATTGGGACCGTGTGGACGGGAATTGTGCTGCTCAACCTGGCTGACCGACTTCAAATCGGTATCCACAACAGCTGCCCGTTATCAGAACCTTGCCATCAACCAGTCAAAACTTTCCGGACAATGTGGTCGGCTCAAGTGTTGTCTGAATTACGAGCTGGATACCTATATGGATGCGCTGGAGCAATTTCCTACTAGGGCAGACAAGATACATACCGAAGAAGGTACGGCAGTACTCATGAAGACAGATATTTTCAAAGGTCTGATGTACTACTGTTACGAGAAAGACCATGGAAGGGGTAAATTTTATCCCCTGGAAGTTGAGCAGGTCAAGGATGTCATTAAAATGAATAAAGCCGGACAAAAACCGGCCGATCTGGTCTCGCTTCAATTTGTCGAAGAGGAAGAAGAGGAAGTAGGATTTGACGGCGACCTTACGGGCGTTGTTGAATTGCCAAACGACCGCAAGAAAAAGAAGAAAAAGAAGAGAAAACCAGATAACCGCAGGGAAGATCAAAGAGATCGCTCTAAAATACAATCTGCAGGTCAGACAGAAGGTGAGAATAGTGCAAACTCTGGCTCTGAAGGGAAAAAAGAAAGAGGACCTGTCGGTCAGAAAGACAACAATCGCCGCGACAATAGGAGGCCAAAACAGCCAAGGGAAAATCACGAGGCGACTCCCATCCGCAGATCCACGCCTACAGACACCTCTGCCGATGTGGTTCGTCCGCAGCAGCCGGGAGAAAACCGCGATAAGAACCCTAGGAGCGGCAGACCGGACAACAGGCCACAGGGCAGCGACAAGCCGGTTAACCCGGAAGGTTCACAGCAGTCCAAGAACAATAGGAACAAGTGGAAGAACAAGAAAAACCGTCCAGGTGGCGGTGAAAAGAAAGCCGACAACAACGACAAAACAACATAAGCTTTCTCAGGCTTCGTTTTACCAAATAAAAAACCCCGATGCAGTATGGCTGTATCGGGGTTTGTCATTATGTGAAAGTACTTGAAAGCAATTATTGCTGCTGCTTTCCACGAAGCGCACGAGGGATTTCAATCGACGCGATCGGGGTAGCAGGTTGACTCATGATTTCAATACCAGGGGTAACTTCGATATCGCGAACACGCAAAGTCTGGCCAAGTTCAAGAGCAGAAATGGATGCAGTCAATTCTGTAACCATTTTCTCAGGAAGACTTTTAACTTTGATGCGGCGCAATTTATGCGTAAATTTACCACCTACTTTCACACCTGGTGAAGAGCCCATAAATTTTACTGGGACTTCATATTTCACCGGATGACCATCAGTGAGGATCAAAAGATCCACATGAAGAAGTGCTTCAGAGATCGGATGAAATTGCTTGTCTTTCAAAATTGCTCTATACTTCTTACCACCAACATTGATCTCAGCGATCTTGAATTCAGGTGTATAGATCAGTGTTTTGAAATCAGCAACTTTCGCTGTGAAGTGCACTACTTCTTTCGGTCCATACATAACCACCGGAACTTCTTCATTGGATCTGACCAACTTGGAGGCTTTTTTGCCGGTTGCTTCACGTAAAACACCGTTAATTACTACGTTTGCCATTGCTAAAACGTTTATAAATGATTGAATACAAAGAAATTAAATTTCTTCTAGTTAAAAAAGCACGCAAAGTTACGTGCTTTTTTAACAGAGAAACAAGTTTTTGTGTAAAAAAACCAATATCAGGAATCAATTATTCACTGCGACCGGCAAGGAGTTGTTTGTTTTTTCCTCTGAAGATTTAAGTTTCCTGCCGCTGAGCAACATCATTTGCTCGTAAAAATCGGACTGTTTTCCGCTGAAAACCGGCTCAAGTGCATCGCTCACATCCATCGCCTTGTTGAACATATCCACGGCTTCCTTTTCTTTCCGCTGCTCAAACAATACACGACTGAAATACATCATAGCGCTTTTTCTCCAGGCAAAATTCGGATCAGAGTGGTTGAATTGTCTTTTCACGCACAAATTCAGTTCAAAATGTGCTTTGTCGTATTCTTCAAGATGAACCAGACATTCTCCCTTGATACGGCGTGATTGCCAGTAAATGGTTTGGTGAGGCACCGAGTTTTTGATTGCTTTGTCAAGCATATCGCTTGCTGATTTCCACTCGCCCAGTTGCATGTAAACCCTGGCCATTCCCGAGTACGCATCCGGTTGATCAGGATGTATCGCAATGCTGTCTCTGAAGCTCTCCAGAGCCGAATCAAAATCCTTCATCAGCATCTGCACGTATCCTTTTCTTTCAAGGGCAGTCCAATGACGATCAAATTTTTCAGTGGCAAATTTAAATTTCAGTAAAGCCTCTTGTTCCCTGCCCGGTTCCCTGGAGAGCTGATAGCCTTCCATGTAGGCCATCACGGGTGTTTTATCCGCGGAAGGAAATATCTGCATGGAAAAAATTACTTTCCCTTCGTTCACCATCCAGCACCATGCCTGACCTGAAAGCGCAAATTGGGAGAGCGTTTCAAGCAGATAAGCCGTATTTTTTACGCTTTTTTCCGTGCCTGTTACTACAATGTTTGAAAGATTCAGGCTGAAGTTCTCTTCCGAAAACAATTGCTCGGGTTTCAGCAATACATCGCCCTTGTACAAAATCTCCACCTTATGGTGGTAAGACTGCACTACCTTATCAAAACTCCGCTGGTTTCCGAATTGAAAATTGCCCCTGAAAATTGCCTTGTACAACATTGTGATTAATGCATTGATTTCAGCATTTCAGTGAAAAGTTCTCATCACATTTCCGAAACAGAAATGCAAGGGATGTTTCTCAGCAGAAAACTGACTGGTTTTCAAAGTGCGTTTTCCGTTTTCCTGAATTGGAAATCACGGTATCACACACGATTTTTAGTTTGATTGAATGTAGTAGCAGCAGTAAAGAACCCGCAACATTCCGGAAAAGCTTTTCACCGGAATCAATGCTGTATCAACAATACATGTGTCAACGGATTATAAAGGATGATGCCCGAAACAAATAAAATAATTGGTTTCTTCGCGTAAGTTCGATTTGGAGGAAAATCGTCACAAAGTAAATCATAGTTTCGGAATTATTCAAACAAATTTCTATAAATTTTCCGAATAGTTTCCATTATAAACAGAACGCATCTTTCAACTACTACAATGCAGTATTTGACAGCGGTTAACAGCCTCGATTATTTGGGTAAAAAATAACAATTCGGCTATTCCCGTGTTAATAGAGCCATGTAACTGAAAATCCTTATAAAAGTTTTCTGTTTGTAAAAAATAATTTTGCTGATGATCCGCAATATCCTTATTGTCGTTGTTTTTCTTTTATCGGGATTGGCTGGTGTTCTGCTGCTGCCTGAACTGAAATTTTCGTTTAATTTTGAACAGTTTTTTCCCCGAAACGACAAAGAGCTGGATTTTTATAGTCAGTTTACAAAGGATTTTGAGACAGATGACAATGCCTTGCTGGTAGCTATCGAGCGAAATCATGGCGTATTTGACTCCGCATTCCTTAATCGGCTGCATGATTTTACGCTCCGCGCGCAGCAGCTTCCCCACATTCAGGAGAGCCAGTCGCTCACCAAACTGAGTTATCCTGTCAGCACCATTTTTGCTGTAACCATGGTTCCTGTCATTCATCTTGATGACCCTTCTCGTCTGTCTTCTGACAGTGTCAGGATTTTTAGTGATGAACGCTTCAAGGGAAACCTCATCTCTGCCGATGGAAAAGCGCTGGTCGTTTTCTTAAAAACGGAGCCCGGTATCACACTTGACCATGCAAATCAACTCATCACGCAACTCAACGCACTGCTGAAACAGTATTCATTTGAGCAGACCAGATTGCTTGGCCGTGCAAACTTTCAGAAAGAACTTGTTGAACTGACCCAAAAAGAAGTAGCTCTATCGACTTTAATTGCAGGAATACTGGTCAGTTTGGTTATCGTTTTTATCTTTAGAAGGTTCTGGGGTTCATTGATTGCATTGGGAGCTATTCTACTTGGATTGGTGGTATTTCTGGGCGTGCTGGCGGTTTTCAAGCGTGAAATCACCGTTCTTGGGTCTTTGTATCCGGTATTAATGCTCATTTTGGGAACCTTTGATGTCATTCACGTCATGTCCAAGTACATCGATGAGCGCAGAAAAGGTTTGGACGCAAACGCGGCAAGCCGGAAAACAATTAAAGACATGTCGCTGCCGACTTTTCTGACCTATACCACCACTGCAATCGGTTTTCTGACGCTGGTCGGAAATTTCATCCTTCCCATTGCTGATTTCGGCATTAATGCCACTATCGGGGTTACAATCGCTTACCTGATTGCGATTTTGTTCGTGCCAGCCTGTCTTTCCTTTTTTGAACTGGACCAGATTGTAAAAATCTCTGAAAACAGCGGAAAATGGGAGAAGGCTATTCATAATTTTCACTTTTTTACCCGCAGACATCCCCGTTATATCGCAGTTATCAGTGTGATTGTAATGGCGGCGAGCTTGTTTGGCATCAGTAAAATAACCACCAATTACCGCATTGAGGATAATTTGCCGCGAGGCGCAAAAGTGACGGCAGATTTTCTGTATTTCGAAAAAACCTTTGCGGGTTTTCGACCCGTTGAGTACGTTATTAGTCCTCAGGAACCATATACCAGCAGCGACTTTAAGGTGCTTTCAGAAATGAACAAACTGGAGAATCATCTACGGACTTATCCGGGTGTTCGGTCTGTCAATTCAATGACCACCATATACAAAAGTCTTAACCAGATGATTAATGGAGGGAGTCCGTCGGCATATTCCTTTCCCGAAAACGATACCATTTTTTCAAACCTCTCGCAGTACAGTAGGATGATTCCGGCTGGATCGGTTAGTATTCTTAAAAGTGCCGACGGGAAAAAGTTGCGCATTTCTACGCGGATGAATGATATGGGTGCCGATAGCATCAAACTTGCCGGACAGAAAATTGACAATTGGATTGCAACTAACCTGGATAGCAACGTCATTACCGTAAAACGCACTGGGACGGGTATGCTGGTTGACAGAAATGGGGAATATGTAAGGGACAATACCATCATCAGTCTATTCTGGTCGGTTTTGATCATCTCTCTTCTGATGGCATTTATTTTCAGGGAATGGCGGGTCATGCTCATTTTCCTGATACCGAACCTGTTTCCGCTGTTCATTTGCGGCGGATTTATGGGTTACTTCGGTATCCAGCTGGAAGCAGGAGTCTCTATTGTGTTCTCGGTCATTTTCGGAATCGCTGTCGATGATACCATCCATACCCTCAGCAAGTTGAAAATGTTTAGAAGCAAATCAAAAGACACCGATGAGGCGCTATACCAGACGATGATGGAGGTTGGAAAACCGATGATTCACACTGCCATCATCCTATTTTTTGGATTTATGGTGATGCTTTTTTCTTCCAATCCACCAAGTCAAAACGTGGGTATCCTGATGAGTTTTACACTTGCCAGTGCGCTTCTCAGTGATCTGTTCTTATTGCCGGTGCTGACCCGCTGGTTGCTGAAGTAAAAAACTCCCCCAGGAAATTCATTCCGGGGGAGTTTTTCATTTGCGGTTTTTCTTTTCCGCTGCAATCCAGTCATTGATGGTCTTTTCATACAATGCTAGCGTAAGGCATCCCGATTTGAGGGTTTCGTTGTGAAATTTCCTGATATCAAACGAGTTGGCCAGTTCGGCAGCAGCTTTGTTGCGCATTTCCAGTATTTTTAACTGACCTACCTTGTAGGAAAGCGCCTGTCCGGGGATAGCCATATATCGCTCGATTTCAGCAATGGTGTTTTGCTCGGTTTCCGCTTCATTTTCGAGGGAGTATTGAATGGCCTGTTCCCGAGTCCAACCTTTGTGGTGCATTCCCACATCTATAACCAAACGGATGGCACGGTGCATTTCCATTCCCAGTCTGCCGAAATACTGGTAGGGATTGGTGTACAGTCCAAGTTCCTTGCCGAGCGACTCGGTGTATAGTGCCCAGCCCTCACCGTAGGCGCCATACCACAAAAAGCGGCGGAATTTTGGCAAATCGGTGTTCTCCGATTGCAAACTGCACTGGTAATGGTGTCCGGGGATGGCTTCGTGCAAAAAGAGGGCTTCATCTTGGAAAGTATTGTAGTCTCTCGGATTGAGTACGGGACAATAGAAAATGCCCGGTCTGCTACCATCGGGTGCCCCCTGATTGTATTCGGCGCTCGCCGAGGCTTCCCTAAACGCTTCTGTCTGGCGGATTTCAAATGCAGTTTTAGGCACCAGGTCGAAGAGTTGCAGCAGTTGCGGCTGCATCCGCTCATGAATTTTTTTAAATCCCTCAATGGCCTGTGCATCCTGCGTGTATGGATGCAGTTCCGGTAATTTGTTGACATGCGCAAAGAAAGCTTTGATGTCGCCCTTAAAGCCAACCTCAGCCTTTACCTTTTCCATCTCTGCTTTGATGCGTTCCACTTCTCGCTGACCGAGTTCGAAAATTTCATCTGGTGAGCTGGTCGTTGTTGTCCACATTTTCACAAAATGCCTGTAAATTTCAGAACCCTGGGGGATGGCTGAAATTCCAGATGTTTCACGACTGTGCGGTATGTAATCCTTTTCAATAAATTGTGCCAGGCGACTATATGCGGGATTGATTTCATTGTCAATCAGGTTTTTGAACGCTGTAGACAGTCTCTTTTTTTCCGCGGCATCAAAGTCTTTAGGAAAATCTTTTACGGGGTTCCAGAAAATACTCTTTTCCGCCGGTTTTATGACATCTTTAAGTTGCGGTAAAACCTTAATTGCCAGTGCTTTTGGAAGTACAATTCCTTTTTCAATTCCCCTTTTCATATTAAGGATCGCGGTATCAGCCCATGCAGAAAACCCAGAGGCCCTGTTTAGCCAGTTGTCGTAATCCTTAGGCGTTTTGAAAGGCTGGATACCCGCACCCGAGCCCAGCTGAGGCAGTTTTAAATGCATGGCATCAAACTGATTCAGAGGCATCAGGTTGAGTGGTAGCGCCAGTTCTTCCAGTGCGTTATCGCATTCCCAGTTGAGCAGATCGTAGCTGATTTTGTCTTTTTCATCTACCTGAGCTGCAGGGATATCATTGAGCTGTTTTTTGTATTTTTCGAAGAAGGCCTTTAGTTTGCTCCTGTAAGAATCTGAAATATCGATTGGGAAGCGGTCGTTGAAGCGCATGTCCCCGGCCTGTGCGGCCTCGAATGGGAACAATTCAAGTCGCTCCTCATAATAACGTTCACAAAGTCCGGAGATATCGGCCATATTTGTTGTTTTAGCAGTTTTCTGCTGGTTGCAGTTGATTAAAAAGATGCTCAGAAAAAGCAGTAAGAAGATTCTTTTCATTTTCATTTAATTTGATGCCAAAAGTAGGGTTTTTGATTTTCATTCATTTTACAAACACTTTAAAAAAGTGGTGGAAATTAGAAAAAACCTCATCAGATAGCTTATCCACTTGAAAGTCCTTTATATGCTCAGAATATAATTTTGCAAACATTAACCCTATGGAATTTTATTTTACTCTTTGAATCTATTCAGTACGACAATACTGAACTTCGGCATTGTCGATTATTTATTGGAATTATTGTGTGTAAAAAGCGTAATTTTGCGGCGCATTTTGCCGATGAAGGCACTGAATAGTGGTTCGTTGAACAACTAAATATTTGAAAAACCACATTTATTTCGTTAACTTTTCAATTCAAAAATATGGCATTCGATATCCAGATGATCAAAGACTTTTACAAAGGTCTTCCATCCAAAGTTGATGCGGCCAGGGTTAAAATGGGTCGCCCAGTGACATTGGCTGAAAAAATTCTTTTCGCACACCTTCATGGTGATTCCCCGCTTCAGGACTATGGCCGCGGAAAGGATTATGTATTCTTTGCTCCTGACAGGGTTGCCATGCAGGATGCTACTGCACAAATGGCGCTTTTGCAGTTTGACATGTGCGGTCGCAAAAAAGTAGCGGTGCCCTCCACCGTACACTGTGATCACCTGATTCAGGCTCGTGATGGCGCAGATGATGACCTTTCACGTGCCAGATCGGAAAGCAATGAGGTGTTTGAATTTTTGCAGTCCATTTCCAATAAATACGGTATCGGTTTCTGGAAGCCGGGTGCCGGTATCATTCACCAGATTGTACTGGAAAACTATGCCTTTCCCGGCGGAATGATGGTCGGAACAGATTCTCACACGGTGAATGCCGGTGGCTTGGGTATGGTTGCGATCGGTGTCGGTGGTGCAGATGCCGTAGATGTCATGGTAGGAATGCCGTGGGAATTGAAAATGCCGAAACTGATCGGTGTAAAACTGACCGGCAAACTGAGTGGTTGGGCTGCACCTAAGGATGTGATTCTGAAAGTTGCAGGTATTCTTACCGTAAAAGGTGGTACCGGAGCCATTGTCGAGTACTTTGGAGAAGGTGCCACATCTATGAGCTGTACCGGAAAAGGAACAATCTGTAACATGGGTGCGGAAATCGGCGCCACAACGTCAACTTTCGGTTATGACGAAAGCATGAGCCGCTACCTTCGTGCCACCGGCCGTGAAGATGTAGCAAATCTTGCCGATGCAGTCGCGCCTTATCTGACAGGGGATGCGGAGTGTTATGCACAGCCTGAAAAGTACTTTGATCAGGTAATCGAAATAAATCTTTCAGAGTTGGAGCCGCACCTCAACGGACCATTTACACCTGATTTGGCCACTCCGATCTCTCAGATGAAAGCTGCTGCCGCTGCCAACAACTGGCCAACCAAGGTTGAGATTGGTTTGATTGGTTCCTGTACAAACTCATCTTACGAAGACATCAGCCGTGCGGCCAGTCTGGCAAAACAAGTTGCAGATAAAAATCTGAAAACCAAAGCAGAATTCAAAATTACACCGGGATCAGAGCAGATTCGCTATACCATTGAGCGCGACGGTCTACTGGATACTTTTGACAGAATTGGTGCAACAGTATTTTCCAATGCCTGCGGGCCTTGTATCGGAATGTGGGCCCGAGTGGGTGCGGAGAAGCAGGAGCGTAACACCATCGTGCACTCCTTTAACCGCAACTTTGCGAAGCGTGCCGATGGAAATCCGAACACGCTTGCCTTCGTCGCTTCTCCCGAACTTACTACTGCACTTGCCATCGCCGGTGATCTTACTTTCAATCCGATGACCGACAAACTCATCAACGAAAAAGGAGAAGAGGTGATGTTGGATGAACCGACAGGATACGAGCTTCCCCCGAGAGGTTTTGCTGTTGAAGATGCCGGTTATGTTGCCCCTGCCGAAGATGGCAGTGGTGTGAAAATCAATGTCGCTGAAACGAGCCGCAGACTCCAGCTTCTGAAGCCTTTCGTTCCGATAACTGCGAACGAGGTAAAGGGAATGCGTCTGCTGATAAAGGCAAAAGGAAAGTGTACAACCGATCATATTTCTATGGCCGGACCATGGCTTGAGTACCGTGGCCACCTCCAGAACATTTCTGAAAACTGCCTTATCGGGGCTGTAAACGCGTTCAATGAGCAGACCAACAATGTTTGGAATGCACAGGAGAGTGGGTTTGTGAAGGTTCCTGAAAGTGCAAGAAAATACCAGACTGCCGGCATCGGAACCATCGTTTTCGGCGAGGAAAATTATGGTGAGGGCAGCAGTCGTGAACATGCCGCAATGGAGCCTCGCTTCTTAGGTGTGAAAGCGGTAGTCGTTAAGTCTTTCGCTCGTATTCACGAAACAAATCTTAAGAAGCAGGGAATGCTTGCGCTGACTTTTGCCAATACAGCCGATTACGACAAGGTCAGACAAGACGATACAATTGACATTGTTGGTTTTGATGAGATGGCTCCCGGCAAAAATCTGCAAATTGTATTGCATCATGCGGATGGCTCTTCAGAAAGTTTCGAGGTAAAACACAGCTACAATCATCAGCAGATTGAATGGGTTCGCTCTGGATCGGCACTGAACAAAATCAGAAAAGACTTGGGGGTTACTGCGTAATTGCAGAACAAACAGGAAAGCAAAAGCGCTTCTTTGCAACGGCAGAGAGGCGGTTTTTTTATCCAATGGCTCTGACATAACCGCGGTCATCATCGAGGGCTCTGAAGTCGACTGGCGTGACGGCAGAGACGCCCTGCTCGGGCATGTATACGCCGTAGATAACATCAACCGCAGCCATTGTCGCCTTGTTGTGCGTGACAATGATGAACTGAGAATCTGCGGAAAATTTCTTGATGATTTTGTTGAACTTCTCGATGTTGGCATCGTCCAGCGGAGCGTCTACCTCATCGAAAATACAGAATGGTGCAGGTTTGAGCAGGTATAGTGCAAACAGCAAAGCGGTTGCGGTAAGTGTTTTCTCACCACCCGAAAGCTGTGCGATGCTCTGAGGGCGTTTACCCTTGGGTTTTGCAATAATGTTGATGGGGCTTTCCAGCGGATTTTCTGGTTGCTCCAGTGTGAGGTCACAGGAGTCGTCTTCGGTGAAAAGCGTCCTGAATATGTCGATGAAGTTGCTTCGGATTTTATCAAATGAAATTCTGAACTGCTCGGTCGCCGTTTCTTCGATTTCCCTAATGGTTTCCATCAGCGATTCCTTTGCGGCAAGGATATCATTTCGCTGTGCGGCGATGGTATCGTATCTTTCCTTGATTTCATTGTAGGCATCCACGGCCATCGGATTGATTTCACCAAATGTGTCCAGCTGACGTTTCATTCTGCTGACATCCTCTTCGAGTTGAGCGGGATTGTACTGGTCATCAGGCTCCATGTTGATGATGTCGTTGACTCCGATGTTGAATTCCACCTGAAGTCTTTCTCCTATCGCAGACAATTTAATTTTAATGTCGTTGAATTTGTCTTTCAGGTTGTTGATCAGTGACTGTAGTTCTGTCTGGCGTCTACCTAGCTTACGTGCGCTTTCATCAAGTTCATTGATGGCATTTCGTGCCTTGTAGTAGGTCTGTTCTGCCTCTCCCAGGGTGGCCTCAAATCCTTTTCTCTTTTCGTATGCATCTTTCAACTCTGCGGTAAAGACATCCATTTGCTGCTGATTTTCGAGCAGTTCAATCTCTGAGTTTTTCAAATTAGCCTCGTTCCGCTGCAGCAAAGCCTTGCTTTCGTTGCATTGGTTGTTTCTGAAATTCAACTCCTGCTGAAGCGTATTGACTTTATTTTGCTGCCGTATAAAATTGATATTGGCTTCGTTGTAGGCCTGCGAAGTAAGGCTGAGTTCATCTGCAAGCTGACGATAGGTGTCTCCGCTATCTGTGACCTGATTTCTTAGGTTATCGAGTTGGGTTCTGAGTGCGGCCAGTTGTCCGTCTAATGCTGTATTTTGGTCAAGAATCGATGCAATCTGTTCACCCGAGCTGCTGTTTTTCGCTTCGTTTTCTTTTGCATAGGTTTCCACGTTATCGAGCCTGAGTTGTAACCCCAGTTTTTCCTGAGCATTTTTATTGAGCACATTGTACTGATTCTGAATTTGTTCAGTCTGATTACCCGCTTTGAGTTCCTGTAGGTAAGTTTTGGTCTGGGCGAGTTCTGTGGCAAATTTTGCAGAATCTTCTTCTCCTTCCCTGATGAGTTTTTCAAGAATTTCCAGGTTTTTCTTGCGGCCGATTTTTTTACCCTCAAAAAGGCCGACGGATCCTCCGGAGATGCTGAAGCGGCGCTTCATAAATGCACCACTCTGGTCTATCAGTGTGATGTTTTTGTCGAGCGTCATAGCCAGTCCACTGCCTACGGAATCGGACACAAAAACGTTTTCGAGCAGATATGCAGTCAGTACCCGATATTTGCTTTCGACTTCGATGAAATTGGTGGCCTGTTCGGCACTTCCTACCAGTTCGAGAGAGGGCTGGTAGCTGGAAAATGCTTCTAGGACGAAGAAATTGGCCTTTCCTTTTTGCGTAGTCGACAAAAGGCGGATGGCTTTCATGGCATCTTCGTAGGTATCCACCACGTAAAAGTTCAGGTAGGGCTCCAGATAATTTTCGATGGCTGCCCGGTAGTTTTCCGTCACATAAATGAGGTCAGAAAGCATCGGAAATTTCCAGTCTTTGTTCGACTGAAGGAATTTTATGCTTTCAGGGAAGCCTTCCAGGCTCTCCACCATAGATTTGGTTAGTTTGAACTCATTCTTTTTAGAATCCAATTTTCGATTGGCCTCAGCAAGCTGTTTTGTCTTGTCCTCAATGAGTCGTTCTGCCTTTTCTACATCTGCCTTTCTGCGGCTCTCATCGGCCTCCAGTTTGCCGATTTGTCCGGAAATCTCCTTCTCTTTAGCTTCGACCTCCTTTAGCAGATTTTTTACGCTCTCGGTTTCCTGCCTCCTTTGTGCGACATCTTCCGTTCTTCTTTCGATGTCTTTCTTCAGATTGTCAATCTGGTTGAGGTTGATGGCTTTCTGCTTGTCGAGTTCCGTGACCTGGCGTTCCAGATTTTGCTGCAGATTAAGTTTTTCATCAATTTCGGATTTCATGGTGCCGTGATTCTGGCGGATGTCCTTTAGTTTTTGGTCGGCCGCCTCGAGCACTTCCTCAAGTTTTCCCTCCTTTCGCTTTTCGCTGTTCAGTTCGGTATTGTACCACTCAATTTCCGACTCGATCTGCTCCAATCTTGCCTTGACACCGATGATTTGCTCTGTCAACGTCTTTTTGTTCTGCAGGATAAAATCTGTTTTTTGCTCTAGCATCCTCCTGTCATTCTCCTTGCCGCGAATCATTCCCACCAGCGCATTGAGTTCGCGCTGTTTTTCGGAAAGGTTTTTTTCCTTATCCACATGGGCAGCTTTTTCTTTTTCAAGAGCTGCCTCGGCAAGAGTTAGCTCCGACTGAATCTGCCGGTAATTGTCTTCTTCGCGATCAATTTGCGAGCTGATGTCTTTATAGGATGCCTTGTAGGTATTGACTTTGATGATGGCAAGGGCGATGCTCAGTTCTTTGTATTTTTCTCTGAGGTCGAAAAATTTCTGTGTTCTTTTTGCCTGTTTTTCAAGGCTGTCGAGATTTTTTTCAATTTCAAACAAAAGATCCTGCACCCGATCAAGGTCCTGACTGGTAGCATCCAGTTTTTGCATCGTCTCATGTTTCCGCGCTTTGTATTTGGAAACACCGGCAGCCTGCTCAAACATCCGGCGACGGGCGTTCTCCTTGTTTTCGAGGATATCGTCGACCATACCCAGTGCGATGATTGCATAGCTGTTGGAGCCAATACCGGTGTCCATCAGTAGTGTGGTTATGTCTTTGAGTCGACAGGTAACCCCGTTCAGCCGGTACTCACTCTCACCGCTACGGTACAAAATTCTGGTGATGCTAATGGTATGGTAATCGGTAGGAAGAATATTTTTGGTGTTTTCGAAGGTCAGCGTAACCTGCGCAGTAGTGCCTTCTTTCCGCGATTTTGTCCCATTAAAAATGACACTTGACATCTTGTCCAGCCTCAGTTCCTTGCTCCGCTGCTCGCCAAGCACCCAGCGAATGGCATCCACGACATTGCTCTTGCCTGACCCATTTGGACCAACCACACCAATGACATCTTCGCTGAAATTGATGACTGTTTCTTCAGCAAAGGATTTAAAACCTTTAATTTCTAATGATCTGAGGCGCATATGGTTCAGGACTTCTCCAAAAAGCAGGGAATTTTTCGGGGAAAGGATTGCAAAGATAGTCAAAAAATTGTTCAAAAATGGCCATCGAATGGCAAAAAATAGCACTCCGGGTCATCCGTCCGACAACACTGTCGGATCAGTTTACTTTTTTTGGTTTATATTTGAGCAATAAATTGCCGCGATGATTAAAGATCTTTTTTTGGGTACTGCCCAGTGGGGCTGGACTACCGACAGGCAGGTGGCCTTCCAGCTACTGGATACGTTTTACAAAGACGGATTCCGGTCGGTGGATTGTGCTACAAACTACCCAATAAATGCCAATCCGGCAGATTTCAGAGCTGCTGAAACCATTCTCGCTGAATGGCTGAACGCACACGCCATTCAAGACATGAAGGTGATGATGAAAATCGGAAGCCTCACCAACAATAGGTCTCCTGAATGTAATTTGGGCAAGTCTTTTATGCTGATGTCGATGGAGCAGTACAAAAATTGTCTTCACGAAAATCTTGATTGCCTAATGTTGCACTGGGACAACCGGGAGGACGAGGCTGAAATGGCTGAAACCATGGAAGCCTTCAAGGTGATCAGGTCTGAGGGTCTTGAGGTCGGACTTTCGGGGATTAAGCATCCGGAAATCTATGCCAGACTGAATGAAAAATACGGTTTCAGCTTTTACATTCAACTGAAGCACAATTTGTTGCATTCCGACTACCTCCGGTACAAGCCATTCCATAGTCAGGCGCGTTTCATCGCCTATGGTTTGAATGCGGGCGGCATTAAACTTGATGCCTCTGTGTACCACTCCAACAGCGTGCTGCTGGCTCGCGGTGTTCCGAATAGTACGGAGTCAGTTGTTCACCAGTTGAAAGAAGTACTTGCCCAGGCCAATAGGAATACTGGACGCCCGCCAATCACAGAATTTTTTCAGGTAGGCTTGCTATATGCCTCTTCTGTGGCAGAGTTGGAACGCGTGCTGGTGGCCCCTTCAACCGTTGAGCAGTGGAACAAAACGCTTGATTTTTTTCATGCTATGCAGCAATACGATTACCGGGACCTCGTTACTTCTCTTTCATGAAATCAGGGCTTTTTACTTTTCTTCTCTTGGTTTGTGCAGAGTTGGGTCTGTATGCATCGGTCGTTGACACCTCTCGTTGGACGGTTTCGGCGCTGCACCTTAATTCCGGCGCCGCAGAGTTCAGCCCCCTGCTCAGTGCCGACGGCCAGACCATGTACTTTGTGAGAAGAAACCATATTCAGAACATTGGAGAGGACGACAGGGATGATATCTGGGTGAGCTATAGGGATTCTTCTGGAATGTGGAGCAATAGTGTCAACATCGGTGCTCCGCTCAATAATGAGCGTGAAAACAAAGTCGTGGGGGTTAGTTTGAACAATAAAACACTGTACCTCACAGGCGACCGCAATGATAAAATTTATGTCTCCGGGGCCAGGAATAGAACCTGGGGCAAACCAATAGCGCTGGAGCTGCCGGATATCGTCAATGAGACACCGACATTGAATTGCCACGTCAGTATTGATGAGTCAAATCTGATGCTGGCGCTTGGTAATAAAGACTGTCTGGGGAAAAGAGACTTGTTTGTCTGTCGAAAAGATCCTGTCGGAAACTGGTCCAAGCCATTATCATTGGGGCCTGAAATCAACACCATGGGTGACGAAGCCAATGTATTTCTTGCTGCAGACAATAAAACGCTGTATTTCTGCACAAATGGTCGCGAAGGATTTGGTGGATACGACTGGTTTATCAGCCGAAGACTGGATGAAACCTGGACTAGTTGGTCCACTCCGGTCAATCTGGGTGCAGAGGTCAACACTTCGGAAAATGACCAGTATTTTTGCATTAACACAGAACTTCAGGAATGTTACGGCGCGGTCGGTTTGGATGGTCGAGATTTCGATATCAAAAGAATACTGCTCAACGACAGGAAATTGTTGCCGGACAAGACTCATTTTATCTACGGAAAGGTACAGACCTGCTCAGGCGAGCCTGTTTCTGCTCCTGTGGACATACACTATTTGCAGCAAACCAAACCTTCCTCTGCGGTTTTCTCAAAACCAGATGGCAGATTTATAGCGCTGCTGAGTGATCAGCAAAGCGCCGGATTTTATGCGACCCAAAAAAGCAGCTTTGCTGTCCTGGCATATACCAATTTGACAGATATTCCACTGAAAGTGCTGGACAACATCGGTTATAGGTATATTGACTCCAAGGATAGTATCCATCTGTACAACACTGAATCAATTCAGATACGGCTGAATGAACTGGATCGGCAACTATACACTCTGAAAGCAAGTCGCCCGCAATCGTTTAGTCCTGATCTAGCCGCGTTGCAGAAATACTTTATGCAATCCTCTGATTTTGAGGTAAATCAGAATATCGAGAAACTCCGCATACGTTATAATACTAAGTACGGAAAAAAGGAATTCAGTCCGGAAAAAGCTATTGATTCCGATGACTCGACGACATTATGGGAGACGGGAGCCGATGTGCCCTCTGCTGAAGACTTGTCGCATACGCCCCACAACCCGGAGAAGATTCAGCAGATGAAAAAGGTTTTTGAAGAGCAGAAGACAAAGAAAGAAATAAGGAAAAGCTCTGCACCGGCGGAAAAGGTATCGGAGGAGATTTCTGAAGAGGAGGCCAGAAGAGCCATTGAAGAGTTGGGTCAAATAAATGCCGTTCAGCAGAAAGCTGTACCTGATTTTGAAGTATTGGTAGCCAATATGAAAAACAGGATTGCGGGCGATGAGTTCGAAAATGTCAAGGCGGATTTGGAAAAAGACCTTATCTGGGAGTGGAATGGATGGAAGGAAATGGGTTTCCGGGCTGATGAGGAAAAGAAAATGAAGGGTAAGGTACAGGAGGTTCAGGAACAATTGAAAACCTATTTTGATCAGAGAAACCGTTTATCACATACGTCTCAAAATGTTGACAGGGTTTTGTATGAAGACGATAAAATCATTTATGATGAACTCCGAAATTCGGTTGTGAGCAGCATGTATGAGTACATGAAAGTGGACATCAAAAAGGAAATTGACCATGAAATGAAATATCGGCTCTGTGCAGAGCTGAAAAATCAGTTGGCGAAGAATCTGGAGAAAGTAAAACGTCCGGTGAGTGCTGCGTCACAGCCTGCCGGTAATGTGTCGCAAAAGCAGGAGATGGACGCCGAAAATGACCGGTTAACCAGCGTCACCATACAGTTTTACCCCTTGACAGAGGAAATAAACATACCGATTTCAGGGATTTTTTATCAGCCCAACAGCGATGTCTTGCTGCCTGAATCCAATGCAGAACTATATAGGATAAAGCACTTGCTGGAATCAAGTCCTGCCTTGTCTGTTGAGATTGGATCCCACACGCACGGCTATTGTTCTGATGCCTTTGCAGATGATATCACGGCGCGACGCTGCGAGAGCGTAAAAAGAGCACTGGTTGCGCTGGGTGCGAATCCCGGGCGGATTTTCACAAAGGCCTACGGCAAAAAAATGCCAATGGTACCCAACAATACCAAAGTCGGAAGGCTCAAAAACCAACGCACAGAAATGAGGCTGATGCGGAGGTGATTGGAGGCGAGCCCATAACAGGAGCCAGCAAGACACCTAAAAGTCAATCTGGAAAATAACTGTTGCCTTTACTGCGAAAACCTTCTGTTTAACTTTGACACCTTTTGCTCTCTGACACGGATGGGATATTCTTCAATCACCAGATTTTCGGTGTTCAGATCGTAGTTGGTCGCTGCATTGATACTGAACTGGTTCATGAATTCATACATACGAACCGTCAGTTTATCCAAAGATTTCAAAGTGTCGTCAAAGGCAAATACTTTTTCAATAACGATGAATTTAAAGGCAGGCCTGAGTCCGTGCTTTTCCAGACTTGGATGTGGATTGTGAATCTGTATTTCCCCCCTTTGCTCCATCTCTTCCACCACCTGTTTGAACATGATGTTGATTGATGGGTGCATTCGGTAACCCAAGTAGAAATCAATTCTGTATAATTTATTTTCGATAAGATGATGAACCTTGTAATCTGTCGTGTAAGGCTCATCGGCAACATGAATATTAACAAACCAGTAAACCTGAGCGCGTTTCAATTCCTTGAACAAAATGGAATGGAGCACACTGTACTCAATTTCATCACTTCTGTTGGCATTGACCATGTACACGAGGTGAGGAGTATATTCAGGAATGGTTTCATCTGCGCTCATATCGAGAATAATATCTCTAAACTGTTGAATTTTCACATATTTAACAGCCTTGCTTCTGATTCTGGAAGCCCTATAATGGATGAACATCACTACAAAAAAACCTATAGTCATCACCAAACTTACCCATGCTCCGTGCGCAAGTTTTAGTAAATTGGCATACATAAATCCAGACTCTATTGAAAGGAAAACAGCTCCCATCAGGATGATGATGCCCAGGCTCTTGTGTTTAAGACGGTGCCAGTAAATCAGCATTAGAGCAGTTGTGGAGAGCATCGCCAAGGTAATGGCGAGCCCGTATGCAGCCTCCATTTTACTTGATTCCTGAAAGTAGAGTACGACACTGGCACATCCGAAAAAAAGCATCCAATTGATCGCAGGAATGTACAATTGGGTGCGGTGTTCACTTGGATAGTCTATCTTGATTCGGTACCATACTTTTAATTTTACAGCTTCGTTTATGAGTGAAAACGAGCCGGTAATCAGGGCCTGACTTGCAATTATACAGGCCATGGTAGCCATTATAATTCCCGGCATAAGGAACCATTCAGGCATTACGGCATAAAAAGGTATTAGTTCACCGAGAAAGCGATTGCCTTTACCTGCATAATCCATCAACCAAGCCGCCTGTCCCAGGTAGTTTAAAATCAGACATATTTTTACAAAAATCCACGAAACTCTAATGTTCTTTTTTCCGCAATGTCCAAGGTCAGAGTACATGGCTTCTGCACCCGTTACACATAAAAAAACTGCTCCAATTAAGGTTAGTGCCTGCGGATATGTTTTAATCATATTAATGGCATATATAGGATTTAATGCTTTGATTACATCAGGATTACTGATGACTGCCGGTAAACCAATTATGGCTATTGTGCTGAACCAAATGACCATAAGCGGACCAAATGCAGTACCTACGATATTTGTTCCGAATTGTTGGAAGATAAAGAGCAAAAACAAAATCGCCAGTACAATAATGAGAATAACGTGGTGGTCCATTTGGGGATAAATACCCCGCAATCCTTCAACTGCGGAGGTAAGTGAGATCGCGGGGGTTATGATACCATCAGCCAGCAGGGCACTACAGCCAATCATGGCAACATAAATCATAGCCTTTGGACTTACACGCCTCACCAAGGCGTAAAGCGCAAATATACCTCCCTCACCATTGTTGTCCGCCGTGAGCGCAAGCCAAATGTATTTTACAGTCCCCTGCAATGTCAAGGTCCAGAAAATGCATGAAAGGCCTCCGTAAACAACCGTCTCGGTAATTTCATTCTGACCGACAATGGCCCGCATGACGTAAAGTGGAGAGGTTCCAATATCGCCGTAAACGATTCCGAGTGTGATGATAACTCCCCAGAAACTCAACGGAAGTTTATGACGTCCCATAAAAAGGATAGTTTTGTGAAAATAAAGTTCAAAGGTATGTGACTGCTGTCAATATGACAACTAAAAAAATAATTTAGGTGGGTACCTAGCCGTATATATTTTCCATTTGTCAAAAAGTGAAACAAATGCACGAGAATCATCATCCAAATTGACCTATCTTTGTTACCCTTGTATTGAGTAATTTTGCCGACAATTAAAAACTACGGATGCAAACTGATACGCTCCTTCAAAAAGCCATGAATCGGGAATGGTTAAGTGCCGAAGAAGGCGTTTTTCTATTCGAAAATGCCTCGACGGCAGAGTTGATGTATGTTGGCTACGCGCTGCGAAAGCAGCAGGTCCCCAACGACAATGTCACCTGGATCATCGACCGCAATTCCAATACCACCAATGTATGCATTGCCAACTGTAAATTCTGTAATTTTTACAGAAGACCCGGACACGAGGAGTCCTACAT
>CANHEE010000002.1 GCA_947459655.1 Lewinellaceae bacterium
AACCTACCCTGCCGGTTGCTGAACTCATCAAGGGATACACCGACGGCATGACAATTGCCGGTATTTTTAATCCCTATTTTACGCCTCAGCAGCAACAGGTTCACTCGGCATTGCTGATGCTTCGCTATAATCCCTTCCAAAAACTGGAAATAGAAGTGAAATCCAACTACGGATTTTACGCTTCCTGCAACAACCCATATTTTTTTCTGCAGAAAAACAGCACTGGCGAAATACGGATAGGGAAAGATTTTTCAAGGGTTCGATTCAATCCTTATGATATTCAGGCAAGTTGTAAATATCATTTCAGCAAACGTCTTGACGCGATACTGAAATACCAGTACCAGGAGACATTTTTCTTCAGCAGAAATCTGACGAATCTATCACTGCATTACCGGCTGTAACTTATGGA
The DNA here is from genome assembly GCA_947459655.1 of Lewinellaceae bacterium. Lineage (GTDB taxonomy): Bacteria > Bacteroidota > Bacteroidia > Chitinophagales > Saprospiraceae > CANHEE01. The sequence continues at coordinate 410 of CANHEE010000002.1, forward strand.
CACCCGACTCAGAAACCATCTCTGGAAATTCAGCAAAGCACCCACACCGGGCGGTGCAGACCATTTCGTTTTGCTGGTCCTCACCCTCGCAGGTATTCTGAGCGTTATCAATCTGGCAGAATGGTGGTTTCGCGAGGACCACATCGGTAATATGTTTCTGTACGTGTTGCTGAGCATGTTTTTTTGGTACGGGATCATCAGAATAGTACTCATTTGGATCAACTACCTCAGAATCAGTAAGCCTTCTGAAGTACCTGCGCCGGAAAAAGGACTTTCTGTCGCGGTTTTCACGACTGCAGCACCCGGAGAGCCGTTGTCTATGTTTGAAAATACCTTTAAAGCACTTCAGAATCTGAACTATCCGCATACCACCTACTTTCTGGATAGTACCGAAGACCCCGCTTTCAGGGCATTGGCTGAGCAATACGGCATTATATGGTTCGACCTCGCCAATTTGCCGGGTGCAAAGGCAGGAAAAATAAATGAGGCTTTACAGCGCACAACTGAAGATTTCATTTTGATACTTGATCCTGACCATATCGTTTTTCCAAACTTTCTGGATCAGACACTGGGCTTTTTCAGGGATGAATCAGTCGGGTTTGTGCAGGTCAGTCAGGGTTACTACAACATGTACAGGTCATTTACGGCAAAAGGAGCTGCCGAGCAAACATACACCTTTTATGGCCCTACCCAGATGGGCCTTTTCGGTTACGGCGCAGCTGTCGCGATTGGTGCCAATTGCACCTTCAGAAGGAAAGCACTGGAAAGTATCGGCGGACATGCACAGGGTCTGGCGGAAGACCTGCAAACTTCTGTTCGGATTCATGCAAAAGGCTGGAAATCAATATATAACCCGGTAATTGTCAGCCGCGGTCTAGTGCCGGAGGATTTTGCATCGTTTTGCAAACAACAGCTGAAATGGGCCAGAGGCGTGTTTGAGCTCCTCTTCGACGAAATTCCTTATCTGCTGCAAAACCTTCAGTTCTGGCAAAAACTATCCTACCTGACGATTGGCACCTACTACCTTTTCGGATCCATGACCGCGTTTTTCATTCTGTTTCCGATATTCTATTTTTTTACAAAAATCACCATCGGGAATATGGATTTCATTGAGTTCCTGTCCAGAGGCGGTGTCCTTTTGCTGATCGCTGTGTTGATTTATGCATATGTGCAAAAATTCCTCTGCGATCCCCAAACAGAGCGAGGATTTCACTGGCGCGGAATGATTCTCAAATACTCCTGCTGGCCGGTATTTTTCTATGCTTTTTTACTAACGCTGGCCAGAAAAAACATACCCTACATACCCACGGCAAAAACAGCCGTCAGGGGCTTTATGAATCCATTCGTCAAGCCTTTGATTGCCTATTGCCTAGTTTTTCTGATCACCGTTGCAGGCGTATACATAGAGCGAAGGTATTTTACGCCGGAAAGTGAGTTACCCTTTTCAGCGCAGAGAACATGGGGAATGCTGGCATTCTCATTTGTAGCATTTATCCAGTCGATTGGTGGAATACTGGCTTCCTACAGTGGCATGAAAATCAGTAGGGAAGATGCTTGGAGCAGAATTAAAATCACAAACGATAAAAAAATTACGGTAATATGAAGACACTTCTTTTAGCAGGTGGATTTGGTACACGCTTTAGCGAAGCTACTGACCTGATTCCCAAACCAATGATTCAGATCGGCCCCCACCCGATTCTGTGGCACATCATGAAAATATACTCCAAATATGGTTACAACGATTTCGTGGTACTGCTCGGCTACAAGGCGTATGTCATCAAGGAGTATTTTGTCAACTACTTTTTACACCAGAGCGATATTACCATCGATTTGTCCAGCAATGAGGTGAGCATTCTCAATAACAAATCAGAACCCTGGAAGATTACGCTGATTGACACGGGACTGGATACAATGACAGGCGGCAGAATCCTTCAGGCAAGGGATATCGTCGGGGACGAAACTTTTATGCTCACCTATGGCGATGGCGTCGGGGATGTGGATATCCGCCAGCTGGTTGATTTTCACCGAAAACACGGAAAGGCGCTCACCATGACAACAGTTCAACCTGAAGGTAGATTCGGGGGCGTCTCCTTTGATGGTGACTCAGGTCATGTAAGTTCATTTATAGAAAAACCTGCAGGCGACGGCGGTTGGATCAATGCCGGTTTTTTTGTCTGTGAACCAAAAGCCTTCGATTACATTACCAATGGTCATGCAACAGTCTGGGAGAAGGAGCCACTTGAAAATCTCGCCAAAGATGGCGAACTTTATGCCTACAAGCACCATGGCTTCTGGAAACCAATGGATACGCTGCGTGACAATATTCAGTTGAACGAAATGTGGAAAAACAACACGGCAAAATGGAAAATATGGTAGACCTTCATTCGTTGTTCGGCGGAATCTACAAGGGTAAAAAAGTACTTTTGACCGGACATACCGGATTCAAGGGATCCTGGCTCGCTCTATGGCTAACACGGATGGGTGCAGAAGTCTATGGCTACGCACTACCGAATGAACAGCCTAACCACCTTAATCTGCTTGATCTCAAAATACATCAGGAACTCAACGACATCCGCAACACCGATGCATTGATTAGTTACTTTGCCAGTGTTCGGCCGGATATTGTATTTCATATGGCCGCACAGGCACTCGTTCGGACATCCTATGAAGACCCTACAGAAACTTTTTCCACAAATGTCATGGGTACACTAAATGTGCTTGAAGCCTGCCGGAAAACGACCTCTGTAAGGGCCATCATCAACGTGACCAGCGACAAATGCTATGACAACCGCGAGTGGATATGGGGCTATCGTGAAAACGATGCCATGGGCGGGTACGACCCTTATAGTGCCTCCAAAGGTTGTGCAGAATTACTTGGCGCATCGTATCGCAATTCGTTTTTCAATATTTCTGAATACGGAAAAAAACACCATGTACTGCTGGCCAGTGGCAGAGCGGGAAATGTCATCGGCGGTGGCGACTGGGCTGCGGATAGACTGATACCCGATATCGTCCGTTCCACAGCTGCCTCAAAGGCCGTATTGATCAGAAATCCAAAGGCCACCCGACCATGGCAGCATGTTCTCGAACCGCTCAGCGGATACCTTACACTGGGATGGACATTACTGGAGGGCAATCCCGGCTGCGCCGAAGGATGGAACTTTGGTCCCGACCAGCACAGCAATCTTTCGGTTGAGGAAGTAGTAGCCGTTTCCCGAAAATACTGGAGTGAAATGAAAGTTGAATACAGCAAAAATCGGGAAGACTACCATGAGGCCAATTTACTGATGCTGGACTGCTCAAAAGCCAACAAGTTGCTGAAGTGGTATCCGGTTTGGGATATTGAAATGACGTTGGATAAAACCATGTCCTGGTACAGGGATTTTTACACAAAAAAACAAGTAAATTCCGAAAATGACCTCATGGCCTATGTATCGGGGGCAACATCCCAACATCTGATATGGACAAAAAAAGACTAAAGGGCAAACGGATACTGGTCACCGGAGGCAGTGGTTACCTGGGCTCCCGTCTGGCACAGGTACTTGAAGATGAAGGAGCATTGGTTTCCTGTCTGTCAAGGACAAAGGCTGGAGGCGAAAGCGCCTACATTGCCGACATCACGGATTCCAAGGCTGTCAAAAAAGTTATGGAGGAGGTGAAACCGGAAATTGTATACCACCTCGCCGCAAACATTAGCCGCAGCAGAGATTTTGACATCTTTGACGAAATGATGCGGGTCAATGCCTACGGAACCCTAAATGTTCTGAGTGCGTTAAAAGAATCGGGTGATGTACATTTTATTTTTACATCATCGAGTGAAGTGTACGGAAATACAGCTTCGCCATTTAGTGAAAACCAGTTGCCTAAACCTGTTTCGCCTTATTCTCTGAGCAAATACACTGCAGAACAAATTGTTCAGACCTATGCAACTTTACAGGGAATTCCATTCACCATATTGAGGTTGTTTAATTTCTTTGGAAAAAACATGCCGGAAGATTTCTTCATACCTCAAATGGTCAATTCCCTGCTTCGTGGCGAAGATTTTCTGATGACGGGCGGTGCGCAAATGCGGGATTTTCTATACATCGATGATGTATCTGAAGCAATGGTTCTTGCAGCAGTTGTTCCAGAAGCAAGAAACGAATTGTTTAACGTATGCAGCGGAACAGGAACCAGACTTGCTGATATTGCAGCCCATGTTAATCAAGTAATGGACACCAGGGCAAGGATCAAAACCGGAGACCTTCCCTATCGGGAAAATGAAGTTTGGGAGATGATTGGCAGCATCCATAAAATCAGAGAAAAACTGGGATTTGAACCCAGAACATCAGTAGCTGAAGGAATTCAACTTTTGCTAAAATAGACACAATGAAGAGTCTGCATAAAATATCGAGATTTTTCTACCTAATGGTTGCGTTACTGCTGGGATTTGCGGTCGTTTTTGCGTTGTCAAAAGTCAGCGAAAAATCAAAAGGCCCTATTGCGACGGTACTTGAAAAAGCAGAGAACACGGTGGAAGAAGTGGAAAAAACCATCATAGTTGAACAGCGGTCGTATAGCCGCAAAGACAAACTGAAGTGGTTGAGCCCCATCCGAGAGGATAGGGAAAAACTGATTCATTCTGATGTTGTACTCTTTGGAGCTTCTGATCAGAGCAAACGGGAATCTTACGAAAGCATCATCAATCTGGAAGATTCACTTCGCATGACTTTCCCAATCATCAGTATTTACCAGGCATGGGGCGAAAAAGAAGCGCAAAATTTTCCGATGCGCGAGGTAAAAGCTATTCACAGCATAGGCTCTGTACCGATGATTACCTGGGAACCCTGGGTAAGCGAATTCAGTCTGGATAACTTTCCTGAAATTGCCGTTGTGGAAGAGCGCGACAAGAACGCCATGTCCTACATTTACTGGGGCAAATACGATGCCTTTATCCGAAAATGGGCACTCGCAGCAAAAAATTTCGGTCATCCTTTCTACCTACGTCTCGGACACGAGATGAACGAGCCATATCGTTATCCATGGGGGCCACAGAACAACACCCCACAGGAATTCGTTGCCGGTTGGCAACATGTACACGATGTTTTCACGCAGGTCGGGGCGACCAATGTCATCTGGGTATGGAGCCCGCATCCGGCTTACGGATTTTTCGATGCCTACTTTCCCGGGTCGCAATACGTTGACGTGGTTGCAACAGGTATTTTGAATTTCGGAACCAGCGCCAGCTGGAGTAAATGGTGGACATTCGACGAACTTTTTGGACAACACTACAAAGAATTTGCCGCCTTCAACAAACCGATAATGATTGCCGAGTTCGGCTCACTCAAACCGGGAGGTGATCGGGCGAAGTGGTTTGGAGATGCATTTCGGGACTTTAAAAAGAAATATCCGCTCATCAACTCCGTTGTTTTCTTCCACTACCCGGGAGACAAAACCACTTCTGATAAAACGGTTAACTGGTACATTAAAGATGATCCGAAGGTCACTGCTGAAATCAGAAAACAGATACGCAGCTGGAATCCTTCACACCTACAGCCGGGGTTGGAATAAAAAAAGGCTGCCGTCTAAGAGTAAACAGCAACCTATTTTCAAGCCCAAAATTTTCATTTAATTGGTGTCGTCAGAAGCAGTAACTGTTTGCTTCCAGCAGCGTATCTGCGATAAGCCTGCGTTTGTCCTTTACATTGATTGGTGGATACTTAAGAAAACGCTTCAGACCCATCAGAAACGTTTTTAATAAATCTCCTGCAGCATAAGAACTGATGGCATCGGTAGCCTGCTTGCCGATTTTTGCCGTTGCATCTGAGTAGAATACCTGCAGTATAGCGTCATAAACTTCCTGCCTAACCTTTTTATCGGGTAAATTACTTAGTTTTTCCACCCGAAGCAGCAGTGATTCGGCATTGAAAATTTCAATCATGACATCGGCAATGTTCATGACGATTTCCTGTTCTTCCTTCAGGTTCAGTTGGCCGTCCATCTGCATTTTGGCAGCCCCACCGGCTGCCATCAGCAGAATTTTTTTAAAGTCTTTCAGTGCCTGTTTTTCATCAGCATATGGTCCGGTCATTTTTTCCATGGATGGCATCGAAGCCAGTTCTTTCTGAACTGCCCAGGCCGGATTCACGATGTCCAGTTCACCCTTCAAGGCGAGCTTGAAGACCTGATCAACCATCAACAGGCGATTGATCTCATTGGTACCCTCATAAATTCTATTGATTCTTGCATCGCGGTAGGCTGGAGCAGCGCTGTATTCTTCTGAATAGCCGATTCCACCGTGAATCTGCAGTGTTTCATCCACCACGTAATCCAGCGCCTCAGAGCCTGCTATCTTCAGAATAGAGCACTCAATGGCATAATCCTCTGCGGCTTCTCGTGTCGCCTTAGCAAAATCCAACCCCTGCTCAGCATAGGCTGCTTTGGCATTTTGGAGCAGATTTGATACCCGGTACTGAGAACTATCGGCAGCAAAAACCCTAATAAACTGCTCCGCCAGTTTGAATTTGATTGCACCAAAAGAACCAATGGATTTGCCGAACTGCATCCGCTCGTTGGCATATTTAACCGCAACATCAATACTCTTTTTTGCACCACCAAGACTGAGTGCACCCAGTTTGAAGCGCCCGATATTCAACACATTGAATGCAATGAGATGTCCTTTACCGATTTCACCGAGGACATTCTCAGTTTTGACGGCCACATTCTCAAGAAAAACCATTCTGGTTGAAGACCCCTTTATACCTAGTTTGGCCTCCTCGTCGCCGAGTGTAAATCCTGGTGTATTGCGCTCCACGATGAAACCTGTAAACTTCTCGCCATCAACCTTTGCAAAAACGATAAAAATATCGGCAAACCCGGCGTTGGTAATCCACATTTTCTGACCATTCAGGATGTAATGCTTGCCGTCAGGTGACAAATCTGCCCGGGTTCTGGCCGCCAGCGCGTCTGAACCGGATCCCGGCTCTGTAAGACAGTAGGAGGCTTTCAGTTCACCAGAGATCAGTTTTGGCAGGTAGTGGTTCTTTTGTTCCTCAGTACCAAAATATAGGATTGGGAGCATACCAATTCCTGTATGTGCAGCATAGGAAACGGTGAAGGAACCGGCAGGACCCAATACATCGCAAATGATGGTGTTGGTGTTGGTATCCATTTCAGTACCACCGTACTGCTGTGGCATATGTGTACCTAGTAATCCCAGCGCACCCATCTTTTCAAGCATGCCAATGGTCACATCGGACTGCATTTTTTCTATGCTTTCCCGTACAGGAAGGATTTCATTGTGCAGAAAGTCGAGCGCCATGTCTCGAACCATAGCTTGCTCCTCATTGATTTCTTCAGGTATAAAAGTATCTTCAGGAAGAGAGTCTTTGATGATAAATTGACCACCTTTCAGCACATCTTTTTCAGTTGTTTCCATTTTCAATAATTTTAAGGATAATTACTCAGCGAATTTTCGCTACAAATTTAATATTTTTATCATTAAAAGTCAATTGCTCAGCGAATTTTCGCTAAACATTTTTTAGCAAGTGCCATTGTTTCAAAATAAGGGTATTTTCTAACAAACCCCGACAATTTTTACCTTACTGAGGTGTTTAAAGGCAACGAAACGACAATTTTTCCGTAGAACGCAAAAACTAAGACCCCGAATGAATATCGCTCAATACATAGATCACACCAATCTTAGTCCGATAGCGACTACTGCTGACATCAGGAAATTATGCGAGGAGGCTATAGCGTTAGGATTCAAAGCTGTTTGTGTTCCGCCCTATCATGTCAGCAACGCATTTGATTTTATTGGCGAAAACAAGGTGCTGGTCTCCACTGTCGCGGGCTTCCCATTCGGATATTCAACCCTTCCACCAAAAGTAGAGGAAATTAAAAAGGCCATCGACAACGGCGCCCAAGAACTGGATGTGGTATTGAATCTGGCAGCAGTAAAGGAGAAAAAGTGGAATTACGTTCGCAACGAAATAGAGATTTTAACCACAACCTGCCACCTGCAGGATCGTGTCGTCAAAATTATTTTTGAGACCGGCGTATTGACTAGGGATGAGATCGAAAGACTATGCGAGATTTGTTCGTCCGTCGGTGTTAATTTTGTAAAAACTTCAACCGGGTATAATGGCGCTGGAGCTACTGCGGATGCAGTCAGATTGATGAGGGCCAATCTGCCATCAAATATCGGAATCAAGGCTTCAGGAGGAATCCGGACAATGCAGAATGTATTGGATATGATTGAAGCAGGTGCCACAAGGATTGGCAGCAGTTCGGCAGTTTCTATCCTTCAGAAATAGAATAATTAACCAAACAGATTTTCAAGTTTTATCCCCCTTTATGATGAAAAAACATTTTTACAGTCTGAGTATTGTAGCTGCAATCGCAGCCTTATCCTGCAATAACCAAGAGAAAAAAAGTGTGATTACACAATTGTCGGATTTCCAGGAAATGCAAAATATTGCCTCAGAACTGGACAAACGGAGTGATAGTTTACACATTTACCAGGGTGCTATCAGAGATATGCTGCATTCCTTCGAGGCATCTTTCCCAAATGATACTTTTACCACAAAATTGCGCTTCCAACTCAGCGAACTCAACAAGTCGGAATACGCACTCAACGAATGGAAGAAGAGTTACAACAAAAGCGAAGATTCAATATCCATGGATAAGACTGCTTTTGCGCAACTTGGGAAAAATGAAATTACGGCTGTTAGAAGCGAGTGGAACTACAATATTGGTTCTGCTAAGAAGCTGATTGCGCTCCTGAAAGAAAGAGGAATCATTGTATCCAATGACCCTACCATCCAGAGCAGTACTCCTACGAAATAGAAATTATTCATTGAAAATACAGCTAGCCGTTTCCCTCGGGAATCGGCTAGCTGTCTTATTTTCAGTCGTTGTTTTGGCTGCTACTGTGGACAGTTAGCCATTCCTCTCGTAAATAACTAATTGGCGTAAACCAACTCACCGTTTACTATTGTGAACAATACTCTTGCTTTGTTGATTTTCTTGATAGAATCTTTCATTAGATCTACATTCAAAACCACCAAATCAGCAGATTTCCCGAGTTCAAGACTGCCCTTTTCCGCTTCTTCAAACTGCGCCTTTGCTGCCCAGATGGTCATTCCACGCAGTGCATCAGCCCTACTGAGCGCATTTTCCATCTGAAATCCCGATGCGGGATATCCTTTGCTGTCTTTTCTGAATACTGCGGCACGGAATGTCCTAAGCGGACTAATATCCTCCACGGGAAAATCGGTACCGAGGGGAAGCCATCCGTTCTGGCTCAAAAGCTGTCTGTAGGCATAGGCGAATTTCATCCGCTTACTGCCCAGCCGACTTCCTGCCCAGTACATATCTGAGGTCGCATGGGTGGGTTGTACACTCGGAATCACCGAATACCGTCCAAACAACTCAATACATTCAGGATCAACTACTTGTGCGTGTTCAATCCGCCACCTGAGATCGTTTTTACCGCCAAGCACTTTGGAATAGGCGTTCAAAATGCAGAGATTCGCTGAGTCTCCAATGGCGTGCGTGCACATCTGAAGTCCGTTCTGCTTCATGTATACCGCCATTGAGTCAAAATAGGCGGGTGATTTGAGCATAAACCCGTTCCAGCCCGGTTTATCATCGTAATCCTTAATCAGACAGGCTCCGCGGGAGCCCAATGCACCGTCACCATAAAATTTGAATCCGCGCACGTTCAGACGGTCAGTTTTGATAATGCCACGCTCCCGGAAAAAGGTATAGTTTTTAGCTGCATCACTCAGCATGACATACATCTTCATTTTAAGTCGGCCGGTTTGATGCAATTGCTCAATCATCTCAATCTGGGGAAAGTCAAGTCCGCAGTCTGAAACGCTTGTCAGGCCGGCAGCAAAGCAGTTTTGCTGCGCCATAACAAGCGACTTTTCTATAACCTGCGCATCAGGTTCGGGTATAATCTGCTGGACAAGATCAGATGCATTGTCTATCAATATGCCGCTGGGTATTCCATTGACTATTTCAATTTTTCCTCCTGAAACCGCTGTTTGAGCGGTTATTCCGGCAGCTTTTAAAGCCGCCTCATTAACAATTGCCGCATGACCATCGACTCTTGAGAGGTACACAGGGGTGGAAGGAAAAAGCCTATCCAGTTCCGATTTATCAGGATATTGTTTGATTTTCCAGTCATTTTGATCCCAACCACGACCAGTAATCCATTTTGTACCCGGATTCATCACACCGAACTTTTTTACCCGCTGAATGCATTCTTTCCAGCTACGGGTTCCGGTCAGATCGACCGCATTTAGACCCAGACCATAATAGTAGAAGTGCGAATGTGCATCTATGAATCCTGGATACACAAAAGCACCGCGCAAATTGATGGTTTTTGAGGCTGAATATGCTTTTTTAAGCGCTGCATCTGTTCCAATCGCCACTATTTTCCCATTCGAAATCGCAACGGCCTCCGCCGTATTGAACGCATTGTCGATGGTGTAGATACGGGCGTTTATCATCAGCAGATCTGCCTTTTTTTGCTGCGAAAAAAGACTTGCTGCGAACAACATCTGCGCAAGAAACGCACAAGTAAAAGCCTTAAATGAAAATGGAATCATTTTGATTTTGTTTGAAATAAAAAAACCCAACCATCGCAGCAAACTGCAACATTGGGTCTCAAAATATTTTAGTAAACAGCGTTATTCTCCTAATACAGGCACGTAAAGATTGCCGGCAAGCACGTCCCGTGAAATAACTACCTTTTGAATTTCAGAAGTGCCTTCATAAATCTGGGTAATCTTCGCGTCACGCATTAGTCGCTCAACGTGGTACTCCTTCACAAATCCGTAGCCACCATGTATCTGTACAGCTTCTACCGTATGTTTCATCGCTACCTGAGAAGCATAAAGTTTGGCCATAGCAGATGCTGTTCCGTACTCCATGTGGCGATCTTTTAACCATGCAGCCCTGTAAACCATAAGACGGGCAGCTTCGATTTCAGTTGCCATATCAGCCAGTTTGAATGCAATGGCCTGATGCTGGCTGATCTCCTTGCCAAACGCCTTGCGCTCCTTTGAATAGGCAACCGCCAGTTCATAAGCACCGGCAGCTATGCCCAGCGCCTGCGCAGCAATACCAATCCTTCCTCCGGAAAGCGTTTTCATAGCAAATTTAAATCCGAAACCATCTTCACCGATGCGGTTTTCCTTCGGAACTTTCACATCATTATACATAATGGTATGGGTATCTGAAGAGCGGATGCCTAGCTTGTCTTCCTTCGCTCCAATGACCACACCATCCCATGACGTTTCGACAATAAGGCAGTTGATACCACGATGTCCCTTCGAAGCATCAGTCTGAGCAATAACCAGATGAAGCTTTGAGGAGCCTCCGTTGGTGATCCAGTTTTTGGTACCATTCAAAAGATAGTGGTCGCCCATATCGATGGCCGTAGTTTGCTGACTGGTGGCGTCACTTCCTGCTTCCGGTTCTGACAGACAAAATGAACCAATCCATTCCCCACTTGCAAGTTTCGGCAGGTATTTGCGTTTTTGCTCGGCCGTTCCAAAGGTCTCCACTCCCCAGCAAACCAGCGAGTTGTTGACCGACATCAAGACCGAACAGGAATTGTCAATTTTAGAAATTTCTTCCATCGCGAGCACGTAACTCAGGGTGTCCATACCCCCACCACCATATTCTGGTGAAACCATCATTCCAAGGAAACCGAGTTCGCCCATCATTTTTACCTGCTCATGTGCAAACTGCATTTTGGAATCCCTTTCAATTACACCCGGCTTCAATTCTTTCTGTGCAAAATCCCTGGCGGCTGCCTGGACGGCAAGGTGCTCTTCTGTAAGTTGAAAATTCATATTTTTTGATGTTAATCTGTTAAAGAAAGTACAGTTTTTTGATTGTTTTAGTGTTTTTCGGCCCTTTCAGCACCATCGTAGGCCCATCTTACCAGCACCGAGCCCCAGGTAAATCCTCCGCCAAATGCTGTGAGCATAATGTAATCACCCTTTTTGAGTTGCGACTCATAGTCCCAGAGACAGAGCGGGAGTGTCCCTGCAGTAGTATTACCGTATTTTGCGATATTGCACATCACTTTTTCCTCCGGCATACCTGAATACTCGCCAACAGCGGAAATGATGCGCTGGTTTGCCTGATGCGGAACAATCCATGCCAAATCTGCGGGGGCCATATTGTTTCTTTCCAGTACTTCCTTCATAGTGGAAGTCATCCCGTTGACAGCGTATTTGAAAACCACCTTTCCATCCTGCCACGCATAGTGTTCGCGTGCTATAACATTTTCAACAGTGGCAGGGTTTAGGGAGCCACCCGCTTTTTTGTGCAAAAAATGTCTACCCGAACCGTCTCCTCTCAGTTTCGCGTCAATTACCCCGTAACCCTCCTCATTGGGTTCGAGCAAAACTGCTCCGGCTCCATCGCCAAAAATGATGCAGGTGGCGCGGTCTGTATAATCTACAATTGAGGACATTTTATCGGAACCCACCACTACAACCTTCTTGTACATTCCTGATTCCACGTACTTGGATCCCGTAACCAATGCGAATAAAAAACCCGAGCATGCAGCGTTGATGTCAAAGCCAAACGCATTGTTTATGCCAATGATGTCACAAATGGTATTGGCATTGTCCGGGAATGTCATATCGGGAGTTACAGTAGCACAAATCAGCAAATCTACTTCTTCAGGTTTTGTACCCGTCTTTTTTAGAAGGGCTTCAACAGCCTGCACCGCCATATACGAGCTACCCTTGGTGGGGTCTTTCAGAATCCGGCGCTCCTTGATACCCGTTCTAGTGGTAATCCACTCATCATTTGTATCGACCATTTTCTCCAGTTCCTGATTGGTCAGGCGGTATTCCGGAACATAACCATAAACACCCGTGATTGCTGCAGTTCTGCGCATGATGCGTTTTTTGATTTAAAAAATGCGGTAAAATAAAACTTCCCTGCATTTTGCCCCACTGTTTAAAACTGAGGCGAAACGCGGACTGCAAAGGTAATCATTAAATAAAATTATTCAAATTTTTGACAGTCCATTAGCCCCGTCCCGAACAAAGGCCGGCCCTTTCATACAGGCAGTCAAATGATCATTTAGGGGTAAAAAAAGACCCGGATTTTCGTGTGAAAATCCGGGTCTGTTATTTCTTTCCGGCTTACATTTTATAAGCACCAGTGAAAATTCGCCGCCAACGAATGCCGTTTGTGATACTGGCACCCTTGGTGGAGAACCAGATGAACAGTGGCTTCCCGACCACATGTGTTTCCGGTACAAATCCCCACACACGCGCATCCTCTGAATTGTGACGGTTGTCTCCCATCATCCAGTAATAATTCAATTTAAATGTATAAGTTGTACTTTCAACACCATTGATATATACCTTTCCGTCGGCCTCTTTCAAATCGTTGCCTTCATACACCTGAATGGTACGCCTGTATACACACATGTTAGCAGGGGTGAGGGAAATGCTTTCTCCGGCCTTCGGAATGTATAACGGTCCAAAATGATCGGCATCCCACTTGAATCTTGTTGTATCGTGAGGGAAAAAATAGGTCGGGAATGACTCTTGGCGCTGACCATCAGTAACTTCAGCCCCCATGGCCTTCAATTGGGCAACTTGTGTTTTATTGAGGTTGAATTGATTGTTCCTATAGTCGGTGTCTGTAATGTTCACCCCGATTTCATCAAGTTTTGCGGTATTGACTGGTCCACCGCCTTTGGCCTTAACAGTATATTGTAATTGCTGGTTTGGCGCATTGATTGCGGCTTCCCACTGCGTAGAAGGCGTCCTTAGGTAGAGCTGTTTGTCTATAACCTTGATAGAATCTCCGGCGACAGCCACACATCTTTTGATGTAAAAATCCATCTTGTCCATCGGGCGAACAACCATCTCATTCATCAGCGCCTCGCTATTGGGATTGCTGAATACCCCAAACCGACGGTAGTCGTGAATAGAATAAGTACGCTCCGGACGAATAAACACGCTATCTCCCTCAGGGTAATTGAAAACCACGGGGTCATTTCGTTTGATGTCTTCAAACTTGAAAAATCGATGGTACCCAAGGCTCGGATTACGCAGATACGATTCACCGAGGTTGAAAGGCAGTCTGTTGTGAAGCAATGGAATAGATGCGACTGTCTGAGGAGTGCGTATTCCATAATTTGCCTTGCTGACAAATAGAAAATCGCCGACGAGCAGTGAGCTTTCCATTGAAGAGGTGGGGATCACATACGCTTCAATGAGAAACATACGTATGAATGAGGCAGCGAATACCGCAAAGACGATGGCCTCCGTCCATTCTCTGATCTCGGTTTTTTTGTAAGGATTATTAAAAGTCAGTTTTTTAACAAGGTAATCGTCCTTGGCTTCTGTGGCTTCCAGAATTTGTCTGGCATAATCTGCTTCTAGTTCGAGGGTCTTGCCCACATAACTGATTTGGTCTGTACTGCCAATTTTCCAGAATATATAGGGTGTAAAAACCACCGCCCAAAAACTATCCATGAATTTGTACTGTCCGAATGACCTGACCATGTCCACCGCCATTCCGCAGTAAATAAATATGTTCACGATTGGAAGGAGCAGTAATGCTGCCCACCAGCGCGGCCTTCCAATGAGATCGCACCACTCCATAAAATTCACTCCCGGTATCCAGGCTTTGGAAGCCGAAATACCCGCTTTAGCAAAGAGTCTGGAAAGGGTCAGACAGACCAGTATATACAATACCAACAAATAGATGACAATACTCATTCAGAAATGGATTAGTGAAGGTCCAAAGATAGTGAAATGCATTCAAAATGCTCAAATTATCTCGTTGATGTGGCACTATTTTCCGACAAAATACAAAAAATGAGTCCATTCGACCTTGTCGGAAAGACTCATTTTTGCGAACACTCAGGTAAAAAATCTGAGAGAACAACAGCTATGTACGCAAAGTAACTAGTGCGAAAGCAATTCTACATTTCCGGCAGAACCGTTGCTGACTACCAAAGTAGCGGTAACACAAAGGATAAACAACGCGGCAGCAAGGTACCATGTCCATTTCTCTACGATGTCAGCAGAGCGCGCTGCTCCGAACATCTGATTGGCAGCATTACCACCGAAAGTAGAATCTACGCCACCTCCTTTCGGATTCTGGATCAGAATAATAGCGATCAGCAGCACACAAATGATTGCGATAATTATTGCTATGGTAGACAACATGATATGTGATTTTAATTTAGGAAATTTTTAATTTTTCAATTTGAGCCGCAAAGTAAGCACTTTTTTCCGGAATTTGCAACTTTAGTTTTTCATACATAGCAATTGCCTTTTCCTTGTGGCCCTGTAGCGCCAACAGTCCTGCCAAAGTTTCGGTTGCATTATCCTGTTTTTCGACCAAACTTTTTTCGGCATATTGTACGAGTTCCTCCGTTTTTTTCCGGCTGGCTTCCTTTTCTTTTCGCCTCTCTGCCTCTTTTTGCAACTTCTCTTCAAGCTTTCTGCGGTTTGCCTCAAGCTCTGTATCAGAGATGGGCAAAAGGCCCTCTAAAGCACTTCCAAAACCAACCGCATTATAACTCTTGAATCGTCTTTTAGGGGCAGGAGCAATGCCCTCTGAGGCAGGAACAAATTCTTCCGCGATCTCCATCGCTTCCTGCAGGTTGTCCTGGTCTGACATGTAGTCATTGCTGTGAAACATCAGTCCCGAGAAAGTAATTTGCTGCTCCTCTTCTTCTACTTCTTCTATCCTTTCCGCTTCTGATACCGAGCCTTTCATGACATTCAGGTCGGCGAGGGTCTTCGAAATCAGGCTTTCCTCTTTGGATTCTTTTTGCGGCGGAACCATCTCAGGGATATCTTCCAGGATAGGTGCATCAGACGCTAAGGGCATTTCAATTGCTTCCTGCTCGCCGGCGCGTTCGGGCGTTTCGTCATCATGCAACTTTCTAAACAGAAAACTTCTGTCGGTGCTGTAGGTTGCCGCTTTGCTCAATAGAGCTGGATGTTCAGCATCGCCTTCAAGGCGTGCTTTTTTGCAACGGAGAAAATGAAGGTTCTGACAGTATGGATACCGTTCAGTCAATTCCTGCAGAATCTGCACATCAAGCTCCTCAAGACTCGCCTCCTCCGTCAGGTATTTAATAAAGTTGTATTTTTCCATGCAACAGTTTGATTTACAAACCCGAAGACTACCAGTTGTTGAAAGTCTTCAGAATAATATCGTTGATAATCTGACTGCTCAGCTTTCTGTTCAGGTCATCCTGGACCGCTGCAAGCGTTTCGGTTGAACTAAAATTGTAGTAAAACTGAAAGTCCTGGCTATAGTTGTTTTTCTCAGATTTGTTGTCTTTGAAATCAATGTGTACAACCATGGTCAGGCGGTTCAGAGCCGAACCCTGTTGTGCATTAGGCGCTTCGGCACTCACTCTATAATCGGCAATATAGCCGCTAAACTCAAGATCGGGACGCTCCTGATTGATTTTCAGACGGGTCTCGTTGCGCAACTGCAGTTTGAGCTTTTCCGTAAATTCCTGGGCAAGTCCCGGATTGGCCAGCGGTGCCCGGTTTTCCAGATTGGTCACAAAAAAGGAAGTGGTTTCCGGATCTATTGTAAAGCCCTTGAATGAATAGCAGCCACTGCAAAGTACCACAAGGCACAGGGAAAAGAATACTCCTTTCCCCAAAAGGGATTTTGTCATCATTGTACCGTAAAGCGTCAGCAGCCTATTTTTTTTGATTGTACCAGTTGTTGTACTCCATCACAATTTCGTTGATATCGCCAGGCAGGTACTCTCGTTTTCTTATTTTCTGTACCAAGTCTACATCTTCTGCGAGGTATTCCGACATATCAAGTCTAAAAAGCACATACCTGTAGCGAAACAGGCTACCTTTTCCTTTCTGCAGGTAGTTAACCACGCTGGATTGCTTACCATTGGGAGTGGATGTGAAGAAATATCCCTTCAGCAGTTTGAGCTGTCCATTGATGGCCAATTCCAGAAACAGGTGCCTGTTGTCAGAGCCAAATCCTCCGAAAGCCTTCACAGTGTTGGGGCGTGAAACAAAGGTGACATCTCGTCCATTTTCAAGCACTAACGAAAACGCGCTCAACTGTCCGGGATAGTACCTCGTTTCTGTTCCTGACCTGTCTATAAACCTCACTTTCCACAGGATGTCAGTAAAAGAAAAGTCGCCCCGCGAAGCAGATTTCGGTAATTTTATCTGTCCCCTGATGGTGTCTTTGGAGGCGGTAACAATGTATCCGTTGAAAAAACGGGGATTCAGTATCATCTGAGATTTCAGTGATACAGCAAAGAGACAGACTGCAATGAGAATCAAATTACTTTTCATCATCGAAAAATATTCGTAAAGCACAAAAGTACCGTTTACGCTTCAAAAATAGTACTTTTTTTTAGCTGTCCAAAGTGGGCATGTAATTGCAACTCCAAAAACATACCGTTGGCCCTCAAATTTCCGGGTGACCATTTTTTGTGCCTGCCACCACATGCCACATATCTTCTTTGCGCAGGTGCTTTCGCGCAAGCTCCATCAGTCTGGCAGGCTGTATGTCAATAATTGACTGCACAAACCGATTGAACTCGCTGATATCAATGTTTTCCACAATATATGTTTTGTACAGGTCAGCAATATTGAAAGGACCATCGGCCATACTCAAGAGATTGCCCAGGATGTAGTTTCTGACCATTTTCATCTCTGCCTTGCCGATTTCCTCGGTTTGCAACCGCTCCATTTCCCTTTCAATTTCAGCAATTACCTTTCCTACGAAGTCATTGCCAACCTCTGTTGATATGTAGAAAAAGCCATCATACATCAGATGTTCCACCGAGGAGTATATGTTGTAGGTATAGCCTTTTTCCTCCCTAATGTTCTCCATCAGTCTGCTTCCAAAATATCCACCCAAGATGGTATTCAAAACAAACATCCCGGGATAGTCTTCATGGGTCCTGGTAAATAATCGTCTTCCCAACGCGATGGCGGTCTGGTGAGCATCCTTTTTTGAAATAAAAATTTGTTTAACTTTTTTTCGGGCAACCACTGAATTGAATCCCTTAGCGCGCTCACCTTTTCGCAAATTTCCTAGGTGTCTATTGATTTCTGGCAGCAACTCGGGTGAAACATTCCCGCTCAGCATGATAACCGCGTTACCGGCGTGAAAATAGGTCTCAAAATGCCTTTGCAGATCTGACCTAGTCAATTCCCTAAAAGCCTTCGCACCACTGTTGTATCCGTATGGGTGGTCTTTTCCAAAGATGGATTCGGTCAATTTCCGGTAGGCAAGCACATCGTTTTTGGACAATTCGACTTTCAGGTCGTTGATATTGTTTTCAACATAGGTAGACAGCTCTTTTTCACTGAAGGCTGGATAATGAATCAGTTCCGCAAAAACAGGTAGCAGTTTATCAATGTGCCTGGTAAGACTGTACATGATAAGGCTGGAATAATCCAAGCTAAAGGGGGTGCTAAGACTGCCTCCGTAAAAATCAAAATGCTCTGCCACCTCAGCCGAGCTTTTGTACAATGTCCCCTCTTTCAGCAGAGCTGAAGTTGCCCTGGCTACGGTTGGTTTGTGCTCATGAGGCCTGCCTACGGTGAAGATGACTTCCAGTTTTACCGCATCTATTTTCCCGGTGTTGACAATGTAAACAGGAATGCCATTATCCAGGTACTGAACATCAAGCGGCGGCAATGGAATTTGACGTACCTCGAAAATCTCCGGCTGTTTTGGTTTGCTTTCTTTGTGAATCATAATTGATTTAGCCCGCCCATCCTTCGCGGTCGAGGCTCCTGAATTGAATGGCTTCCGCCAGGTGTTCTATTTTTATGTCGTTACTATCTGCTAGATCGGCTATGGTTCTTGCCACTTTTAGTATTCTGTCGTACGCACGTGCCGAAAGCTGAAGGCGCTCCATGGCCGTTTTCAGCAAAACCTGTCCCGCTTGATTAATCTGGCACAACTCTCGCACCATCCGACCCGGCATCTGAGCATTGCAGTGGATGTCACCGGAACCCTCAAAGCGAAGGGCCTGAATCTCTCGCGCCTTTTTTACCCTGATAGCAATGTCCGCGCTGCTGCACTTGGCAGGCTGATAATCTGACAACTCATCATAGGAAACCGGCGTCACCTCCACATGTAGATCAATTCGGTCGAGCAATGGTCCTGAAATTTTGCTAAGGTATTTTTTAACTACTCCTGAACCACATACACAATCCTTTTCAGGGTGGTTAAAATAGCCGCAGGGGCAGGGATTCATCGAGGCAATCAGCATGAATCTTGAGGGGTAATCTATAGAAATTTTGGCCCTTGAAATCGTGACCCGACCTTCCTCCATAGGCTGCCGGAGCACTTCGAGGACAGTTCTTTTGAATTCAGGCAGCTCATCCAGAAACAGCACACCGTTGTGCGCCAGAGATATTTCTCCAGGCTGCGGATGCGAGCCACCGCCGACCAGAGCAACATCAGAAACGGTATGATGCGGAGAGCGATATGGCCGCGTAGATACCAACGAAGCGTTTGTGGGCAGAATTCCCGCGACAGAGTGAATCTTGGTCGTTTCCAACGCCTCGTGCAGACTCAATGGTGGCAGTATCGTTGGCAGCCTTCTCGCCAGCATGGTCTTGCCCGCACCCGGCGGACCGATGAGGATGACATTGTGACCGCCGGCAGCAGCGATTTCCAGTGCTCGCTTAATATTTTCCTGACCTTTTACATCTGAAAAATCAACGTCGTAAACATTGTGGGAATCCTCAAATTCTTCCCTGGTATTGACGACTATAGGATCTATTTTTAGGTCTCCGTTGAGGAAATCAACTGCCTCGCGAAGGTTTTCAATGCCGATCACATCTACATCATTTACAATGGCAGCCTCTCTTGCATTTTCCTTGGGAACAATGATGCCCTTGAATTTTTCCTTTCTTGCCTGTATCGCGATGGGTAAGGCACCCTTGATAGGTCGAAGTCCGCCGTCGAGCGACAATTCGCCCATGATGATATAGCGGTCAAGATCGGGACAGTTGATTTGTCTACTTGCGGCAAGAATACCAATGGCGATTGGCAGATCGTAGGAAGCACCCTCTTTCCGGATGTCTGCCGGAGCCAGATTTACAACTATATTGATACGGGGAAATTCCAGTTTATTGTTTCTGATGGCCGCTTCCATACGCTGCAGACCTTCCCGGACGGCATTGTCAGGTAAACCGACAATAAAATATGCAGGCTTGTCCAAAGAAACGCCTCCAGTGTTGACTTCAATTGTGATGGTTTGCGCATTGACGCCGTAAACAGCGCTTGCAAATGTTTTTACCAGCATATATGTTTTGCGTTTAAAGAGGATTCAAAGATAGAATATCTTTTTCAAACGCAAGTATCGGCATATTCCAATAAATTAATATTCAAGGAATTGTGAAATTTTAGCACAATAAAGTTAAGGGAAATATAAATGTTTTTGGAATGGATGCTGTGAACCACGGTTCTTTTCTCCCACCACCTTTTTCAAATAAAAGTATCTTTGTTGATTAGTTTATGCGCACGGGACTTATCATATTTCTGTTTCTGGCATTGTTCGGTGATTTTATCGCCAACGACAGACCACTGTTTTGTCAGATCAATGGCAAAGTATATTTCCCCTCACTTCACCAGAAAGGTTTTGAATGGAACCTGGTTCGTGCGGATTCCCTTTACAGCACCCGCGATTGGCAAACTTTCGACGGATATGAACGGGTACTGAAATCGCCTGTCCCTTTTTCTGCCGGATCTACTGACATAAGCGGCGCGCGATACGTACCGCCATTTCAAAACAGCCACTTGCTGGGAACCGACGGATTGGGCCGTGATGTACTTGCGGGACTTATAGAAGGTTGCAGTGTTGCTTTCCGAACGGGCATCTTCTCCATGCTTCTCGCCGTTTTTCTGGGCATTTTGATGGGCGCCACTGCTGGGTTTTTAGGATCCGTCAACGACTACCTTATTATGAGTCTGATCGAAATCAAACGGGCGGTTCCCTCGATCTTGTGGATTTTTGCATTGACGGCCATCATTGACCAATGCACGCTGACCCACATCGTGCTTATCATCGGTCTGTTGAGCTGGCCAAATATTGCACTACTGATGCGCTCTTCAGTGCTAAGAGTAAAAAAGGCAGATTACGTTATGGCTGCCAGAGATCTCGGATTCAGTAAGTGGCGAATCCTGTTTTTTCACATCATTCCGAACTGTCTGGGGCCGGTCTATGTTGCAGCCGCTGCGCTGGTGCCGACTGCGGCAATCACTGAATCGGCACTGACTTTTTTGGGAATTGGACTGCCGCTGAATACCGTTACCTGGGGTTCGATGCTGCGACAGGCACAAAGCGATATTAGCATGTGGTGGCTGGCGCTGTTCCCCGGAATTTGCCTATTTCTGCTGATTTTGCTGTTCAATACCTTCGCAGAGCGACTCAGAAAAACAAACCAGCAGAACTAAGCACCCTAACCAGCCATTTCAGACCTATTTATCCGCATTTTTCAGGCAAAAAGCCGCCTAACAACGGTAAAATATTTTGATTTACAAAAAATATAACTTACCTTTGCAGCCGTTTTAAACTTTTTTTTAATTAAATCATTGATTTTCAGTAAAATGAAACAGTATGAATTGACGTTCATCATAGACCCGGTGCTATCGAGTGATGAACTAAAAGCGATAGCACAAAACTACATTGATTTTATCACCAAAGAAGGTGGTGAAATCGTACATGTAGATGAAATGGGCCTGCGCCCGATTGCGTACACCATCAACAAGCGCTCTTCAGGCGTATTTTATTGTGTAGAATTCAGAATTGATAAGGCTGGATTTATTTCGAAGATTGAACTCAACCTTCGCCGCGATGAAAGAATTATGCGTTACCTGACCATTTCTTTGGACAAGTTTGGCATTAAATTCAACGAGGACAAGCGTGCAGGTAAGATTGGCACAGTAAAGAAGAAAGCTGACAAGAACAAAAAGAGACCAACTACAGCAGCGGAAGAAGTTCCGGTGACTGAAGCAACTCTTCAGGTAGCTACTTCTGAAAATGTCGCTGACAGCGCAGAATAATTAACCCCATTTAAAAAATTAAAAATCAGTATATCATGGCAAATAGAGATGATATTAAATTTCTGAGCAATCCGAATATTGGCGCACAGCGCAAAAAATACTGCCGTTTCCGCAAATTCGGAATCAAACACATCGATTATAAGGATGCAGACTTTTTGCTTCAGTTCATCAATGAGCAAGGCAAAATTCTTCCTCGTCGTATCACCGGTAACTCATTGAAGTACCAGCGCAAAGTGGCTGTAGCCATCAAGCGTGCCCGCCACCTGGCACTTTTGCCTTACACAGCGGATCTTTTGAAATAAGCAGGTAAAACGGGGCAATCCGTAAGCCTGAGACAGTTAATTTTTTTAAAAACGATTAATATTCTATATAAAAATGGAAATTATCCTATTACAAAACGTCGATAAAGTTGGTGATCGCCACGAAATCGTTAAAGTTAAAGACGGTTTTGCGCGCAACTATCTAATACCAAGAGGTGTGGCACTCGTTGCAAATGAGGGCAACCGCAAGCGTCTGACTGACCTGATGCGTCAGCAGGCAGCAAAAGAAGCTAAAATGGTCGGTGAATTCAAGACTATGGCCGAGACACTAAGCAATTCAAACCTGGTTATTGCTGCAAAAGCAGGAATCACCGGCAGATTGTTCGGAAGTATCGGATCTGCGCAATTGGCCGCAGCAATCCGCAGTCAGTTGGGCATCGACATTGAGCGCAAGAAAATCGCACTTGATGATGTCAAGGAAATCGGAACACACAGTGCGACCATCAATCTGCACCCTGAGGTTTCTACCACAATAAACTTTGAAGTGACCGGAGAAGGCAGTAAAGACTAATACTGCACCCAGAGTCCTTTAATCACAAAAGCCCGGAGCGGAACCATTCCTTCTCCGGGCTTTTCTTTTACAAGTCCACCCTCACGTCGTGAGTAGACGAAAGGCATCTGGCGATGCCTGTTCGATAGTCCATTTCTCCAGCATTTCCATGAAGTCATTTCGCGAAACTGCCCTCGCACCCAGACTGGCCAGATGCTTTGTTTCCTGCTGACAGTCAATCAATTCGAAATCCCATTCCGCTAATTTTCGCACCAGTGAAATAAAACCAAATTTGGAGGCATTGCTGACTTCTGAAAACATAGATTCTCCGAAAAAGACTTTTCCAATCGCAATTCCGTATAATCCTCCAACCAGGTTTCCGGACACATCCCAAACCTCTACCGAATGGGCGTAACCCATCTTGTGGAGCTCAGCGTAGGCTTCAATAATGTCCTTTCCGATCCACGTTCCTCCCTCCTGCTGTTTTCTGTCTGCTGCAGCGCAGGAAAGCATTACTTTTCTGAAAGATTTGTTTATTGAAAAGGAAAATTTCTGCTGATTGAAATAGGGTCGCATGCTCCTCGCCACCTTTAATTCCTGCGGAAAAAGGACCAGTCGGGGATTGGGCGACCACCACAATATTGGGTCCTCGGGATCATACCAAGGAAATATACCGACGGAATAGGCAAAAATCAGCCGCTCGGGCGAGAGGTCACCCCCACAGGCAATCAAGCCCTCATCATCCTGCTCCCGCGGATCCGGGAAATAGAGCCCATTTTCATTTATCAGCAACACAACTTTAACAAATTTTTTGCACAAATATAATCAGAAGCATTCTACCTTCGATTCATTATTTTACATGAAAAACACAAAAGCCGTGAAAGAAAAATTCCTACACTTCCTGTGGAGATACAGGAGATTTGATGTCTTAAACATCCGAACCAGCGAAAACCTATCGGTAGAAATCATTGATGCAGGCGAATACAACACACATGCGGGGCCCGATTTTTTACACGCCAAAATAAAAATTGACGGCATGATGTGGGTTGGCAACGTTGAAATGCACGTCAGAGCCTCTGAATGGACCGCGCATGGCCACAACATAGATAAGGCCTACAACAATGTCATCCTGCATGTCGTGTATGAAGAAGATGTCATCATCAGGCGGAACGATGGCGAGCGAATTCCCTGTCTGATTATTAAAAACTATCTGCGGGAAGATCTCAGCGGTATCTATGAGCAACTGCTGCATAATGCACTATGGATTCCATGCCAGAACCTGATTGAATCGGTCTCTGAAATAAGTAAAAACAGTTGGTGGCAGCGGATGCTAATTGAAAGGATGGAGCAAAAAACAGAACGAATTACTGCCGATCTGAGCAGAAGCAGCCGGAACTGGGAAGAGACTTTTTACATACATCTGGCAAGGAGCTTCGGACTAAAGAACAACGAAATCCCTTTTGAAATGCTGGCGCGGAGTCTGCCGCTTTACCTCATCAGCCGTCACCGCGACCGTCCTATGCAACTTGAAGCACTTTTTTTCGGCCAGTCTGGCTTACTCAATGAACCGAATTTAAGCGATGATTACCCAAAAATGCTAAAAGAGGAATATCGGTTCCTCAGCCGAAAATACAGATTACGACCTTTGAAAAAATCGCTGTGGAAATTCATGAGAATGCGCCCCTCCGGTTTTCCAACCCTGCGCATTGCCCAGTTTGCGGCATTCATGGGTGAGACAACAAATATTTTTTCTACCTTTATGGAGGCAACAGATGTCGGCACTATTGAATCATTTTTGCAGAAGGAAATCAATCCATATTGGGAAAACCACTATATTTTTGATAAAATCTCTGCAGCTCACAAAAGACAGCTGGGAAAAGATAGCGTGAGGCGCATCATTATCAATAGCGTCTGCCCATTTATGTTTGCCTACGGAAAAGACAGGAACGACCCTGTTTTTCAGGAAAGGGCATTTGACTTGCTGGAACAACTTGAACCGGAAGCAAATGCAGTAATTGACAAATGGCGTGGCCTGGGCGTCAGCAT
This sequence comes from Lewinellaceae bacterium, assembly GCA_947459655.1. Lineage (GTDB taxonomy): Bacteria > Bacteroidota > Bacteroidia > Chitinophagales > Saprospiraceae > CANHEE01. The sequence goes on from CANHEE010000002.1 coordinate 25,337, forward strand.
ACAATCTGCAGCGGATTCTCAGGCAATGCTCTACCAGAAAAAATACTATTGTGATGCCAAAAAATGCCTTGAATGCAGCATTGGAAATTTTATTTTGAGGTTATGAAAAAATCGGTCATCGTGAAATCCTGCATTTGCTTGCTGGTTTCTCTTTTTACCACATTTTCAGTGCTAACGGGACAAGTGGTGATCAACGAATATTCCGCCGCCAACCTGACCACCGCACTTGATGATTTCGAGCAATTTGAAGACTGGGTGGAATTGTACAATACAGCTGACAGTAAGGTGGATTTGTCGGGATATGGTTTATCAGACGATCTCAATCGACCACTGAAATGGAAAATACCTACGGGCGTTGTAATGGATGGCAAATCCTACCTTATCATCTGGTGCGACAATAGGGACTCCGTCAGTTTTCTCAAAAATGAACGCCAATTGCATAGTAATTTCAATCTGACCCAAACCAGAAAAAATGCGCAAACCATCGTACTGAGCAATGCCGCTGGTAAAATAATCGATCAGTCAGAGATTAAAAAAACACGCAAAGACCAGTCAAGAGGGCGACTGCAGGACGGGGAACCAATATGGGTAATTTTCAGTCAGCCAAGTCCCGCCCGTGAAAACTTTGGGATGTACTACACCTCCAATGCCGACAAACCGCGTTTCAGTCAAAGTGCCGGCTATTATAAAAATTCTTTTCTCCTGAATATCAGCAGTAAAGATCCGAACCTAAATATCTACTACACCACCGATGGTAGCGAACCGGATACAGGCAGCACGCCGTATAGAATACCGATTCAGATAGACAAACATACCATCGTCAAGGCAGTATGCGTCTCGAATGATGCGCTCGTACAGAATAGTCTGACAGAATTTGCCACCTATTTTATCGCAGAGAAACCACGCCTCAAGGTCATTTCAATTAGTGGCGGCCTAGAAATGGACTCGTTACTGCTGGGTGACAGATACAAGTCGCCCTTCGGGACCTTTGAATACTTCAATGAGGACGGAATCAGAAAAGCCGTCACATATGGGGAATTCAACAGCCATGGCAGGGACTCGTGGATCAATAACCAGCGAAGCGTCGATTTTATCAGCAGGAACGAGTGCGGGTACAACAAAGCCATCAATGAAAAAATATTCAGTCTGAGTCCTCGTGACGAGTTCCAGCGCGTTATCCTTCGCGCTGCGGGTGATGACAATTATCCTGACGGATCGCTTACGCAGGGCGGCGGTGCACATCTGAGGGACGCTTTTGTGCAAAACCTGGCAAAAAAAGGTGGATTGAATCTTGACGTAAGAACTGCAGAAAAAGCTATTTTGTACATGAACGGCAAATACTGGGGAATCTACGACATCAGAGAAATACCTGACGACCACGATTATACAAAGCACTATTACAATCAGGGCAAATACGATATAGAAATGCTTCAGACCTGGGGAGTCACCTGGGCCAAATATGGTGATACGCTGACCATCAGTAACTGGGACTCCTTAGCTGCATTTATCACCACCCGCGACATGGCTGATGCAAAAAATTATCAGTATGCTGAAAGTCAAATTGATTTCAAGAGCCTTTGTGATTACATTATCGTCAATTCCATAACTGTTTGCTCGGACTGGCTGAATTACAATACCGGCTGGTGGAGAGGTAAAAATCCGGCAGGGGGGCATCGGAAATGGGGCTACCAGCTATGGGACAACGATGCCTCTTTCGGTTACTACATCAACTACAGCGGTATAAAAGACACCTCGGCTATCAAGGCAAGTCCCTGCGACATACAATCACTGAGTGACTCAGTAACCATATCATTTGGGACTGTTATCGCCTGGGATACCCTTATTATTGCACTCACTACATTTTATCCCGGCGATACAATTTCCGCTGCATTTTCATTCACCTCGTTTGTCGATGTCAACCGCCACATGAGCATTTTTAATGCACTGATGCGCAATGAGCAGTTCAAACAATACTATATTTCACGTTATCACGACCTGATGAAGACGGTTTTCTCCAAAGAAAATATGCTGCAAGAACTAGATGCTGTTGTCAACAGCATTGCACCTGAAATGCCGGCACATATCCGCCGCTGGGGAGGCTCTATGCGGGAATGGACCGGTAATGTGAATCGACTCAGAGACTATATTTTCAGAAGAAGCGATTACCTCACTGCGGGATTGCGAGACTGCTACCAGCTAACAGGCCCTTATCCGGTTACATTTGACACCGAGGGTGCAAGCAGTCCCTTGCTCGACATCAACAGTATTGCTATAAGCAAATTTCCCTATACTTCCAGCTTTTTTGGCAACATCGGCATCGTAGTGAGTGCAAAGCCAAACGATGCACAATCAGAGTTTAAACGTTGGACAGCCCCAAGCCAGATACCATACAAGGAAGAAAATCCAGGCACTGCAACATTTTATCCCAAATCAGCGGGCGAAATAAAGGCGGTTTTTGGTCCGAAATTAGTAGGTATAAGCGATTCGCACAATAATGATGTTCCTACTGAATTCATTGTATATCCGACACTTTTTGACAACCAAATCTTTGTAAAATGTACGTCAGTGATAGACAACAGCATTTCAATCCGACTACTGGATATCAATGGCAGACAAGTCAGTGTGCACCACGGAAAACCATTGGAATCGACCAGTGATCAGGGTGTTTTCAGTATCGACCTATCAGATAAGCAGCTTTCTCCGGGAATATATCTACTAGATATAGGCACTGGCAGCAAACACGCTTTAAAGAAAGTTGTGAAACAATAACAAATGCATAATGAAAATCAGCCGTCCCGCTTAATGGCGTGCTATGTTAAAAATGCATATCTTTGGACTTCCAATTGAAACTACACCATGCTGGTCAGTGCAATTATCGTTTTTCTGGTTTTGACGGCAATATTTGCCGGTGCTGAAATCGCCTTCATTTCAGCGAGCAAACTCCGTGTGCAACTGAAACGCGAACGTGGATCAAGGCAGGGCATGATACTGGCCAGGTTTTATGAGAAGCCTTCAGAGTTTATCGGAACGATGCTGGTCGGAATCAACATCACCCTGGTCGTTACTACTTCTCTGGCAACAGAATTTCTGAAACCATTTCTGGAGCCTTATATTCACGAAGAATTTTTGCTATTCACCCTAATAACTATCATTATTACGGGTTTCATATTGTTGTTTGGCGAATTCATCCCTAAGGTCCTTTTTAAGGCTTATGCTGATGACATACTGTACTACCTCGCTTATCCCCTTCAGATGGTCATGTTATTGTTGACTCCGATCACCTGGTTTATGACTTTTTTAGCAAAAAATCTGCTCCGTCTTTTTACAAAAGTTTCCGATGAATATGAAAATCAGGGCTTTACATCACTCGATCTTGAGAATTTCGTAAAGAAAAGTGTAAAGGAATCTGAGGAAGAAATTGATTCGCAGTTGTTTGAAAATGCGCTCTATCTGAAGGAGGTAAAGGTAAAATCCTGCATGTCTCCCCGCTCGGAAATAATTTTCATTGACGTAAATGAGCCAATCGACCGACTGCTGGAGCTTTTCACTGAAACCAAACTTTCCAAAATCATCATTTGCGATGACGATCTCGACAATGTACTTGGCTATGTGCATCACCACCAGATGCTCAGAAAACCTAAAAGCATCCGATCGATCGTGATGGACATCGTAATCATTCCGGAAACTATGCGCGTCGATCAGCTGCTGCAATTGTTTACCAAAAAACGCTCTATTGCTTGTGTTGTGGATGAATTCGGAAGCACAGTCGGCATCATTACCCTGGAGGACATCCTTGAGCAAATTTTTGGAGACATTGAGGATGAATACGATGAAGAAGAGTATATCGAAGAAATCATTTCAGATAGGGAATTCCGCTTTTCCGGCAGACTGGAAATCAATTACCTCAATGAAAAATACGCGGCACAGGACCTTAAAATCCCTGAAGACAATGATTACTCGACGCTTTCCGGCTATATTGTTATGACGACGGGGGAAATCCCTGAAGAAGGTTCGGAGATTGAACTCGACGGGTACAAATTTGTCTTCGAACAGGTGAGCAATAAAAAGATTGAAGTGGTGCGCTTCATCAGATTGCACGACGAGAAATAATCATTTGTTTTCAGTCAGCTGCAAACAATCAGACGAAATACCCAGCATGTACAATTTTATCATCTTTATCTCTGAGGCAAATTCCGAACCCGGAAAATCCTTCAGCATCTCATCCTTTAGTTTGTTGCCTGCGGCAAGCGTAAATCCGTCCGATAATGGACGGTATGACCAATGCCATTTTTCTTCCTCATATCCGGTTCGTCCGGTTGCTTTTGAGGTATAAGGCTGGCAAAAACCAAATTTAGTGGCATTTACCTGCAACCACTGGTACACTTTTTTACCTTCTCCACTTAAAAAATAGACATTTTTTAGACTGTTCAAATCGATATCTGTTCCCCAGTGGTGCCGCGAGGTACCCGGCATTGAACTGAACCGCAATATGTACCTGGCCCTTTCAATATTACTCATCCTTATCACGCCCTTCATTTCTTTCTGCTTCAGCGCCACCCACTTGTTGCTCCAAATTTTTTTCTGATCGCTAAAATTTCTGGTTGCCGAAAGAATCGTCAATCTGATTCCCGATTTTTTGGCCTCCACAACCATATTCTTGAAGGCGATGTACGCTTCTCTACGCAAAAAGGCGTTTTCACGCGAGCAGTATTCCCGATCAATCCTCACAAAATCAGGGTGCTGTGCGGGGTTAAAATGCCCGGTAAGGTAGGCAACTGAGGTTGTATCCGCAATCAGCGCGGTTATACCTGCAGTTTGCAGTTCCACAACATCCGTTCGTGAATTTAATGAAATAAACGAGCCGGACCTGGGCTGGAAGCAAACCAAAAAAAGTCCGAGAAGGCATTGCCGCATCATCATGTGGAAAAAATCTTTGAAATTATTGCAGAAGCATAAACGCAGCGATTCCGGCCAGGTAACCTGCCCCCGCAATCCAGCTGATGTTTCTGAAATACCAAGTGAATTTTATCTCCTCCATCCCCATGGCAGCAACTCCCGCAGCAGAGCCAATGATGAGCATTGATCCGCCGGTTCCACAGGCATATGCAAGCAAGTGCCAAAATGAACTGTCCATTGGCTCCTGATACATACTTATGGCAGCAGCCACCAGCGGAACATTGTCAATTATCGCCGAAGCGAACCCCATCAATACACCGGTCAGTGTTTTTGAGGGCAAAACCGCATCCATATTTTGGGCAAAATCTGTTAGAATACCCTGCGATTCTAGTCCGGCAATGGCAAGGAGAATACCTATAAAAAAAAGCAGACTCGAGAAATCTACCCTCGATAATGCGCGCTGTGCAGAATACAGATGCCGACGCTCTTCACTGAAATCCTCCTCAGGATGGATGAGTTCAGAAACCAGCCATACAGCCGCCAGTGCAAGCAACATGCCCATATATGGCGGCAGATGAGTAAATGTCTTGAAAACGGGCACGAAAACCAGTGCCGATAATCCGGCCCAGAACATTAGCTTGCTACTGAGGAGCTCATCTTCCGCCTCGGCAGTTTTCTCATGTTGCTGAATGGGAACTTTAAAAATGCGGAATCTGGTGCATATGAGCAGTGGTATGACAAGACAGCAAAGAGAGGGAATAAACAACAGCTTCAGCAGTTCTGTGGCGGAAACTTTCTGGTCTATCCACAGCATAGTGGTAGTGACATCGCCGATGGGTGACCAGGCTCCACCTGCATTCGCGGCGATGACCACAATAGAGGCAAACCATATTCTGTCTTCTTTCAGGTGAAGCAGTTTCCGAAGCAGTGCTATAACAACTATGGTGGTCGTCAAATTATCTAGAATGGCAGATAGTACAAAACTGCCTAAACCGACAATCCAAAGCAGTTTGATTTTACTTCTGGTGGCAACCAGTCTGTTGATCCATGCAAAACCACGGTGCAAATCAATCAATTCCACGATTGTCATCGCGCCTTTCAGGAAAAAAATAATCTCCGCAATTTTTCCGATGTGGCGCAGCAGCGTGGCATCTTTATCCGAGGCATCATTTACCGGAAGGTCAAAAACAAAAATCAGCGCCCAGATGACCACACCGGTAACCAGTGCTGCAACAGTTTTACTTACCCTTGTAGCGTGTTCGAGAACGATAAACAAATAGCCGATGCAGAAAACCGATATAAGCAATGTAGTCATAGCATATTTTATTTAAAATCATTATCGGATGAAAGAGGAAACGAAGATCTGTTCATTGCCCTGTTTGTCTTTGACCATCAGCTTCAGCACGTGCTCGCCGGGTGCTGTTCTTTCATCAAAAAAGTGTACAAGGGTTTTGCTTTTCAAATCAAACTCCATCAAGATCCATTTCCCGTCAACTTCAGCACGCCAGACCATGGTTTTGTCAAGTTGCATGTTGTCGCTTACTTTAAAGGAGATCCTATTTACTTTCTGCATATCTTTCTGAAAGCGCAGTGGTTTTATGGTTGGTTTGACCGTATCCGCAAAAATGAAGAAGGAACCGAAGGACTGCGCCGTAGCAGACAAATCCCCCTGCGTCCATTCCTTACCACAGTTGGTGAGATTGCCACGTCCGTCCCGGTAGGCAATGCATACCTTTCCCAATAGTGAATCCGGCACAAAGCGCTGCGGGCGTATCGTCAGCTTTATGCCACGGTGCAATGGTGTGGCAGAATTGTGAATTCGGTATACTGGCGAAAATGCAAGCGTAGATTTTATTTCCGACTCGCTGATGTGAATATCGGCAGTTTCGTAAAGTGCCCCTGCCGGAACGTGTACTTTCAGGTTGCCGTGTGAAAAAGAATTGTCCTCATCATAACAAAGCTGCCTTGCACCGTTTTTCTGTATCCCCTTTTTCACAACACTGTTCCCTGTGCATTTTATCCAGAATTGAAGCGTGTCGCGATTGCCTGCAATATCTCTAGCAACAAACTGTATCTTGGACTGCTGCCCAGTTTGCAGGGTAATGACACCATTGTTGATTTTGTCCTTGTAGATGTTCAGCTGGTTGCCGGGGAGGCTAAAGCACCTGTTGAAATAACCGCCGCCACTCAGTTTCTCAGTATAATCAATGTGCGCGTTAATGTACCTCGTATCTTCAAAGTAAAAGCACTCTGTGTCAAAAGAATAAGAGGGCAGCCCGTCGCGGTACATTTCAAGGCCGAAAATTCCATTGGTATTGCCCGACCAATCGGCTGAGTCGTAGGCTTTGATGCCAAGTCCAATCCGATCGGCAGAAACGGCAATGGTGTCATTCTGTATGACGTAGGGCGCATTAGGGTTGGGAGCAATCGTGATGGTTTTCCATTTTTTCCCTTTTTTGACGCGTCTCTTCCTGGCTTTTTCGCGCAGATAAATTTCCCTGCCTCCTATGGTTTTATTTTCATCATCAAGATGATAGATCTTCAGCTCATAAAATTTCGGAGCCTTTTCATCTGCAATCGGAAAACCAAATAACAGGGGATTCAGCGCCTCATCGGAACCGGTTCTACGGATTTCAAAGTGCAGGTGCAATCCCTGCGATGCCCCGGTATTGCCCATGACGCCAATGTCCTGACCTTGAGCGAACCGAAACAATCCGGTATTGGGCGAAAAATCCAGTTCAAATTTCTCTTCGCTGTACTGCAGGAATTTTACAAAAGAATCTACCTCCGGGGTGAAACGCTCAAGATGCGCGTAAACAGTCGTAAAACCATTTGGGTGGTCAATGTAAAGGACATTTCCGTAGCCTGAGGGCTGCACTTGAATCCTGGAAATCCATCCGTCCGCCGCCGCAATAACGGGCTCTTCCACCCCACTTCTTCTTGGACGAATGTCAATACCGGCATGAAAATGATTGGGCCGGAGTTCACCGAAAGTGCCGGTAAGTTCAATATCGTGTTTTACCGGAGAACTGAAATAGCCTCTGGGGTAAATGTTGTTCGCTTCAGCATGGCTTAGGCAAAATGCAGTAGAAAGGAGGAATATGTATGAAAAAAGTATGTAACGCATTGTGGACTGCTGTACAGCCCCTGACGGGACCGAATAAATGCAAAATTAATAAAAAGTCCCTGGAACCGAGTAAAAAGAGCCATCGGGAAGTCCGTTTATGTTTTGCCCTGCTACATTAACGCTGAAATTACCGGAAATCATATGCTGAGTGTCAGACTATGCAAAGAGAAGAAGTTTAATGCTGCAAAGCATCATTTTCTGACAATCCTGACCTCCACCCTTCTGTTTGCGCGTCGTTCCTGTTCGTTTACCGGTGACAAAAATACCGGTTTTGACCCCCCAAAGCCCCTGATGCTTATCCTTTCAGGCTTAATCCGCTCCCGAACCAGATAATCGCGGATGGCGGCGGCTCTTTTTTCCGATAACAGTAGCAACTCCTCCGGATTGCCGGAATTGTCGGTATGACCCTCCACTTGAATACTGATGTTTTTGTCGGCCTTGAGGACTTCGGAGAGGTAATTCAACTCGTCATAGGACTCAGGTATAATTTCAGGCTCAGATTGTTTGAAGTACAGGTTTTTAAGTGCTATTTTCTCTCCGCTTTCAATAGGTGTCAGTTCGATTTGCAGCGGGAATCCGTCCGGAAAATGCTGGTATTTTTCTACCTCAATGTAGTGGACAGAAGAAATGAAACCAGACTTGCGGGCATATACCCGGAATACCTTACCCTTTGGGATACTGAATGAAAATTTCCCCTCACGACTGTAGTTCATTTTCAGGTCATCTGATCCCTTTTCGTGGAAAATGACATCGGCATCAATAAGTGTGCTGTCTTTGCTGTTGATGATGCTGCCTGCAATACCGACATTCAAAGGCATGGGAGGAGCTGTCCTGACCCTATAAATATCACTTGAACCTTCCCGCTTTGAGGTAAAGTAGAGGTAGCCTGTTGCATAGTTGAAAAAGGGCTGGCTGTCATCAAACTCCGAATTAATAGGCCACACATAATGTCTGATTTCAGACCAGCGTGTCCACGAATCATCGAGTCTGTCAGCATAGAATAAATCCATTCCTCCCAGACTGCCGGGTCTGTTGGAAGAAAAATACAGCCTTTTCATATCCAGTGATAAGAAAGGCGTGGATTCACGCCAGCGGCTATTTAAATCTTCCCCCATATGAGTAGGTGCAGACCATTGACCGTCAGATTTTTTTAGCGAATAATACAAATCGAGGTCGCCAACGGCATCTTTCCTGGAAAGGCCAAGAATCATGACCTTGCCGTCACTACTCATGTTGATGCTTGTGCCTGATTGTCGTGTGTAAAAATCATCAATCTGCAACGGCTCCGGAAAAGTCCATGTGCTATCATTTAATTGCTTGACCACTGAAAATCCGACATCCATTCCTCCCTCCGGAATAAACTGGTTGATGACAACGAAGGTCCGCAACTGCGGCATCAGCGTACTGATGCTGTTCGGCAGTGCATTGTTCAACGGTGTCGGTGGGTGGACTATTTTATCAAATTCAGCCTTGTCGGAGTTCGCTATCCAGATATCCTGATTAAATGGCGAACGGACCGGATCCTTCACGGGCGCATTGGCAATCTTGCTATAAACTTCCTTTAATAATGCATAATAGCGGAGAGAATCCAGTTTCCTGGCCTGGTCCTCGCTGTCGATGACCAGAGATTTGTTGAAATCCCGAAAAGCTGTGCGGGTAAAATAGAGCACCTTCCCATCCCAGTCGGCCAGTGGCGTAATTTCATCGGCCGCAGTATTGATTTCTGCACCTAATTTTTCGACTGCATAATCCTGCTGGGCAGAAACTTCCATTACAGGTAGGATAGCCTGTAAAAGCAGCAACAAACATGCCTTGCAGCACAGCAAAAAGGATGGGAGTTTTATTTTCATCTTTACCGCAAAAGTAATGCTAATACCCTGATTTTCCAATGGAATTTAAAATACGCCATTTGTCGTATTGTAGGCGAAAGGGTCGTACATCATCTTTGCACTGAAAGGTGAAAAAATAGAATGATTCAAAAACCCTGAAGGATAAAACAATTGGCCTTTGGGGTTTTTTGTTTTATATTTACACAGCGTTCCACTTCATCACAACAACCGGAGCAATGATTAAAGTAGCAGTAGTAGACGACAAAGCCATCAACAGGCAATCCGTGAGGGAAAGAATCTCTATGGCCTCCGGCATGCAATTGCACTTTCTGGCCGACAATGGATCTTCGTTTCTGGAGAAAATGAAGACCTGTGCAGCCAGCGGCGATTTTCCTGATGTTGTATTGATGGATATCGATATGCCCGTCATGAATGGCATTGCCGCTGTTAATATTGCTAAAGAACTCTATCCCAAAGTAGATTTCCTGATGCTTACCGTCTTCGATGACGATGAAAAAATTTTTGAGGCCATAAAATCCGGTGCATCCGGTTATCTGCTCAAAGAGGAAAGCATGGAGAAACTAGCAGAGGCTATTCTACAGGTAAAGGAATTTGGAGCGGTAGCGATGTCTCCGATTGTTGCCCGCAAAGCCATGATGATGCTTTCGAGAAACGAGCAACCCCAGAATCCTGACCTTGCAAAAAATGCTAGAGATGAATACAACCTGACCGACAGGGAAATAGACATTCTCAAAGGCATGGTGGAGGGACTTGACTACCGGCAGATTGGCGAGAGGCTTTTCGTCAGTCCACACACGGTTCGTACGCATATTGGCAACATTTACAAAAAACTACACGTCTGCTCCAAAGTCGATGCAGTCAAAATTGCCATAAAACGACAGTGGTTTTGAGGTCTGCCGAAAACAAAAAACGCCCTGATTTTGCCAATCAAAGCGTTTTTTCCAAACAAAACATCGTATTTTCTTAATTAGTCTTGATTTCGCTTTCTGACCATGGTCAGAATGGTGGCTATGGCAACAGTTTCACCCGTTTCATCATATACATCCACAAGCCACTTTACGATTCCCTTCGCAATATCATCCTCTGAACGTTTTTCCTGGTCTATCTTTTCTTTACAGGTAAATTTAACACCGATGGTCATTCCAGGGTAAACTGGTTTGGTAAAACGGCACTCGTCCAGTCCATAGTTCAACAATACCGGCCCCTTCCTGGCATCTACAAACAAGCCCGCAGCTTTGGACAGCACAAAATAGCCGTGTGCAACCCGGCCGGTAAATGGCGTGCCTTCCAGCGATGTGGCGTCCATGTGGGCATAGAAATTATCGCCGCTCACATTGGCAAAATTGCTGATGTCGGCTTCACTGACGGTGTGCTTTGCCGTTGTCAGGGTATCGCCTACCTGAAGGTCTTCAAAATGTTTTCTGAAAGGGTGAATTTGGGTTTCCGTTGGCGCAGCACCTTGCTGGTACACTCCGGTCACCTTTGAAATGGCCGTCGGATGGCCCTGAATTGCGGTGCGCTGCATGTAGTGCAGCACGCCCCGAATACCGCCAAGTTCTTCGCTGCCACCAGCCCTCCCCGGACCACCATGCATCATCAGCGGCATTGGAGACCCGTGTCCGGTGCTTTCTTTTGCGCTGTCACGGTTTAATATCAGGATTCTGCCGTGATATGCGGCGGCTCCATAAATGTAGTCCTGCATGATTGTTTCATCATAGGTCACGATGGTAGACACAAGTGATCCCTTGCCCATGTTCGCTAATTCAATAGCCTGTTCGAGGGTATCGTACGGCATGATGGTACAAACCGGTCCAAAGGCTTCCACATTGTGTGTGTCGGTATATTCAAACGGCCGCTCATTTAGCATGACAATCGGCGGCATAAATGCTCCTTTTTCCCTGTTCGCTGCGGTCAGTTCGAATTGCTCAAGGTCACCATAAACGATTGGGGTTTTCTGCGCCAGCCACTGTACCTGCTCCTTCACTCTTTTTAGCTGCTCACGACTGACCAGGGCACCCATACGAACACCTTCTGCCTGCGGATCGCCAATTTTGGTTTTTGAAAGTTCTTTTGCAAGTGCCTGCTGCACTTCTCCTGTCATTTCAGCCGGTACGATAATCCTTCTGATGGCCGTACATTTCTGTCCGGTCTTGGTCACCACTTCTTTTCTGACCTCCTTGATGAGCAAATCGAATTCAGGACTTCCCGGCACGGCATCTCTGCCCAGAATAATTGCGTTCAAACTGTCGGCCTCTATGTGAAAAGAAACCGAATTTTCAATGAGATGCGGCAGTGCCTTGAGTTTTTTTCCGGTCGCAGCAGAACCTGTAAAAGCGATGACATCGTTCATGCCTGCCGGCATCAGAATGCCGTGACCATTTCCGCAGACCAGCTGTAAGGAACCCTCCGGCACGATTCCTGAATCAATGATATCCCTGACCATGGCCTCCGTAATGTAAGATGTGATTTCAGAGGGTTTGACAATGGCCGGCATTCCCCCCATCCAGGCACAGGATAATTTTTCCAGCATCCCCCAGATGGGGAAATTAAAGGCGTTGATGTGTACTGCAACACCGGGCTTTGGTGTTAAAATATGGTGCCCGATGAATCCATTTTCTTTGGATAATCTTACCGCGGCTCCTTCAACATGAAAGGGCTTGTCAGGGAATTGTCTTCTCAGACTTGCATAGGCGAAGAGGGTTCCTATTCCGCCTTCAATATCAATCCAGCTATCGAGTCTGGTGGCACCGCTGCGGTAACTGATTTCATAGTACTTTTCTTTTCTGTCCATCAGAAAAAAAGCCAATGCTTTCAGCATCCTGCCCCTTTCCTGAAAGGTCATTTTGCGAAGTACTTTTCCACCTTTGGTGGTGGCATAATCGTACATCGCGGAATAATCAAGGCCCTCACTACCCACCATGGATATGAGATCACCGGTTACCGAATTGTATTGTGGAATACCTTCGCCCGAAAAAGGCGTCCAGGCACCAAGGATATAGTTAGAAATATTCATCATTAGTTTTTTGTCTTTTTTATAAAACTTTCAGGGCGCCAGCCTTTCAATTGTCCAGCTGCCATCGCTAAGACGGTACAGGATTCTGTCGTGGAGGCGGCTGCTTCTGCCTTGCCAAAACTCGATTTGTTTTGGCACCACCCTGAAGCCGCCCCAATACTCGGGACAAGGCAGCTCAAAGGAATTGTGATATTCTTCGGTCAGGAATGCTTCGTTGCTTTCAATCACCTGCCTACTACCGATGACACGGCTTTGTGGAGATGCCCATGCGCCAATCTGGCTAGATTTGGGTCTGCTTTTGAAATATTCCGCCGACTCCTCAGGTGAGGTCTTGTGTACCTCGCCCACAATTCTAACCTGACGTTCCAGTTCCAGCCAGTTGAAAACCAGCGCTGCAAAAGGATTTTCGACCAACTCCCGACCTTTGGCACTTTCGTAATTGGTATAAAAAACAAAACCCTTCTCGTTAAATCCCTTCAACAAAACTACCCTCGCATTGGGAATCGCATTGAAGTCTGCTGTTGCAAGCACCATTGCGTTCGGCTCCCTGATTTCTGAGGACAGCGCCTCATTGAACCAAAGGCGAAACTGCTGAATCGGGTCATCTACCACATCGCTGATGTCCAGCGATTTTAATTTGTATTCCAACCGCAAATTTGCAACATTTGACATCGTTGTGTGTTTTTCTCATAAAATCCCACAAATTTACAATATTTTACTGATTAGTTGGTCTATACCATATCATCAGCAACAAAATTGGTGATTTAATTATGCTGGAAGTCAGACACTTGACAAAGACGTACAAAAGCGGTGATAATGAACTGATTGTACTCAACGATATCAGTTTTAATATTGAAAAAGGACAGACTTTTTCCATCGTCGGACCCTCGGGTTCGGGGAAAACCACGCTACTTGGTCTGTGTGCAGGTCTCGACAAGGCCAGCTCCGGATCAGTCATTCTGGATGGTATAAATATTGACTCGATGAATGAAGATGAACGAGCAAAAGTCCGCAACGAACACGTCGGTTTTGTCTTCCAGAATTTTCAGCTTATACCTACACTTACTGCTCTGGAAAATGTTATGGTACCCATGGAACTTAAAGGTGACCAACACGCACGCCAGAAGGCCGTCGAACTGCTCGAGAGGGTCGGACTTGGACAGAGACAGCACCATTACCCTTCACAGCTTTCCGGAGGGGAACAGCAGCGCGTTTCACTTGCACGGGCATTCTCCAACAGCCCAAAAATCCTCTTCGCAGATGAGCCAACCGGAAATTTGGACGAAGAGACCGGATCAAAAGTTATCTCTCTCCTTTTTGACCTGAATAAAGAGATGGGGACAACCCTTGTTTTGGTGACACACGATATGGAACTCGCTTCCAGAACCGGACAAATCATCAGATTGAAAGGTGGTCACATGGTGTAAATGGCACTCCCACAGGTTTTTGCTTTTTTCTCCTCTCCTTATTCCGTCTCTATCAAGTTTATTTACGGCCCACATATACCCACCATCGCTTTGCAAAAAAATGTATCTTTGCAGACAAGCAAATTCTTATGTCAAAAACGATTTTCCTCCTCGACGGGCACGCACTGGTTTACAGGGCGCACTACGCTTTCATCAACCGTCCGCTAATCAATTCCAAGGGATTTGACACCTCGGCCATCTCAGGATTCACCAGAACCCTGTGGGACATCATACAAAATCAGAAACCGAGTCATCTTGCGGTTTCTTTTGATTTGCCTGGCGGCACGTTTAGAAATGAGATGTTTCCGGAGTACAAAGCCAACCGCGATGCACAACCGGAGCAGATTACGATGGCATTGCCCTATATTTTCAAAATCATCGAAGCCTTTCAAATTCCAATTCTTACCAAAGAAGGCTTTGAGGCCGATGACGTCATCGGAACCATCGCCAAGAAAGCCGAAACAGAGGGATTCAAAGTTTTTATGATGACACCCGACAAGGATTACGGACAGTTGGTCAGCGAGAACATCTTCATGTACAAACCTTCGCGGAGCGGCAACGAAATCGAAATCTGGGGTGAAAAGGAGGTTTGCGAAAACTGGGGAATCAAACATGTGGATCAGGTCATTGACATCCTCGGATTACAAGGTGATAGTGTGGACAACATCCCGGGTGTGCCAGGTATCGGACCCAAAACGGCTGCAATTCTGCTTGAAAAATACGGCAGCGTTGAGGGCGTAATTGAACATGCTGACGAACTCAAGGGAAAGCAACAGGAGCTGATGCGCAACTACGCGGAACAGGCACTGCTTTCTAAAAAACTGGCAACCATCAATGTAGATGTACCTGTTGAATTCGACGAGGAGGCATTGAAAATGGTGGAATATGACCGTCAGAAACTCGCTGAACTTTTCAAAGACCTGGAATTCAGGTCGCTGGCAACACAAATTCTCGGGGGCTCGTCACTTCCGCAGGAGGCCGAGAAAAAAGAGGCCCCGAAAGCAAAAGCCGGAAGTGCAGCATCGAGTGGTCAAATGGATCTTTTCGGCGGACCTTCAGCCGATACCGCAGAAGAAATCGCCCATCGCATTGCAGACAAAAATATTGACAATACGCCGCATCATTACGAACTGGTTGAAGGCGATGAGGCTTGTCGCAAACTTGCCGCCGAACTTGCTAAGGCCAAAACCCTTTCTTTCGATACAGAAACCACCGGTATCGACGCCACACAGGCCGACCTCGTTGGAATTTCCTTTTCGGTAAAAGAGCACGAAGGTTATTATGTACCTGTCCCTGCTGACAGGAAAGGAGCAGAAAAAATTGTCGGTATTTTCAGTCACGTACTGGAAAACCCTGATATCATCAAAGTCGGACAGAACATCAAATACGATTACATTATACTGAAAAGCTATGGTGTTGAAGTGGCAGGTACACTTTTTGACACCATGCTTGCCCACTACCTTATAGAACCCGAACTGCGGCACAATATGAACTACATGGCCGAAAGTTTACTTAATTATGCTCCGGTACCCATTGAGTCGCTCATCGGCGGTAAGGGCATCAAGCAGGGATCGATGCGCGATGTTCCTTTGGAAAAAATTAAGGAATATGCTGCTGAAGATGCAGACATTACCCTGCAGTTGAAAAACGTGTTGGAAGGAAAACTGAAAAAAGACGAACTCGAAAGCCTGTTTTTTGATCTGGAAACCCCACTGGTACCTGTGCTGGCCCACATGGAATCGGAAGGAATACGCGTTGATGCAGATTTCCTAGCGCAGTACTCCAAAGTACTGACCGAAAAAATCATCACCCTGGAAGACCAGATCATCGCCGCTGCCGGAACGCCGTTCAATATTTCTTCTCCGCGTCAGGTCGGGGAAATCCTTTTTGATAAGATGAAAATTCCCTACAAAGGGAAAAAACTGAAGTCCGGCCAATATTCTACAGATGAGGACGTGATGTCAGAACTGGCCAAAAACTATCCCATTGCAGCTGATATACTGAACCACCGCGGACTATCCAAGCTGAAGTCCACCTATGTGGACGCACTGCCAAAAATGATTAACCCCAGGACAGGACGGGTACACAGTAATTTTAATCAGGCCCTGACCGCCACCGGAAGACTGAGCTCCAACAATCCCAACCTGCAGAATATTCCGATCAAAACACCGGAAGGATCTGAGGTCAGAAAAGCCTTTATACCAAGAGACGAGCACCACCTGCTGCTATCTGCCGATTACTCCCAGATTGAATTGAGGCTGATTGCTGAAATCAGCGGTGACAAGGGAATGATTGAGGCATTTCAAAGCGGCAAGGATTTCCACCGCGCCACCGCAGCAAAAGTGTATGAAGTCGATTTTGAGGATGTCACACCGGAGCAACGCAGGAATGCAAAAACCGTCAATTTCTCTATTACCTATGGTGCCGGCGCAAGCAACCTGGCATCACAACTGGGTATTCCAAGGTCGGAAGCAAAAGAACTCATCGACAGCTACTGGAAGCAGTTCAGCGGACTGCGCACCTATATGGACAACATCGTTCAAACGGCAAGAGATCAGGGTTATGTCACTACGCTACTGGGCAGAAGAAGGTACCTTCGCGACATCAACTCCAGAAATGCACTGGCCAGAAGCAACGCTGAGCGCATCGCCATCAATTCACCAATACAGGGTACCGCCGCCGACATGATCAAAATTGCAATGATCAATATCCAGCGTGAAATTGTAAAAAGGAAACTAAAGGCCCGATTGGTCCTTCAGGTGCATGACGAACTTGTCTTTGATGTACCTGCAAGCGAAATGGATATCGTCAGGCCGATTGTTGAGTCGGGCATGAAAAATGCCATTCCCTCCCTAAAGGTTCCAGTCGAAGTGGGCGTAGGCATCGGGAAAAACTGGCTGGAAGCACATTAAACAAAGAAGCGGACAATCAAGGTTTTGCTTGTCCGCTTCTTTTATACTGCAAAGCTCTCTCCGCAGCCGCAGGTTCTGGCGGCATTGGGATTATTGAAGGAAAAACCCTTCCCATCCAAACCTCCGGAAAACTCCAGCGTGGTGTTGAAGAGGTAGAGAAAACTCTTCAAATCGGTTACTATTTTTTCTCCGTTATCCTCAAAAACCTGATCGTTAGGCCTGTCCTCATTGTCAAAATCCATTTTATACGAAAGACCGGAACAACCTCCGCTCACCACGGAGACCCTCACGAAATAGTCTTTACCCATTCCTTCCTTTTCCCTGATGGACTCAATTTGCTGTTTGGCACTGTCCGCTACGAATAACATGGGTCGGGTTTATAAAATTGATGATTAACGAATAAATCTAAAATCAGGCGTTCTGACTTTTTTCCTGATAGTCTTTGATGGCTGCCTTGATGGCATCTTCCGCCAGTACCGAGCAGTGGATTTTTACCGGTGGCAAAGCCAGTTCTTCCACGATGGCCATGTTATCAATGGCCAAAGCCTCGTCTACAGACTTGCCTTTAAGCCATTCTGTCGCAAGAGATGAGGATGCAATGGCTGAACCGCAACCAAATGTTTTGAATTTTGCATCAATAATGGTGCGTGTTGCTTCATCAACTTCAATCTGAAGGCGCATAACGTCACCACACTCGGGTGCACCTACCAGACCGGTTCCAACATTTTTTTTGCTTTTGTCAAGGGTTCCTACATTTCTAGGATTGTGGAAGTGGTCCATTACCTTTTCTGAATATGCCATATCAGTGCTTTATTTTTTATACTGTCTGCGTACAAACAGGACGTTGTTAATTTGAAAATTATTTTAGAAAGTTTGTCGCTTGAATTACTGATTCATACAACTAATGCTCAGCCCACTCCACCTGACTTAAGTCAATACCTTCCTTATACATTTCCCAGATCGGACTGAGGTCGCGCATGTGGTTTACACCTTCAGTGATGGCTTTTACGGCATAGTCTACATCCTCATCGGTTGTGAATCTTCCGAGGCTGAAACGAAGGGACGAATGCGCCAGATCGTCTCCCAGACCTAATGCAACCAGTACATAAGAAGGTTCCAACGATGCTGAGGTACAGGCAGAGCCCGAAGAAAGGGCAATATTCTGGTTAAATGTCATCATCAGACCCTCGCCTTCAACATGCTTGAAGGAAATATTGGTCACGTGCGGCATCCTGTTGTTGACATCGCCGTTGATATAGGTTTCCTCCATCTTCATCAGACTGCTTTCCAGTCTGTCTCTGAGTTTGCTGAGTCTTTCTGCATCCGCAGCCATTTCTAGTCTGGCCAGTTCGGCAGCTTTTCCGAAACCGACGATGCCCGGAACGTTGAGCGTTCCGCTTCTCATGCCGCGCTCGTGTCCGCCACCGTCCATCTGTGCAGTAACTTTGACACGCGGATTCTTTCTACTGACGTACAAGGCGCCCACGCCCTTCGGACCATACATTTTGTGTCCGGTAAAAGACATCAGATGTACACCCATCTCGCGTGGGTAGGTTGGTATTTTACCAACAGCCTGCGTCGCGTCTGAATGGAAAAGAACACCGTGCTTTTTGCAGATTTCACCAATGGCTTTCATGTCCTGTATAACTCCGGTCTCGTTGTTGGCCCACATGATGGAAACAAGAATGGTGCTTGGCCTAATAGCTGCCTCCAGTTCTGCCAGGTTGACTCGTCCGAGATTATCCACCTCCAGGTAAGTCACCTCGCCGCCCATCTTTTCGATGCGTTTGCAAGTATCCAATACAGCTTTGTGCTCGGTAGTGGCCGTGATAATGTGATTGCCCTTAGAGGCATACATTTCGAAAACACCCTTGAGCGCAAGGTTATTTGATTCGGTAGCACCTGAAGTGAAGATAATCTCTTTTTCATCTGCCTGTAAAAGGGTTGCAATCTGCTCTCGGGCATAGTCAACTGCCTCTTCTGCCATCCATCCAGCAGGGTGGTTTCTGCTTGCGGCATTACCGTGTTTTTCATAAAAGTAAGGCAACATTGCATCAACTACACGAGGATCACAAGGCGTAGTTGAGTTGTTGTCCAGGTATATCAACCTCTTCTCCATAATACTCTTTATTCTTATTTAGATTAATTCTGCAAAGATAACACCAAGCGCCGGAATATTGTTCGCTTTTCCGAGTCAAAAAATGTAAAATTTTTGCAAAAAACTATTTGATTAGCGTGGCAAAACCCTTGAAGCTGTAGGGTTTGTTTCGCGGTCCGGTAAAGGTAACGTGGTACACATAAACGCCGTCAATGGCCATACTGCCGGTGTTGTCAATTCTACCGTTCCAGGCCTCGTTGGGATCGCGGGTTTCAAACACTCTTTCACCCCAGCGGTTCCAGATGGTCATGGTGAAATCGGACATTCCGAACATATTGCCCTTGCCCTTGAATTCATCGTTTAATCCGTCAAAATTGGGTGTGAAGGCATTGGGCAGAAAGTAGGTGAGCAGCGGCTCCACATCCAGCAACTTACTGATGGTATCGGTGCATCCGCTAGGATGGGTAACAATCAACTTGATTTCCTGCACCCCAGTATCTCTGAAGGTATAAACAGGGTCGCGTGCGGTACTGCCACCTTCATTCATTCCAAACTGCCATGACCAGCGGTAGGCATTTATTGATTTGTCGGTAAAAGTTGCCGTGCGCTCAAAATTGCTCAGCTTTTCAGGTGTGTAGGCAAAATCAGCAACCGGTGATCCCTTCACATTAATCAGAGCCGGGAAAACAGCATTCGTCTTGCAACCAAGTGGCGAAGTGAGATTGAGCTTTACAGTGTAAGTGCCAACGTCAGCGTATATGTGAGTAGGACTCATATCCCCCGAACGCATCCCGTCACCAAAATCCCAGTCAAAGAGATACGTATTGTCTATGGGCGTAGACAGATTATTGAATTTGATGCGCAGCGGCTGACACCCCTGCGAAGTATCAGGCTCTACAATGACCAGCGAAGGAACGGGATAATAGCGTATGATGCGGGTTGTGCTGGCCTTACAGCCATTAATGTCTTTCACTGTTAGGCGCACATTGTACTCTCCCGGATTTTTATATCGGTACTCTGGGTTTCGGACAGCAGACTTGCCGCCATCTCTGAACTCCCAATTCCAGATGCTCATTTGTCCGCTGCCGGTCGTCGAAAGGTCGGTAAATTTCACCGGTCCGGCAACGCAAGTATCATACGCGTAATTGAAATTGGCCTCGATGCCCGGGAAAATATTTACCTCGAAGTCGGCGGTATCCGTACAAGGTTTCAGGCCCGGATTGGCAACCAGGCGTCCTGTGTACTTCCCAAGTCCGGGGAAAACAATGGTCGGATTCAGTTCTTTGGAAACTTGCGTTTGGCCCAGAATATTGAATTCCCAAAGGTAACCGCTGATTCTGCTTTTATCGATACTTCTGTTGTCAAAAGTAACTTTAGCCGAACCGCAGGAGTTGATCACCAGCGTTTTTCCAACCAGCGTATCACTCGCGATATTTGCGTCCACAAATACATTGCACAGGGCGATGTTGAACTGAAAGTCGCGGAAGACCTTCGAGAGCAGTTTGCCCTTCCGGTACTCTTCCACACAGATGCCTACAACATACTGTCCGAGCTGCTTCACCTGTCCGGTCAGAATGCCTGTTTTTCCATTGATAGTCATGACACCCGAACCCAGCGGGTATCTGGAACTAAAGTTCTGTCTGAAAACCACAGTGTCGTATGGTGGCGGACAAAGTGGATCTGGGCGAGCTCCAATTTTGCAATCTGTTACAAATGCTCCGGTATTCGGACCGCCGCCGTAAAGCGGACTGCAGAAGCGGTAGTACAGTGAGTCACCATCCTTGTCGATTGCGGCATGGTCAAACACAAATGGGGCGTTGGCACAAACGACCGTTGGTGGAAAGTTTTTGAAAACGGGTGAACTGCTTTCTCCGGACATTGCTTCCGGAGTGATGACTATTTCATAAGTGGCACCCGAATTCTGGGGATTGACGATATTGGTGATGGTATTGTTTCGGCAGCAGCGCTGGTACACAAAATGGTAGGCAGCTTTGGAAGGGAAATCAGGGATAGTAAATTCCCATTCGTAGATGCCTTCTTCAACGCAAACATCGGGAGGAACGGCCATGCAAGGATAAAAGGGCGGCTCAACAGGCTTTTTCGATTTCAGTGGCTCCTCGAACTGCGTGATGGCCTGGTAGTTTCCACCGATTTCCCTGAAGACACCGATAATTGCACCTTTATCGCCAGGTTCTCCGTCAAACGGCGCACCGCCACCCTTGCAGTCTCGGTAGATCCGCATGGTAAAAAAATACTTGCCATTTCCCTTGTACTCGTAGTTGATCACACCGCCGATGATGTGCCTCCCGAATATTGGAAGAGAGAAAAGCAGTCCCGCGAAAACAGCCAGAAATAATCTTTTACACATGTTAAAACCCTGATAACAAAGACAAATGTACTTACTTTAAGTTTAAAAAATGCGAATTCCGAAAATATTCGGTTGGGTGCGGGGGTGGGTGTTCAATTCTGCAGACATCTTAAATCATGATAAAAGTGGTTTATTTGTTTTGGATGTCGCAGAGATTTTTGGGTTTGCATTTTGATTTCACGACCTCAATTGTATCCTTACAATTAAAAAGCCCCGATTTCTGCCCCATTTGCCCGCAGAAATAGTAGATTTGCTTCATAATTGAGCTAAAAGAAACGCAGTATGTTCAACAACTGGAGTCGCTGGCTGACCATCGGCCTTGTCGTTTTGGGATTGGGAATCATCCTGTCCTATTTCAGCAATATCATTACTTTTTTGCTGATCGCCTGGGTACTGTCTATGATTGGACAGCCGATTATGCAGTTTTTTCAAAAAATCAGATATAAAAAAGTGGGTCTGAACAGCACGGTGTCTGCCATGCTGACCATACTGAGTTTTTATCTTTTCTTCGGACTACTCCTTTACATTTTCGTGCCGCCGATTGTGGAACAGGCTCAAAACCTGGCAGGTGTGGATTATACTGCCATCGAAAAAAATCTGGAACAGCCCATGGCGCAGGCCAACGACTGGCTGCACCATTACGGGATTTTGCCGCCCAAGCAATCTGCAGTTGACCAATTGTTCGAAAAGGTTCAAAATGTAGTGAGTCCTACCATGCTTAGCAGCATTGTTGAAACCACCATTTCGACCTTCGGAAGTATTCTGATAGGCGTCGGTTCTGTCACCTTTATTCTGTTTTTTTTCCTAAAAGACCAGAGCCTTTTTGGCGACTTCCTCGCCGGAACCGTTCCGGCAAGACATGAATCGCGCGTCATCACTGCCCTCGACGACATCCGAACCATGCTCATCCGCTATTTTGGCGGAATCGTGCTACAAATGATTGGTATTCTGATTATTGTGGCGGGGGGACTGACTATTCTCGGGGTTAAAAACGCCATTTTGATTGGTTTTTTTGCGGCGGTTCTGAACATCATTCCCTACGTGGGGCCCATCATCGGAGCGGCTTTTGCTGCGCTGATTACCTTTTCTTCCTATCTGGATCTCGATTTTTATTCGCAATTGCTCCCGCTTATCCTAAAGGTGCTGTTGATCTTTCCCATTATGCACCTTATAGATGGGTTTATTTTGCAACCATACATTTTTTCCAGCAGGGTAATGGCCCACCCGCTGGAGATTTTTATTGTTGTGCTTATTGGAGCAGATATTTCAGGAGTGGGCGGTATGGTATTGGCCATACCTACCTACACGGTCATCAGAGTGATTGCCAAGGTTTTTTTCAATGAATTCCGCTTTGTGCAGATGCTAACGGAAAAACTGGAAACCGACCACGAAATCCCCCCGAGAGAAGACGAAAAAGGCAAAAGAAAACAGTAACAGTTTGATTAGTCCTGACCGCTATCAATGTGCATCCAATGCATAACTCGGTGAATAATGGGCACAAATAGCAGCGAAATGGTTGACAGAAAAGCCACACCGCTATAGATGGCATAAAGAGCGGAAAATATCTTTGCTGCATCGCTGTCCATCTTGTCAACAGGTCCCATGCCGGTCAGAATCATTGAGGCGTTCAGAAATGAATCTACCCAAGGTGTACGGGCGTAACTATGGTAGCCCCAGGTACCGATTGCCAGCGAAACCAACAGTACTACCAGACAATAAAAAACAGACTGCAACATCCTGAACATGAAGACTTTGCCGGGAGCGAGGGGCTCATTGTTTTTTTCAAATCCTGTCGTTGGCAGCAGTGTTCTTCTCATGCGTTTATTGCGTTAAATAACGGAAAATCTTCAGCAGAATATTCAGCAGAATGCTCAGGAGCAGCATGGTAGTAAAGGGAAAATAAAAGCGAAAGTTCTCCCTTTCAATGCAGATGTCGCCCGGCAAATGACCCAAAAATTGCAGTTTATCGTGAAAAAAATACAGCAAAACGCCCACAAAAACAAGCGCTATTCCAACAAAAATAAGGATTTTACCGGTAGTGCTATCCATAGTTATTAGATTATTTTGCCGTCCTGCACCTTGAAATGACTGAATTCTACGCCAAGATCTTTGATGATTGTCAGCATGCGGTCTTCCTGCGTATCAGTAATAATCAACTGCCCGAACTGCTCGCCTGAAAGCAGGGTCAGCAGATGGCGTACCCGCTCCATATCCAACTTATCGAAGATATCGTCCAGCAGCAAAACCGGATTTTGTCCGGTGAGTTGCCGGAGCACCTCATACTGGGCCAGTTTGATGGCCAACAGAAAAGATTTGAGTTGCCCCTGCGAGGCAAAACGCTTGGCCGGATTTCCCTCTGAAAAAACAAACTGCAGGTCGTCTCGGTGTATGCCGGCAGTGGTTCGCTGCAGTATTCTGTCTTTTTCACGACTATCGGCGAGCAATTGAGCCATGTTATTGCTGTGCAAAGCCGATTCATAGGTGAACAATGGCTGTTCCCTGTCGCCTGAAATGACGCTGTAATAGTGAATGAAAACAGGCAGAAGACGCTGCAGCAGGCTTTTCCGCTGCTCAAATATATATGCAGCGGGCTCCGTCAACTGACTATCGTAAACGGACAGCAATGCAGCATCAAAGGTATGTGATTGTGCAAATTGCTTGAGCAGGGCATTCCGTTGTTCCAGCACCTTATTGTACACTACTAACGACTGCAGATAACTGTGGTCAAGTTGCGAAAGGGTATTGTCCATCAGCCGACGGCGTTCTTCGCTTCCTTCTGTAAGTAGGGCAATGTCGTCAGGGGCGATCATCACAACGGGAAATTTCCCAATATGGTCGCTCAGTTTTTCGTATGCAACATCTTGACTCTCAAATACCTTTGACTTTCTGGGTTGAACTTTGGCGACAATTTTTGATTTTTTAGACTCGTCTAAAATAAAAATACCTTCTAGTCTAAAAAAATCTTCGCCATGAAGCGAAAGATGGGTGTCAGTTGTGTTGAAATGACTTTTGCACATGCAGAGGTAGTAAACGGCATCGAGGACATTGGTTTTCCCCATGCCGTTCAGTCCCGTCAGACAATTGATTTTTGATGCCAGCTCTAATTTCTGAGAGCGGTAATTCTTAAAATTTGTCAGTATGAGTCTGTGCAGGTACAAATTATAGCAGCATTATTTTATCCTCTGTAACTTATCTGTAGATGGTCTACGGAAATCAGGTTATTTTCTCACTCCTCGGTTTCCACAAGCTTGGTCGCGTATTCCGCAAGGCGAAGCGCATCGAGTAGTTCGTCCAGTTCGCCTTCCATGATTTTGTCCAAATTGAAATTCTTGGTATCCCCCTCCAGACGGTGATCGGTTACCCTGTTCTGAGGATAATTGTAGGTGCGGATTTTTTCAGAGCGGTCGCCCGAGCCCACAAGCGATTTTCGTTGGGCCGCAAATTCGCTTTGGCTTCTCTCCCTTTCCTGCTCAACGATTTTCTGATATAGGCGCTGCATGGCAATTTCACGGTTCTGAATCTGTGAACGGCCGTCCTGGCACTCTTGCACCAGACCGGTTGGAAGGTGGGTAATCCTTACCGCCGATTCTGTCCTGTTGACGTGCTGACCACCTGCACCGCTGGCGCGGAAAACATCGATCTTTAGTTCCTCCGGACGGATATTGATTTCCTTTTCTTCAAATTTTGGAATAACAGCAACGGTTGCTGCCGAAGTATGCACCCGACCTTTGGATTCGGTATCGGGAATCCGCTGGACACGGTGTGCACCGGATTCAAATTTCATGCTTCCGTACACATCGTTGCCGGAAACCTCTAGTACGATTTTGCTAAAACCACCTACAGTGCCCTCGGTTGCCAGAATGGTTTCGGCACGCCAGCCTTGTTTTGAAAAGTACCTTGTGTACATCCTGTACAGGTCGCCAGCAAAAAGGCTTGCTTCATCTCCACCCGTTCCGGAACGGATTTCAAAAACCACATCTTTGGAATCTTCCGGATCTTTTGGAATCAGCAGGTATTTTATTTTCTCTTCGATTTCGGTCAGTTGCGACTGCAACGCTTCGAGTTCCTCTTTTGCCATCTCGCGCATATCGGGATCAGGGTCGCTCAGTGTTTCTCTAGCGTTTTCGATATTTCCGAGTATATTTTTATATTCAAAATAGACATCTACCAGCGTTTTCAGCTCCTTGTATTCGCGGTTCAGTGCTGCAAAACGCTCCATATCTCCCACTACCTCGGGATTACCCAAGGACTCTTCGACGTAGAGAAAACGCTCGTGTATTGCCGATAATTTATCCAGATAATTGGCCATTAATTTTCTTTATTTTTTAGTGCACTAAAATACCATGTTAATTAAAGTGCCAGTCTTTGACGCGTTGCCTCGTAAAGCATTATCCCCGCTGCCACCGAGGCATTAAAGGAATTTGTCTCACCGATCTGGGGGATAACAAATCTTTCGTTCACCCTGTTCAGTATCGCCCTGCTCACACCCTCACCCTCAGAACCAATCACAATGGCTGTCGGAACCGTGAAGTCAATTTCCATGATTTTTTTTCTGCCTGTTAGGTCGGATGCCACTACCTGAATGCCCGACTGCTGCAAATAGGAAATGGTATTGATAAGACTGGATTCGCGACAAACCGGAATCCTGGTCAGTGCGCCTGCAGAAGTTTTCAGTGCGTCTTCATTAATGTGTGCAGCATTTTTTGCCGCCTGAATGATGGCGTGGACACCACAAATTTCTGCCGATCGGGCGATGGCTCCGAAATTTCGCACATCAGTGATTCCATCCAGAATCAACAGTAAGGGAACCTGGTCGTTCTCAAAAAGCCCAGGCAGCAAATTTTCAATTAGTCCGAATTCTGCCAGAGAAATGAAACCGACAATACCCTGATGATTGCCCCTGACAAATTTGTTCAGCCGCTCTTTAGGAACTACCTGCAGCGGAATATCATACTGTTTGCAGGTGTGCCTGACCTCTTTTTCCAGTTCGCCACGAACACCTTCCTGAAACAATACCTTATGGATGGGTTTGCCTGCCTGAATGGCTTCCAGGACAGGATGCCTTCCGTAAATAATGGTTTCAGTGCTGTTCTGGTGGTGCATGTGCTTGGTATAAATGTAAAAAGGCTGCCCGTTCCGGTCAACCTTGTAATGGAAAACGATAACAGTAAAGCGAATCTAACGATAAAAATCAGGGCATTTCAATGCGCCAAAGTAGTAGACTATTCCCACACTCAGCGTGACGAAGGCATCGTTGTTCTTACCATTGCCGCGCTGCCTCCCAGCCGCTCCGATTTTCGGCTCAACAGACCTATCTGATAGTGCTGCAGCAATTTCGCCGTGAAGCCTGCGAACGTCACGGATATCCGCATAATTTCCACTAACATCATCAAGATAGTCGGTGCGAACTTTTCTGCCTGCCAGTTCCACATTCAAACTCCATTTTTCATTCAGATCCATTTTCAGACCTGTCCCGAACACAAAGCCAAGAGATGAGGTGTTGTACTCTGTGTTTAGAAACTGACCCTCTGTACCAAGAGGCCTGAGGTCAACCCACTGGCCGTTGTATTTTGCCTGCGGATTGTAGGAAAAAACACATAGACCGCCCAGAAGATAGGGTGAAAAGTTCTCATCATAACTGCCGTGCGTCAAGGGTAGAAAATTGAATTCTCCTACGAGTGCGCCTTCAAAAATATTGGAGCGAAAACTAAGGTTGCGACGGTTTTCAAAGGTATTCTTTGACCATTTATCGTCTCCCTTGATGCCACCATACATGAGCGTTCCCCTCAGGGAAATCCTATTGTTGAAATTGTACCTCGCAACTGCAGTTCCTGCTGCACCGGGATGCGTGATGTTCACCTGGGTATTTAGATCGCCAAAATATCCTGTCGCACCGCCGAGCAGACCAATCTCCCAACCCTGCTGGGCCTTCACAGACGGCATCAAAAACAAAGCGATAACACAAAAAAGAAGTTGTTTCACGATAGAGGATTTTATGTCGGGGACAAAGTTATGATAAAACGTGCAAATCGGGGGTTTGTTATGTTTTTAATTGAGATGCCATTGAAAAACAATGGCTTCAGGAATGCGGTACCCGATTGACTGTCCCAAGCAGCTTTTCAAGGTAATGCTCGCTAATTCCGAATTCTGCCTTGATGTCAGCAATTTTCTGCAAGGCTGCCGGACTGGCCTTGTGTTTCACGCCAATCAGCATCAGGTTTTTGGGGGTGTGTTCAACAGAAACGAACTCGAGTACCTTGACCTGGTAGCCATTGGCTTCCATCAGCAGCGCGCGAATTCCATCGGTCAGCAATTCTGCCTGCCGTTCCTCCATGATGCCAAACCTGGTTATTTCGGCCATAGCCGTCACAGGATTCATTTGTTTACGAAGTTGCTTATGACAACACGGCGCTACAATGATGATTTCTGCCTTAGCCCTTATGCCCTTTGCTATGGCAATGTCTGTAGCGATATCACAGGCATGAAGGGCGATTAGCATATCCAGTTTTTCGGACTCGTACTCAAAAATGTCTTTTGCCTGAAAATCCAGCTTTCTGAAACCACACTCCGCTGCGAGGTCGTTGCAAAAATCCACCAGATTCTGGCGCAGCTCTATGCCCGTTACAGATGGTTCAAGTCCGAGTGAGTTGCGGAGAAAATCGTAAAGGGCAAAGGTCAGGTAACCTTTCCCCGAACCCATATCAACAATGTGCGGTTTGTGTCCCACCGGATGCTTCCGCAGCACGCTGTCTATGATTTCAATATATTTGTCAATCTGCCTAAATTTCTTTTGCCCTTCCTTCAGCACTTCCCCCTCGTTGTTGGTGATGCCAAGCGCGTTCAGATAATCAGCGTTTGCAGGTGAAAACGTTCTTTTTTTCACCCTGTCGTGCGTCAAAACCGGAGTTTCCCGAGATTCCGATTTTTTAATCAATAGTTTTGCCTTTCTCTTTTTATTGAAAAGCAATGAGTAGTCTGCTTCAGAAGTGAAGAGATCGGCACTTAGAAATTCACTTCCAAGAAGCGGTTCAAGTGCCTCTGCAAAAGTATCCATAGCCACATTTTTGGTGACATCCCGAGTCTGGTAATGCCAGATCCAGCTGCTCATGCGCTGTTTCCTGATTTCTACTGGCCGGATGTAAATATTCAGCAGCGTGCGCTCTGCTCCGACATATTTACTGAGGGTCAATTTCTGAAAGGTGTTTTTCTCCAAACTCTCTTTCAGGTGCTTCAAAAAAAGTATGTTATCCATCCGGTTTGTCATTTTTTGTCTGCCCAAATAATGCCGTGCAGAATCAATGCTTTTGCGGCTGGGCAATACCCACAAAAAAAACAGGCTGTTTTATCTGATATTGTGAAATTAAGCGCGAATTTTACAACTGGTTTTCGGCGAATCTGTTAAACTTAGCCAACATTGAATAATACAGAACTGAATAACTTCGTTTTTGCAACATTTACAGGCTTCCGACTACCCAAAAGACCGCCAAAAATTACAGCGATTCATGATCAGATACATCCGAATATTCCTTTTTTTCTCCGCTCTCCCAATCTGTTTACAGGCGCAAGATACGCAGATTTCGAAAATCCTTGAATGGAAAAAAATCAGCGTTCCCGCCTATTCAGATGGCCAAACCATGCTGGAAACCGAGACTTTTGAGGGCGCATCGTTCAGCGCAAGAACAAAGGGACTGCCTTGGTTTGGCATGACCACTCCGCTGGCTGGCTACGGAAAACTAAATGTCAGATTGAAAAACCTCCGCCTTGAGCCGCTCAGATTAGATCCTGCCATCAACACCTCCGTACTTACAGACGAGGTCAGGATTGAAAGCAGTGTCAACATGGAGCGAAAAAACTTCCTTGGAGTTGTACGCTTTATCCCCATTGTGAAGACATCGGGCGGCCTGATGAAAATCACTTATTTTGAGCTGGAAATCAGCCGCACTCCTGAACTTCTGCCCCTTACTTATCGCGGAGGCCCAACCCTGAAATCGGTGCTCAGCGAAGGAACCATCTACAAAATTAGTGTGGAGAACACCGGAATCCATAAGATTGATGCCAGGTTGCTCGGAGAATTGGGTATTGACATCAGCAAAATTGATCCCAGAAAAATAAAAATCTATGGCAACGCAAGTGGAATGCTGCCGGAACTTATTGCCAATACGCGAATTGACGACCTTGCAGAAAACCCCATTTTCGTTGCCGGTGAAGATGACGGCGTTTTTGGCGAAAGCGATTACATACTCTTTTACGGACATGGTGCAGACCGATGGGATTACAATGCCTCCAAAAAACGCTTTGAACTGGAAAAAAACGTGTATGCTTTTACTGCAAACTACTTTATAAAAATTGACGGCGAAAACGGAAAGCGAATCACTGAAAAAGCATCAGTTGACAATACCGCATACACCAGTACCTCTTTCGATGATTTTTTGCATTACGAGAAGGAATCAGTCAATCTGCTCGGCGCATTCAACTACACCACGGGAAGTGGTAGAAAATGGTATGGCGACAAGTTGACGCCCAACAAGTTCTCACTGAATTTCAGCGATTTCATCCTGCCCAATATTGATAAAAGCGAAGCGGCGACAGTCAGTTCGGTCATGGCAGTGAGAAGCGGAAAGTCATCTGTTTACAACCTCAATATACAAGGGAAATCTTTCTCCGCAAATGCTTTTGGTGTTGCCCTTTCCAGTCCGGAAGATACCTACGCTTACGATGCATCCATCGATGCGCAATTTTTTCCAAACAGCGATAATTTCAATACCTCCATCAGCGTATCGGCCGTCAGCGGCGACTTTGAAGCGTGGCTCGATTATATTGAGATCAATGCCCGTCGATCACTTAAAATGTCAGGGTCTCAGATGATTTTTCAGGACAAGAAAACCCTGGCATTTCCGGCAAGCACATTCGATTTGGCCAATGGCAGCGGAATGGAAATATGGAACATCACCAATCCCGTTTTTCCGCAGCGGCAAAAATGTACGCTCAGCAATGGCACTTTATCCTTCGGTGTAGAAACGGGAATTCTACAGCGCTTTATCGCATTCAACCCTGTGGCGACCGACCTTTTTAGACCAAAAGCTGTCGGGAAAATAGAAAACCAGAATCTTCATGGTATACAGAAGGCCGATATGGTCATCGTTTATCCAAAAGCGTTTGAGGCAGAGGTAAACAGACTGGCTGCGCATCGCAGAAATTTCAACAAACTAAACGTCGTAACCGTACAAGTCGATCAGATTTTCAATGAATTCTCGTCAGGAGCTATGGATGTTACCGCCATCCGCGATTTTGCAAAAATGCTTTACGACCGGGATGAAAATTTCCGTTACCTTCTGCTGGCCGGCGACGGCTCTTTCAACCATCGAAACATCGGAGTAGATGCCAATAAAAATGCCAACTGGGTGCCGGTATATGAAACAGAGGAATCGCTCAGTCCGATTTTCGCATTCCCGTCAGACGACTACTACGGACTGCTCAGTCCGAACGAGGGCAACAGGCTGCAGGGCAGTCTGGATATCGATATTGGAAGGCTTACCGCGCAGGATGAGGACCAGCTCAAAGCCATGATTGACAAAATCATCCATTACGACAGCAATCCGGATGCCATGCGCGATTACAGAAACAGGGTGGTTTTTGTCACAGACGATATTGACGAGTCATGGGAATACGTGTTTCTGCAGCACAGCGAGGAGACCCTCTGGAAAGAGCAGACCACAAAATACCCCGATTTCAATTCTGAAAAAGTGTATTTGGATGCCTACACTCAGGTCACCACGCCAGGCGGTCAGCGTTCGCCCGACTGCCAGGAAGCCATCAACAACAATATGTTCAAAGGATGCCTTGTCATCAACTACGTCGGACACGGGGGGCCGAGGGGCTGGGCTCAGGAGCGTATACTCAACGCCAATGAGGATGTTCCCACCTGGTCCAATTTCGAGCGCCTACCGCTGATGATTACGGCAACCTGCTCTTTCGCCGGCTACGATAATCCAAACAATTTTACCGCGGGTGAGCAGGTACTTGCCCTCGACAAGGGCGGGGCTGTGGGGCTTTTCGCCACGGTACGCTCGGTTTTTGCTTCTGCAAACGACGTGCTTACAAAATCTGTCTTTTCAGAAATCTACAAGAAATCCGGTTACAGTGGCAGGGCGATGGGAGAGATTCTGCGCACAGCCAAAAACAATTCCGGTACGGACACGGAAAACAACCGCAAATTTGCCATGCTGGGCGATCCGTCACAACGGTTGATGATACCACAATACAACATCAGTACCACAGCCATCAACGGCAAGAACGTTGTCAATGCGACCGTTGCAGACACCGTTGGCGCCATGAGCAAAGTGACCATAGAGGGGGAGGTAACGGACAGCACCGGAAAAGTGCTGGATTGGTTTGACGGTAAAATCTACCCGACTATTTTCGACAAGGAGCTTACCCTGAAAACGATCCCCAATCTCAAATTTCAGCAGAGCTTCAAGGTACAGAACAGAATATTATTCAAGGGTGTAGCCAGTGTAAAGAAAGGAAAGTTCAGATTTGAGTGCATCATCCCGAAAGACATTGACTACAACTTCGGTCTAGCAAAAATCAGCTATTATGCCAGCAACAATGTTTACGATGCCACGGGCTTTGACAATTCACACCTTATTGTTGGTGGTGCTGCAAGGAATCCGATAAAAGACGATAAAGCGCCAATAGTTGAGGTGTTCATGGACAATGAATCATTCGTCAGCGGTGACAATACCAGCAACAATCCTATGTTACTCGTCAGACTGCGCGACGATGTCGGATTTAATGTGTCGGGCAGTAGTGTAGGACACGACATGAAAGCTGTTCTCGATGACAATACTCAAAATACTTTTCGCCTGAACGAATTTTACGAGGCGGCAAGCGATGACTACACAAGAGGTTATGTCAAATATCCGCTTTCAAAGCTACAGGAAGGCCTGCACAAAATAAGCGTAAAAGCCTGGGATACCGCCAACAATCCGGGTGAGGGTTTCACCGAATTTGTAGTTGCGGCAAACGGCAAAAGCGCACTTGAACATGTGCTGAATTACCCCAATCCGTTTACCACCCAGACGGGCTTCCAGTTCCGACACCACCTTTCTGAAGTAAACCTAAAGGTACAGATTCGAATTTTTACCGTCAGCGGCAGACTGGTCAAGACCATTTTTACAAATGCTTTCTCTGAAAACGGAAGCGTCAGGGACATCAGCTGGGATGGGAAAGACGACTACGGCGAAGACCTCGCGAGAGGTGTTTACCTTTATAAAATCCACATAGAGAGCGCACGGAACGGCAATCTGGCTCAGGAAAGTGACTTTGAGAAGCTGGTAATTCTAAAATAATCGTAATTTCGCTCGTCCTGTTTCGCAAAAAACAGGACGATTTTTTTATCCGAAAATCATTCAACAATGAAATCAATTTCAGCGGTACTGCTCTGTTTTGTCTTTACAATTTGCACCTTTACGGCTATAGCCCAGCAAAGTGTACTTTCTCCAAACGGAAACATCAGCCTTAGTTTTCAACTCAGTCCTTTTGGAGAACCCTATTACAAAGTTGTGTACAAAAACAAAATTGTGATCGATAATTCCAGACTGGGTATCAGTCTGAAAGGAGGAGCTTTACGTGACAACTTTGAGCTGCTTTCTTCAGAGGAGAAAAAAACGGACGACACCTGGAAACCGGTATGGGGTGAAGAATCTGAAATCAGAGACCGGCACCAAGAGCTGCTGATCCACCTTCAGGAAAAAAGCGGTCAGCGAAGAAAAATGGACATTGTGTTCCGGGTCTTCGATGATGGTGTGGGTTTCAGATATGAATTTCCCTATCAGCAGGATCGACTGCACCATTTTGTCGTTACGGAGGAACACACTGAATTTGCACTCACCGGCGACCACACCGCATTCTGGATACCGGGTGACTACGACACCAATGAATACCGCTACAACAAGAGCAAACTCAGTGAGGTGAATGCCTATATCGGAGGCAGTATCAACGAAATATACGCCAAATCGCTTTTCTCCCCGAATGCTACCCAGACCCCTTTGACCATGAAAACAACTGAGGGGGTTTACCTCAATATTTTTGAGGCTGCATTGGTCAACTACCCGGCCATGCAGCTGGAAATCGATAAGAAAAGCTTCCGACTGACCTCTCGTCTGGTACCCGATGCCCAGGGAAATATGGCCTACCTGATTGCACCATGTCACACGCCCTGGAGAACCATAATGATTGGTGAAAAAGCCACCGACCTGCTGGCTTCCCGCATGATTCTCAACCTGAATGAACCATCAAAAATCGCTGACCCCTCTTGGATCAAACCATGCAAATATGTCGGAATCTGGTGGGAAATGCACATCGGAAAAGGCAGTTGGGAATATTCTGCCCCAGGAAACATCAATAGTGACGCAACTCCCGTGCCAAACGGCAAGCACTGTGCGAACAACGAAAATGTGAAAAGATACATAGATTTTGCTGCGAAAAATGGTTTCGCCGGCGTACTGGTAGAAGGATGGAACACCGGATGGGAAGACTGGTTTGGAAAGGGTAAGGAGGAGGTGTTTGATTTTGTAACGCCCTACCCCGACTTTGATGTAGCTGAACTGACCAGATATGCAGAGAGCAAAGGCGTGAAAATCATTATGCACCATGAAACTTCTGCGTCGGTGACCAACTACGAGCGGCGCATGGATGATGCATATGCTTTCATGAAAAAATATGGATACAATATGGTGAAAACAGGTTATGTTGGCTTCATTATCCCAAGGGGCGAACATCACGACGGACAATGGATGGTCAATCACTACGTCAGAGTTGCCGAGAAAACAGCCAGAAACAAAATCATGCTGGACGCTCACGAACCGGTCAGGCCGACGGGACTGCACCGCACCTACCCCAACTGGATGGCCTGCGAAGCAGCAAGGGGAAATGAGTTCAATGCGTGGAGCGAAGGCAATTTACCTGATCATGAAACCATTCTGCCTTTTACCAGACTTCTTGGTGGTCCGATGGACTATACACCGGGTATTTTCAGAATCAAGGTAAATCAGTTTGATCCGTCTAAAAAAGAACAGGTACATACAACACTTGCAAAACAATTGGCGCTATATGTGACGCTTTATAGTCCGTTTCAAATGGCTGCCGACCTACCGCAGAACTATGAGCAGCGGCCGGATGCCTTCCAGTTTATCAAGGATGTGGCGGTTGACTGGGATGAAAGCCGTTATCTGGATGCAGAAATCGGCGATCACCTGACCATCGCCAGGAGGGCCAAGGGCAAAAAAGACTGGTTTATTGGGTCAATCACCGATGAGCAAGCCAGAACCGTCGACATAAAACTGGATTTTCTTGAGCCAGGCAAAACGTACAAGGCTATCATGTACAGAGACGCCGACGACGCCGATTGGGAGAAGAATCCGGAGGCCTACAGAATTGAGGAGAAGACAGTAGAAAGGGGTTCCAAACTACAGATAAAACTGGCTCCGGGTGGCGGTTGTGCAATCCACTGCAAGGCGCTGTAAAATTGCAAAGGCAAAAGTCCGGCGCGCTGATCCTTTTCTTACCTTTGCGTCACGATTGCAATGCGCATGCCAATTAAAATTAAATATACCGGCCTTTGCAGGCTAATCATCCCTGCCTTTTTGATGCTCTTCCGGTTGACCGCCGGGGCTCAGGGTAGTGCCAATCCCTTTGATCTTGGAAGGCAAGAGCTAATTGTTGCAGACAGTAGTGCGTTGAAAGCAGTGCGGCCGGAAATCAGCGGCAACCCATTTGAATTGTTTCCGGGTGGTGGTGGACCATCTGTGGTCAACGAGCGACCGAATACAGTGGAGGTGCCAAAACTGCAAAAGGCGGAACAGGTCGAAAAACCGCAGCAATTCCTATTTCTGATAGTCATTGCCATCCTGCTTTTGCTCACTGTGCTGGTATCAATCAGCAGGGCTCAGATCAAAAAAGTATATAGCGCATTTTTCAACGACATCATTTTACGGTCGCTGTACAGGGAAAAAGGATCGCTTTCGACCTCGATTTACCTGTCGCTATATCTGATGTTTATTGCGAATCTAGGCATTTATGTGTATCTCTCGCTCCGCCAGTACAACCTACTTTTCGGCGATTCAGATTTGAGTACCTTGGCGTATTGCGTTGCCGGAATCGGCGTGCTCATCGCAGCCAAACATATCGTTCTTGGGCTGATTTCCTTTATTTTTCCGGTATCCAAAGATATGGACACCTACCACTTTGTCATCCTCATGTTCGGCATTCTGACCGGGTTGGTACTGGCACCCGCAAATGTATTTCTTGCCTATGCAGATGCCGGTTTAGCCAAATTAATAATTACAGGAACAGAAATTTTCCTACTATTATTTTATATATTGCTCTTGTTAAGGAGTCTTTTTTTGGTTAGAAATTATATCGCCTTGCATTTTTTTCATTTTTTGTTGTATCTTTGCACCATTGAAGTAGTTCCAGTGCTCTTATTGTATAAAATGATTACTCACAAACTTCAATTACCCGTTGTTTACTAAATCAGTAGAGCATTTTACAGATAATCTATGACATTGACTGAACAGAAGGCTGATTCCAAAATGCAAACATACAAGGCCGTCAAAACAATACTGGTTTCACAACCGCAACCCCAGCAAAAATCTCCCTATTACGATATCGAACAGCGATACGGTATTAAAGTAGATTTCAGATCATTCATTCATGTAGAGGGGATGAGTGCAAAAGACTTCAGAAAGCAGCGTGTTCGCCCTGATGAGTTTAGTGCAGTCATTTTCAACAGCAAAAATGCCGTTGACCATTTTTTTCGCCTCTGTGAAGAAATGAGGGTCAAGATGTCGGAGGAAACAAAATACTTCTGCCTCACCGAAACCATTGCCAATTACCTACAGAAATTCATCGTTTACAGAAAACGAAAAGTTTTCTCGGGAGCAAAATCCATACAGGATTTGCAGTCTGCCCTGCTGAAGCACCGCGATAAGGAGAGATTTTTGCTTCCTTGCTCTACGCTCGGCGCGCAGGAAATCACCAGTTTTCTCCGCGAGATTAAGCTGGATTTTCAGGAGGCGATGATGTATGAGACTGTCAGCAGCGATCTTTCCGATCTGAGCAACATCACCTACGACGTACTGGCTTTCTTCAGTCCGCTTGACATCAAGTCACTGTACGAGAACTTCCCTGATTTCAAGCAGAACGAAACACGTATAGCCGTTTCGGGCGCTGCCACGATGAAAGCCGCAGAGGAAAAAGATCTCGTAGTACAAATCAAGACCTCTCCTGAGGCACCATCAGTTGTTTTCGCCATTGAGAGCTACATCAAACTGGCCAACAAATAAAAACTCTCCTTTTGAAGGAACGATTCGGGAAAATTGCTGTTTTCCTATACCGTAGGGCAAAAGACAACAGGTTTGCATCAAGCTGCCATTGCCATTTGCCCTATTTTTTTAACAACAAAAACAGATATGTCTGATTCGGGCTATTCTTTCCGCAGCGGCGGACTTCCGGGTATTATCCTTACCATCCTTGTGATGATTGCCCTATTTTACATTGCCAAAGGGTTTTTCATTGTGCTTTACTGGCTATCCCCTTTTTTACTGATTGCCACACTTGTACTTGATTATCAGGTGGTGATAAAGTACATTAAAATGATCTGGTCGTTGTTGCTTCGCAATCCCATCGGTGGTCTGTTGGCAATAGCTCTTTCCGTTCTGGGATATCCCATTGTGATCTTTTTTCTGTTTGGAAGGGCGTGGTTTGGGCACAAGGTCAGAAAACAACAGCAGCAGGAAGGCGGATACCGGCGACAAAGCCATTATTCGACCCACAGTAGCGATGAATTTGTAGCTTATGAAGAAATAACAGACGAGGATTCCGAAGCCATATCCGGCCTTTTTGAAATCAACAGAAACGAACCGCCAAAGCAGGAACAGCATGACCAACGGCCCTAAATTTTTTCTCTTTTCTTTTGCCGTAGTATTTTGTCTCCAATCCTGCGCCAACATCGCCAATCTGGAGGGTGGAGCAAGAGACACAACACCGCCGAAACCCGACAGCCTGAGGTCCACTCAAAACTTTCAGACCCGATTCCGCAAGCAGGAAGTTGCCCTGAGTTTCAACGAATGGATAAAGTTTGATGACCCATCTCAGGTGGTTGTTTCGCCGCCTCTGGAGAAAAAACCAAATATTCAGTTGAAAGGCAAAACCATCAGATTCACATTTGACGAGGCAGAAGAACTGCGTCCAAACACCACATACACCCTTAACTTCGGAGAAAGTATCAAAGACATCACCGAAGGCAACAAGTCAAACTACCGCTTTGTATTTTCTACCGGCGAGCGCATCGATTCCAATACGGTGCGCTTCACAGTGCTGGATGCATTGAAAAATGAACCTGTAGAAAACATTCTGGTGATGATGTACGAGCAGATGAGCGACAGTGTGGTGAGCGAGGAAAAACCACTGTATTTTGGTAAAACCGGAAAAAATGGTACGTGCTCAATAGAAAATGTGCGCGAGGGAAAATTTCGGGTTTTTGCCCTGCAGGACGGAAATCAAAATTTCAAATACGACCTGCCAACTGAAAAAACAGGCTTTCTGTCAACCCCACTGCTCGTGAGACGGGATTCCGCGGCAGCGACAACCATTAGACTATTCGAGCCAGATCTGCCTGTAAGGATCAAGGAAAAACGCTCGGAGGAATACGGACAAGTGAAACTGGTATTTTCAAAAAATGCTACCGGTGTCAAACCAATCATCGAAAACATAGGACAGCGCAGTTTACTGGAATACAGGCAGGATACGCTCCGGATCTGGTATAGTCAGGGCAATGAAAACCCCTGGAAATGCATCGTACTCAAGGATACAATAACCGTAAAAAACACTGGGAGAGAAGGTTTTCTCACAAAGGCAAAACTGCAGCCTGTGCAATCTCGTTCGGTTGGGGGACGAGGAAATGAAAAAGCCGCAGCGCCGGAAACCATCCATCCGACACTGCCTTTGGACTGGAATTTCAACCACCCAATAGTACTTACTGATAGCAGCAAATTGTTGATTCAGGATGACAGCAGCAGAACAACGCTGAAGAATATTAAGTGCAGCCTTAATAAGGATTTACCGCGCATGGTAAAAATCAACGCTCCATGGCAGGAAAACCACCGCTATACCATAACGGCATTGCCCGGTGCTTTCAGCGATTTGTTCGGTCTTACAAACGATACTATCTCGCGGCAGATTCAAGTCGCACAGCTGAAAAAATTTGGGGAAATTTCACTTAAAATTTACGGCCTGAGTGATA
Source organism: Lewinellaceae bacterium (assembly GCA_947459655.1). Taxonomy (GTDB): domain Bacteria; phylum Bacteroidota; class Bacteroidia; order Chitinophagales; family Saprospiraceae; genus CANHEE01. The sequence continues at coordinate 64,372 of CANHEE010000002.1, forward strand.
ATATAAGCTACCTGGTAGAATTACTGAGTCTGAATGGTACTGTTGTCGCAGAGTACAACATCAGCGGAGCAACGGAGCAAAACCTGATCATCAAAAACCTTACTCCAGCTGTTTACGAGGTGCAAATTACAGAAGACCTAAACCGCAACGGACGCCGCGACAGCGGAAACTACTACGAGCAGCGGCAACCGGAAAAAACAACCAGAAAAAAACTGGATGAACTGAAGCCGAACTGGACACTGGAGACTGAGATCCAATTTCAGTAATTGATAGCCGGAGACTATCTACCCCCACCCATAAAGAAAACCCTTCTGCCACAGTTTGCCTGAGCCACTCCTCCTATCGGGATAGACAGTTCTAAACCTACCCTGCCCGTAATCGGATGCGTCGAAGCGTAATCGCTGTAGGTGCGGAACGGTATCATGTAGTTGGCTGTCTTGCCCTTTTCAGAAACAAAATCGGAGATCTGATAATCAATTCTGCAATTGAAACTGAGGGAAAAATAATCTGATCCTACCAGAAAACCTCCGAAACCGAAGGAAGCACCATAGTTGAAGTCATTGAAGTTGGATTTTACACCCGCATTCGTCCCAAGCACATTGGTAGATTTCATACTGTTCAGGAAACTCAGTTTGGGGCCGATTTCAATGAATGAGCGCTCATAGTAATGACGGTACATCGGATACACATCGATGTTTCTCCAGTTTAAAGTATGGTTTCCCTCTACTGTACCTGGAAGATCGTACTGGTACTTTGCTTTGGTCTGCGACAAAATTCCGTCTATGGTGAGGCCGTTGCTCTCTCCGAAATTAATGGCCAATTTGGCGCCATAACCATAATCAGGCGTCAGCTTCAAAGATGACAATCCATCATTGAAATTGTTACTATTGTAGGGTACTGTAGTTCCGAAGAATCCTTTCAGGCCGGCCTCTATCCAGACCTGGGCTTTTGCGGCTGAAAATGCAAAAAGCAAAAGGGAAACAAGTGTAATTTTTTTCATATTGGTAAATTGTTTTGATTTGATTTTTAGTAGATAAGATTATTAGTTGCCCATGATGGTTACATCTCCCCTGAATTCAACGGTCTCTCCGTCAATAAATTCAATTGCAAAATAATAGACATATACGCCGTTGTTAACGCGTTTACCTTTGAAATAGCCGTCCCATCCCTTTGATGTTTCGTTTAGCGGCAGGTTCTCTCCTTCAAAAAGCAGACTTCCCCATCTGTCAAAAACGCGCATCAGCTGAATGCGCTTTGCTGCACGACCACCGTAAGCTGTAAACTGATCATTTGTGCCGTTTGCATCAATCGGAGAGAAAACATTCGGGATAAAGACCGGACGCTTTTTATTGACAAAAATAGTCACCTGATCTGTTGCTACGCAGTCCGACTGGTCGACAGCTCTGATGGTATAGGTAATCGTTCTGAGCGGTGAGGCAGTCGGATCAAGACAATTATTGCAAGTCAATGTAGAATCCGGTGTCCACAATATAGATTTGGTGGCTGTGCCAAAAGGTAGAACCACGGCGTTTATCTGGTATTCGTCTCCAAGGTCTATGGTTTTGTCGGGTCCGGCATTCACCACAAATGGAGACGGCTGTCGGATGGTCACCTTTGTCGTAAACTGGCAACCTGCAGTGTCCTTCACAATCAGGTTGTAATCGCCGGCGGCAAGCTGCGAAAAAATGTTATTCTGCTGAAAAATCACTCCATCCAAACTAAACTGGTAAGGCGGTCTGCCCCCCACACCCTCGAATTGCATTTCACCGGATTTGTCTCCGTAGCAATTAACATCTTTGACAGAGGTCGTCTGTACAATCAGCTGAGGAGGCTGACTGAGGCTCATCGTTGCAGTAGCGGTACAGCCATTTTTATCTGTAACAGTCACCACATATTGTCCCGGCGCAAGTTTGTTGATTAGTTCGCCATTGTAACCTTTGGTCCACGAATAAGAATAATCCGGTGTTCCACCACTGGCTTCTGCTATTCCTTGTCCGTCGTTGGCGCCATAGCAGGAAATGAGCGTACTGTCAACTTTAACGGTTAGCAAGTCAGGTTGTCCGATATTGAAAGAGAACACACCCTTACAGCGATTGGCATCCCGAACGGTGACATTGTATGTACCTGCTCCGATGTTATTATAGGTATTGGATGACTGAAATCCGGCACCAAAATCGTATTCTACCGGTGGTCTTCCGTTGACGACCTTCAGATCTATTGCCCCATTTTTCTCCCCAAAGCAAGTCGGCAAACGAATGGCTTCGATGGCCGGATCGAGAGAAAGGGACAACTCCCGAAGGTCAACATTGACCAAGACCTTACATCCACCATTGTCCTGGATGAAGACCGGATATTTCCCAACGGCCAGATTGCCGAGGGTGTTGGGTTGCACATATCCGCTGCCCCAGTCGTATGAGTACGGCGGGACACCTCCCGAGGGATTAAGCGTGATGGCTCCATCCTGTCCACCATCGCAGGTAGGTCTTTTGAGTAGGGTGTCGGTCTTTATCGGTGGTGGGGCAGAAATATTGAATTTCAGTACAGTATCACACGTAGCGGCATTGGATACGGTTACGGTATATAGTCCTGTGCCCAGACCTGAAATGGAGGAGGTGGTTGCACCATAACTCCATGAATAGGCAATCGGCATAGAATTGCTAACCGCATTCAGGTCGATGCTTCCTTCCAGAATATCGCGACACTGCAGATTTTTCACTGCGGTATTGAAAAGCAGTCTGTTGTATGTACGGCAACAGCTATCGACAAGGAATGTGTCAATGTAGGTCACCTGGCATCCCTTGTCTGATTCGATGTTCAGAACGACAAAGCGTTTACCTGGGGTATTGTACACTACCTCATGATTTTGGGCTGCTGTCAGGTCTTCTGCCTTTCTCGGATTGGCGCCCACACCAAAATCCCATGACCACTTCACGATTTTGCTGGTCCCACCGCTAGCTTTGGAAGCGTCGGTAAATATGACTTTTTCTCCGAAACACACTTTCTTGCTAACACTATTGGAAACGAACTTGGCCTGCGGACCGAGAAATGTACCGGTTCCACCAAATTCCATTTTGAATCCTGAACGGGTACTGGTAAAGTTGTTGATCATCAGTGCATAACTTTTTCCTGCCTCCATGATGAGCGGCGCAATAAAATTATCCTTGCCCGGTGCGCAACCCGAATCTTCGGACAAATCTGTTGAACCAACCCTCAGCCCGGTCGGACCCAGCAACCTACAGCCACCCTGTGTAACACCGGATGCCATACATCTAAGGGATTTCTTACCTGCACAATTGTCGATACCGTTGGGCAATTCAAACAAAACGAAATCGATGTCATCGTCTTCCTTTAGCGGACTCAGGACAAAAGTAAGGGGACCCGGTGTTTCGCAGGTCCATTTAAACCAGGTGGAATTGGATTCTATATTTCCCGCTGCACCATTGCTGAAACAAGGCGCGTCTGCAGTTGTAACTTCAAGATCGTTTCCTGCCCCTACAACGGATTGCACAACGAAGCTCGACTTGTCGCACAGCACAGAACCTGTCGGACAATCACCGGAAGGTATTTTGGGTGGATTGTAGTTTTCTATGCAGATTTGAAATGTTCCGACATTTCCTCCACCGCCCTGCACACGGAGGTAATAGTTTTCGCCAACAACGAGGCCGCCCTTGTAGACGTTGACCACATGTGTTGTTCCCTTGGATTCATCGCAGATGAGTTCAAAGGGATTGACATCACAGCTACCGGCATACAGCGCAACCTTTGGGAATCTCAGGGTGCCACCCGAGCCTGCAATACCGTAGGCACCCCTGATGGTGATGTTCACATCGGTAAGTTTCGGGGAAAAAGAAAACCAGACGTCTTTCTGAACAGGATCAAAACAAGGCGTAATCAGTCCGGAAGGAGTAGCCTTGTCATTGGAAAATTCTCCTGCTTTTGAGCAATAGTCGGTGATATCGCCCAAAGGAATAGCATTTTTACACTCGTCATTTGCCTGCTGGGAAAACGCGGTAAGGCCACATAGCAGGAAAAATGCTCCGATCAGAATATTTTTCTTTTTCATCGAGTCGGGATATTTGTGGATTCTGAAGCCTTGAAATTTTAGGTTCGACGGATTAACTCTTAAAGGTCAAATTTAATGCAAATATTGGTTATGTGGTAATCAAAAGCAGCAATTTCCTTCCTCCGGATATCAAAACTAGTACCCGCACAAACAGGATTTACACAAATTCGCAAATTTGCTTTACCTTTGTATACAACAATTTCCTTTTCAACCGGGGCATCACATGCAATCATTTCCTTCCGTCAGCACATTGGTTAACTACAGCTCCATCCAACGGATTGGCATGGGTCTGTTCTTCGTTTTGTGCTCATTTTATGCCAGAGGGCAGGATATTAAAATCCAGGAAGACCCCGTCATCAGCAGGATGATGGAGAAATTTGTGGAAACCAACAAGGAAAGCAAAACGGTGAGCGGATGGAGGATTCAGATTGTCTCGACTACAGACCGGCGAGAAGTAGATGAGGTCATGTCGGGTTTCAGCCAGAATTACCCGGATGTCATACTCAGCTGGGTACATGCCAAACCTTATTATCAGGTGCGGGCGGGCGCATTTCGCACAAAGATGGAGAGTTTACGGCTCCTGAGTTTGCTGAAGAAAGATTTTCCCAATGCCTACCCCGTTGCTGACAACAACATCAAACAATCTGAGATTGCGGGCGTAAAAAACTGAATGCGAATCAGTTATCTTCAGATGCCGTTAATTTCGCTTTATTCTTCAGGTCGAGACTGACCAGAATAGCAGCGCATATGAAGTAAAAAGAACCAATTTTATCGGTTTCTACCATGTCGTTGATGAGCAATATTCCATTGATGATCACAAAGGAAATGCTGGCCATCAGGCCTATCTGTCGGGTTTGCTGATCTCTGGCCTGGTGGTAGACACGCTCTGCCAGAAGAAGTACACCAAAGTTGAAAAGCAGGAAAATGAGTAGCCCGAAGATACCTTGTTCGACGCAGACCAGCAAAAAGTAACAATGCGTACTGGAGCGCTCCTGGTTGTCGCTGACGTAGGTTCGGAAGCTGCTGACTGTATAGCCTTTGTAGAACTGATAGAAATTGCCGGGTCCAAATCCCAGCCATGGTTTGTCGGCAATCATGTGTCCTGCCGCCACCCATCTGTATACCCGCTCCATTGTGGAAATGTCCTGCATTTTGTAGGTTGCATTCAGTAGGTTGTCGAAACTTTGATGAGAAACCGTTTTGGAAAAATCAGGTGCAAAATCCAGAAAGCGGTTGCCTTTAACAAGAAAGAGCGTAACTGCGAGCGATGTAGTCAGCAAAAGGCCCAGCGCCCATTTCATCATTTTATAGCGAATGATATAATAGGCTCCGATACCCATCAACAAAGCCACATAGACCGTCCTGGTATATGAAAATTGAACAGCAAGAACCAGAATAATCATACCCAGTACCGTGAAAAGCCAGGCGAACGACCATTTCCTGTGCCACTTCAACGAATACCAGACAAAAGGCAAAAATGTAGCCGGCAGACAGGCATATGCAACGTGGTTTTGAAAGAAGGGTCCCACTACCCTGTTTACCAATGTATAGGAAAACTCCACTGCGGCATGCCTGTACAGACAAATGGAAATAACGATGACCAGACTAATTAGACAGGGGTAGACAATCTTTTTGATAAAATTCTCATCTGCAGAAAAAAACCTGATGCTCAGGAAGTAAAATACGGTTACGTACCAGATTTTGGCGAGTGAGTACTTGAGGGAATAAATAAACTGTTCGGAAGTGACCATCGTCACCACGATCCAGGCCAGATGCAGGATGAGCAAAATGGACAGCGGATGGGACAATGGTTTCAGATTCAACCGATTGAGATTGAGCAGCGCGTAGATGACGGTCACGCCCATGAGCATCCACATCAGCGGCTCTGTTGGCAGGTCCGTTGCAAGTCCACCAGGCAGGTAGATTTCTACAGAAAAGGGAATCGAGGCTATCAGCAAGATATACAGAACCCTGAAATCGACAAACGCGATTACTATGGAGAGCACGGCTGCAGGAATGGCAAAAAATTGGTTGGATTGGTATCGAATCGCCAGTAGAGCGGAGGCTATGCAAATCAGACCAAGCCCCCATACCGGAATCTGGTGCCGGACGGAACTCAAGAAAGCAGTGGGTTTATCAGTTTTCCATATTCCTGATTGCATTCCAGTCTATTTTTCTGTAACGCTCAAGCAGCAATATGCCAAGAGTGGTAAAAATGAAAGTTACCAGAACAGAGGCAAGTACAATCATCATGCGTTTCGGACGCGATTTTTTCAGAGGGACCCCCGCATCTTCCACAACGTAAATGGAGGAAATTTCCGATTGCTGTGCAGCCCTGATCTGTTCCAATCTGACCGCATCATAACTCATCTGTTTCCTTTTCTGTTCGTGCATCTGCGACAGCACGTCAATCAGGCCCATTCCCTTGTTGAAACTGACCGTTGAATTGTTTTTTAAGAAAGAAAGCTCATTTTCCAGACCTTTCACCAATGAGCGCATCATGATGATGGTATCCCTATTGGCTCCCGGTTCTTTTTCCAAAGCCTTGACCTGCGCGCTTACCCGCGCTAATCTTGCCTGAGCAATACCGGTCAGGTCAGTGAGCATCTTGCTCTGAGTGGCCGTATTGTATATTCCCGACTGTCTTCTAAGCACTAGCAACGAGTCTTCAATGGCTTTGATTTCTTCGTTCTGGACTTTTATACTGTTTTCAAAACTGCTGACAATATTCAGTTGGTTTCTCCTGATTAGGTTGCAAACTTCCTTGTCGATAAAGTCTCTGGCCGCCAGTACGATTTTTTGTGCAAATTCAGGATCTGTGTCCTCCATAGAGAGTTCAACGGCGTCCAATTTGTTTTTTTCAACTTTGTACAACTCCTTGAAAAATTCCTGAAAATCACTCCTCCCCTTCACAGAAGTGGAATCAAAATGGTAGCGTGAATACAGTCCGAACTGTTTGGTGAGATTGGCCCTCAATTGTGCTGATTCGGCAACAGCCAGAACGCGGTTTACATCTTCCGGGCTGCCATAGTAGTACATGGTCTCCCCGGAAACGCCAAAGAGTTTATCCGGCTTCAGCACATCTGAACTGGCCGCATAAAAAATGGTTTTTGACTGGTAATAGTTCTTTAGCATCAGCCAGGAGGCCAATGCCGAGACTACACCCGCCGCCAGACAAAAGACCAATATTGTCTTTCTCCACCTGAACCAGATTCTAAGCAAGCCAACTATGTTATCGTTGTTATTCATTCAATTTTTTACCATAAAAAAAATCAACACCACGGATAACGCAAAAATCACCGCAGAAGGTGCGCAAAGGTAGCGATTTCTGACAACTTTTATTTTTACCCCTCTAAAATAGTTGCGACGGGAAACGCAAATCAACTGTAATAATCCAGTAGCTTTCCTATTACATAATCCTGCTGGATGGTAGTCATGTCGAAAAAAAGCGGCAACCGCAAAAGACAGTCTGAAAACTTATCGCTATTGGGCAGTTGTTCTCCCGTGTATTGGGGACCGAAATAAGGACTTTTGTGCAGGGAGAGGTAGTGAAAAACTGCGCTTATGCCCTCCTTTTTTAAAAAAGACATCAGCTCGGTCCGATGCTGAAGCGAAGGGAGCACAATATAAAAAACATGCGCATTGTTGCTCGCAAACGACGGAATCTGCGGGCCTGCAAAATATCCTGAATCCATCAGTGGGCTTAGTGCTTTAGCGTAGCGGCTCCAGATCTGCATGCGCTTTGCCTGTATGCTTTCCAGCGATTCGAGCTGGGCGTAAAGAAAGGCTGCAATCATATCGGAGGGTAGAAAAGAAGAGCCTATGTCTGTCCATCCGTAGCGGTCTGCCTGACCGCGGAAAAAAGCCGTCCTATTGGTTCCTTTTTCCCTGATGATTTCTGCGCGTTGTATGTAGTCCGGATCATTCACTACGAGTAGGCCGCCTTCACCTGAGACGATATTTTTCGTCTCGTGAAACGAAAATGCTCCGAAATTGCCTATCCCTCCGAGTGCCTTGCCCTTGTAGTATGCGTCGATTGCCTGCGCAGCATCTTCCACTACAGCGAAACCATGTTTTTCCGAAAGGGTCAACAGAGGGTCCATATCAACGGCTACTCCGGCATAGTGTACCACCACAACGGCTTTGGTTCGTGGACTGATGAGTGATTTGATATGGTTTATGTCTGCATTGGGGTGATCGGGCAGACTGTCGGCAAAAATGATTTTCGCGCCCCTTAGCACAAACGGATTGACTGTGGATACGAAGGCATACGAGGGTGCTATCACCTCATCTCCCGGCTCGATTTGCAGCAGCAATGCTGCCATTTCAAGGGAATCGGTACAGGAGGTGGTAAGAAATGTCTTTTTAAAGTGGTATTTTCCTTCAAAAAACTGCTGGCAAGCGGTGGTATATTTCCCGTCTCCGCTAATTCGGCCGCTGTTCATGCAATCTTGGATATACTGCAGTTCTTTGCCGGTGTAGTGCTGCTGATTGAAAGGGACAACCATTATCAGGATGGCTTTTTGAATACGATATTTTCCGAATCCAGGTTTTCCCTAACGAGGTACTCATCTATCTTATCGATGCGCTGCAGGTCGCCGGTTCGGATGATGATGTACTGTTCAAATCCCATACTTTTCAGCAGAGTTGCCGCACTGCGGTGGGCGGCATTGTGTCTGGATGGACTCAGGTACTCCATCACCACAACAACCGGTTGATTTTCAAGGGTATTAATCATACCCCTTATGACGTTGAACTCACCACCTTCGACATCGATTTTTACTACTGCAGGCTGTACTTTGCGCTCCTTGAGAACATCATCCAGCGTGACACTTTGCACCTGGATCTGCTTAGGCTTGTACCACCGGAACCACGATTCCTGTTCAAACTGGCTGATATCCAATGTGTTGTATTCTGAGTACAGTGCGGGAAACTCGTAGAATGTCAACATTTCACTGTGATTGGAAACGGCGTTGTTGAATAGCTCGACATTCCCGGCCCCGGTACAATTTAATTTCAGCAGGCCAAAATTTCTGTTTGCTGCCTCAAAAGCGAGTACCCGGCCTTTTTCCCCAACGAGTCCCGAGGCCAGAAGTGTAAAATAACCAAAATGAGC
>CANHEE010000003.1 GCA_947459655.1 Lewinellaceae bacterium
AAAAACTCCTATAGGAGAAGTCTTTCTCAGAGGGCTTTTTCTTGTACCAGGACCTGGTAGCATCGGTATGCTGATTCCTAATGACTGTATCGCCATAGATAAAATCAGGCCGGATAGCATTCTCAAAGATGTTTTTCAGGGTATCGTTGCTAAAAAAAGTATCTCCAGCATGCAGGAAGCAGACGTATTCCCCTTTTGCTTTTGCAACTGCCTTGTTGAGCGCATCATAAATGCCCTTGTCTCTTTCGCTGAAAACACTGAATTTTTCTGTCTGGTATTTTTCTACCAGGGCTAGAGTACCATCGGAGGATCCACCATCCTGTATCAGGTATTCATAGTCCTGAAAAGATTGGTTTGCAACACATTGCAGGGTTCTTTCGATAAATTGCTCTGCGTTGTAACAAATAGTAATGATGGTAATCAGCACTTTTTAATGTGGGTTTGCAAATCCTGAAATCGGAGTCATTTTGGCACAATTAAGCTACTCTAAAAAGGAACGCTGATTGTGTTCGTATGATTGAAATAATATCGCAAATTCAACTGCAATAATATTTACTTATAATATATATTATGTTAAAAATATGCTATTCATACTGATTTTTTGTCCTGAAACCTGCATCTTTAAGGTGTTTTTCCCGTCTAAAAAGTTGTAGGTCGGCTGCTACCATTTCACTGCAAAGTTCTTTCAGTGTGTAAGTGGGATGCCATCCTAGTTTCTGTTGCGCTTTTGCCGGATTTCCGATAAGCAGTTCAACCTCAGTCGGGCGGTAATAATCAGGATCAACGGCTACAACCACATGTCCCGGAGCCAGTTGAAATTCTGGATTAGACGATGACTTCACGATACCTTTTTCTTGGTCTCCCGAACCTGTGAACTCTAGTTCCACACCTATTTCGGCAAATGCCATACGCACAAAATCCCTGACACTGCTGGTTACTCCTGTGGCAAGTACAAAATCTTCCGGTTCCTGCTGTTGCATTATAAGGTACATGCCTTGGCAATAGTCTTTGGCATGGCCCCAATCTCTTTGCGCATCAAGATTGCCGAGGTAGATTTTGTCCTGCATTTCGAGTGCTATTTTGGCAACACCCCGGGTTATTTTCCTAGTAACGAATGTTTCACCACGGAGTGGACTTTCGTGATTGAACAAAATGCCGTTGACAGCGAAAATGCCATACGCTTCGCGGTAATTGACGGTAATCCAGTAGGCATACAGCTTGGCGACAGCATATGGTGACCTAGGATAAAAAGGTGTTTTTTCGGACTGTGGAATTTCCTGAACGAGTCCGTACAGCTCAGACGTTGAGGCCTGATAAAACTTTGTTTTTTTGCTGAGTCCGAGCAGTCTGATGGCCTCAAGAATGCGCAGCGCCCCTATTCCATCTGCATTTGCGGTATATTCCGGCGTTTCAAAACTTACTTTTACATGTGACTGTGCTCCCAGATTGTAGATTTCATCCGGCTGAACCTCCTGGATTATACGGATCAAATTGGTAGAATCAGTTAGGTCGCCGTAATGCAGGATAAAGTTTCTGTTGTCAATATGCGGATCCTGATAAAGGTGGTCAATTCGCTCGGTATTGAAAAGCGAACTTCTACGTTTGACACCATGCACTACATATCCTTTTTCAAGCAGAATTTGGGCAAGATAGGCACCATCCTGACCTGTAATACCGGTAATTAGTGCGACTTTGGACATATTTTTGATTTTATAACGCTCTGTTTTTGCATCCAGAATAGACCGGAACAGCGTTCAGTATTTGTTTTTTCTTTTAATCGAGGGCTTGATAAATTGAATTATCACTTACGAATTCAGGTACGATTAGTTTCATTTGTCTGACCACTTGCAGATCATCTCCAACTTCAGCCATTTTGAATAAAAGGTCTATTTTTTCACTTATCTCGCTGAAATTGTACTCGCGCACTTTTGCCCTCAGAATTTTCTCATGGTGGGTAGGCAGAGTCGTTTCCTTATCGTTAAGTAATTCTTCATAGATTTTTTCACCTGGCCGAAGGCCCGAAAAACGGATATCTATGTCAACATATGGGGTTAATCCGGTCAGTTGCACCATCTTTTCAGCCAATTCGACAATACGCACCGGTTCGCCCATATCAAAGACAAAAATCTCGCCACCATTTCCCATGGCACCCGCCTCAAGGACGAGCTGACAGGCCTCCGGAATGGTCATGAAGTAGCGGGTAATATCAGGATGGGTTACGGTGATCGGGCCACCAGCCTCAATTTGCCTGCTGAATCGCGGTATGACAGAGCCGTTTGAACCAAGTACATTTCCAAACCTGGTGGTTACAAACTGCGTTGCACGGGCGTTATAAAACAAACTCTGGGTGTAAATTTCCGCAATCCTCTTCGATGCGCCCATAACATTCGTCGGATTAACAGCTTTATCGGTAGATACCAGTACAAATTTCTCGACATCATATTCCACTGAGAGGTCGGCAATGTTTTTGCTGCCCTTCACATTAATCTGCACCGCTTCGGATGGAAAATGCTCCATGATGGGCACATGTTTGTATGCAGCAGCATGGAATACTATCGTGGGGCGGTAGGTTTCAAAAACCCTTTTCATACGGGTATGATCCCTGACGTCAGCGACTATTGCGGTGCTGTATCTGAATTGGAGCGATTCCTTCATTTCAAGATCCAGCTCAACAAGGGGACTTTCAGCCTGATCTACCAGAATGATTGCGGAGGGCTGGTATTGTACAAGTTGCCTTGCAATTTCCGACCCGATAGACCCCGCCGCACCGGTAACCAATATGGTTTTATTCTGAAGCACACTATCCAATTTCTGTTGATTGAGTTTAATGGTGGGTCTATTAAGTAGGTCTTCAATCCGGATATTTTTTAGTTTAACACTATTGACATTGCCCTCCAGCCAGCTTTCGGTTGGAGCGACCTCCATCACTCCGACGCTTTTTTCCAGGCATTGTTCAATGAATGCCTTTTTTCGAGTCGGATTAAGATCCTTGATGGCGATGATTGCTTTCTTTACCTGATTTCTGTCTGCAATCTCCTTAAAATACTCTGGAAGATATACTTTGACTCCATCAAGAAACTTGCGGTTTACCTGCGGGTTGTCGTCGATAATGGCTACCACATTGTACTTGGTGTTGTCTCCCTGATGCAGTACCTTCAGCGTTTTTGATCCAAGTTCGCCCGCACCAAAAATTATAATATTCTGCATCATTCCGCCGTATGGTCGTCTAAGGTAATTGTGCAGCAACCTCATGGCAATTCGGTAGCTAAGCAGCATGAATATGAGCAGTACAAAATCTACCACTAAAAGCGAACGGAACATAATCCATTCCAGTTGCAGTGGTATGTTCAGGAAAGTCAGTATGAAGAAAAAAGCTGTTCCACCTCCCACAGCGGCCACTGCTTTCAGAAAATCTCTTTCCCCCAGAAATCGTATGATGAAGGAGTAGGTTCTGAAGCGCCAAAAAAAGAAGAAACGGATAAAAGATACAATAAGTGCGGTGGTAAATACTTGCCAGAAAGTGTACTTGTCATTTAGGGCGTGAATGGTCAAAATCAGAACCGAGGCAAAACTGTAGCTCAGAAAAGACATAAACAGATCCGTCATCATGATAAGTAGACGGGTCTGGTAAGCTTTGGAAGTATATTTTTTGAATTGTTGGGTAAGCCACATATTGGCAAAAATACGCTAATTAATTCAGATAGACAGACTACAGCAGCAGACCGTCAAGAATGGTAGTTATACGCTCCATATCGTTCGGATGCATATTTGAACCGGATGGGAGGCAAAGTCCCTGCTCGAAGAGATGTTCAGAAATGCCATTGGTATAAGCCGGATATTGTTGAAAAATCGGCTGCAGATGCATCGGTTTCCAAAGCGGTCGTGCCTCGATGTTTACTGCGTCAAGTGCAAGTCGCAATTGCTCCCGGTCGATGCCATTTTTTGATTTTGAAGGGTCAATCAATATCGTGGTCAGCCATTGGTTGCAGACTGAGCCTGCAGGTTCGGTCAGAAATTTTACCCCAGGAGCATTTCGGTATCTTTTTTTATAGTAACGGAATATTGCCCTCCTTTTCTGCACTCTTTTTGGTAGTACCATCATTTGTCCACAACCAATCGCAGCACATACATTACTCAGTCGGTAGTTGTAACCAATTTCAGAGTGCTGATAATGCGGTGCGGGATCACGAGCCTGCGTGGCCAAAAATCGAGCCTTTTGCGCTGATAATTCGTCAGGGCAAAGTAATGCACCACCACCCGATGTGGTGATGATTTTGTTTCCATTGAAAGAGAGTATCCCGTATCGGCCGAACGTGCCCAATGCTTTTCCTCCGAAAGAGGAGCCGAGCGCTTCGGCTGCATCTTCAATGACCGGAATCTCATATTGATCAGCAATAGCCATTATTTTATCCATTTGGGCTGGCATTCCGTAGAGGTGAACAAGTACTATTGCTTTAGGTTTTTTTCCGGCAGAAATCCTGTCCCGGATGGCCTTTTCCAGTAGTAATGGGGACATGTTCCATGTACGCGACTCAGAGTCCACGAATACAGGTATTGCTTTTTGGTAGACAATCGGATTGCAGCTTGCGGAAAAGGTAAAACTGGAGCAAATGACTTCGTCACCGATGTCTACACCCAATAGGATCAATGCAAGGTGCAGTGCTGCAGTACCTGAACTCAAAGCAACTGCGTGTGGCGAACCGGTATACTCCTGTAAATCTTCTTCAAACCGATTGACGAAAGGTCCAAGTGGCGCTATCCAGTTGGTTTCGAATGCTTCTCTGACAAACTTCTGCTCCATTTTTCCCATGTGTGGTGAAGAGAGCCAGACTTTACTCAGATTTTCGCTTGCAGAATTTTTATCCGACATGCTTAATAGGTTTTTTATTGTTTTCGCTGCCATTGAATTTTTCCATCGTAGTCTCCTGAGAGGCATTTATATTTCGCATTCCAAAAACGCGTAGAGCCGTCAGAAAAAAAATTTTCAGATCCAGAAAGAACGACTGGTGGTCAACGTAATAGACATCCAGCGCAAATTTTTCTTCCCAGCTGATGGCATCTCTGCCGTTAATCTGTGCCCATTCTGTAATTCCGGGTTTTACCTCATGCCTCCTTTTTTGAGCAGCACTGTACAGCGGAAGATATTCCGTCAGCAATGGCCTGGGACCGATCAGACTCATATCGCCCCTCAGCACATTGATTAATTGTGGCAGTTCGTCAAGCGAGAGTTTTCTTACCCATCTTCCTGCTTTGTGCAAACGAACGTTATCCGGCAGCAGCAGTCCGTGTTCATCTTTTCGGTCGTCCATGGTTTTGAATTTGATCAATTTGAAAATCCTTTCATTTTCACCCGGCCTTTCCTGAAAGAAGAAGACTTTGCCATTATTTTTCATATACAATAATACATAAACGAAGAAAATAATCGGGGTTGCGAGGATTAGGCCCAACAACGCCGCTAAAAAATCCGCAGATGGTTTGATTATTCGTTTGTAAATCATAACAGTTCCCTTCCAGGGTTTCCAACTACGGTGCAGTTGTCTGCGACATCTTTCAATATGACCGCCCCCGCCCCTATAGTGACATTTTTTCCTATTTTGATACCTTGTTTGACTACAGCATTGGCACCAATAAAACTGTTCTCGCCTACAGAAACATTGCCACAAAGTACAGAACCCGGAGCCAGATGCGCGAAATCAGCTATAATGCATTCATGTTCAATGATTGCACCGGTATTGCAGATTACCCCGTTACCAATTGATGCAAAAGCATTTATTTTCACGCCGGTTCCTACCATTACTGAGGCACCCATAGTTGACCGGTCTGAGATGATCGCGGAGGGATCTATGGCGTTGACTGAAGAGAAGGCATTGAGTTTCCCGAATATCTCTCTACGTGTTTTATTGTTGCCGATTGCGATGAAAAAACTGCTTTTTTCAAGAACCTCATTTGCGGCATCAGAATGGAAATCCCCGTACCAGGGGAGTCCAAAAGGATTATTTTCTTTTTCAACAGCATCGCAATAGCCTATCAGAGATGCACCTGTTCTCAATAATATATCTGCGACGACATAAGCATGGCCAGAATAACCTACCAGGATGACTTTATTTTTTTCCAATGACATCTGTAATAGTTGAAATGTATTTTTCCGCAAGTGCCTGTCTGTCAAAATGCACATGAGCGTAGGTATATCCATTATCGCCCATGTTTTGCAAACTTAAGGGTTGGGACAGATAGTTTTCAATAATTTTCGCAAAAAGCTGCGGATTTTCAGGCTCTACATAGACTCCGCATCGAGCATTTTCAACCAGCTCCCTAGAGACTCCGTCTATCAGCATGAAAATCGGTTTTTTACAAGACATGTAGTCAAAGGTCTTGTTGGAATACACAGTTTTGAAGGTATCTACTTTTTTTAAGATGGATGTTCCAGCGTCTGAAGCCAGAATGTACTTGAAGACCTCTTTTTTAGGTACAGCATCAATGAATCTGACGGCGTTTCCCACACCCCGTTTCTCTACCTCTTTTTTCAACATAGCTTTCTCCATTCCCTCCCCTATCATGAGGAATAAAACTTCAGGATATTTGCTGTGTAAAATTTCTGCTGTCTGTACTGCCTGAATCAGATGATTGGCAACACCATGTGCACCAACATAGGTTATTACAAATCGTTTTTCCAAATCGTTTTCTCTCCGGAAAGCATCAACATCAAATGTGTGCAGCAACTCTTCGCTTATCGCGAAATCAGCAGCGTTGGGAATCATCACGATTTTTTCTTCAGGAACCTGCTTTTCTTGAATGAGCGTATCGCGGAATGCTGGTGTAAGTACATTAATCAGCCTTGCCTTCCGATAAATGAAAGCCTCAAAAGCATATGCCATTCGGATAATCCAACGGTTTTTCAGCACTCCCGTATCAATGGCAGATTCCGGCCAAAGGTCTCTGATTTCAAAAACCAGCGGAGTTCGCCTTAGTAAGGACAAAATGTAGCCTGATATGCCAACAAACAAAGGAGGAGAGGTGACAATAATCACATCAAATTTGCCTTTTGTTTTGAAAAATCCGGCGTAGAGACTTGAAAAGACAAATGAAAAATAAGCCCATAGTCTTCCTGCGAAGCTCACATTGTATGCCTCTGATACATGACTTCTGATGACTGTTAATTGCTCATCCCGCTTATCGGTGTGGACAAATTTTCCCCTGTAGCGTGCTGTCTTCCTGCCGGTATTGTAATGTACCATTCCAGCGAGAACGGTAATTTGATGCCCTTTCTCTGTCCAGAGTCTCGTCATTTCATTCCATCGTGAACCTCCCCCATCTCCATCTTCGAGGAAATACTGGTGTATGAGCAGAATGTTTAGTTTTTTATTCAATTGGAATTTTGTAACAAAATTTATTCGGCACCCACAGTTATGGTAGTGATAATTCGGTCTTCAAGGGATGTAAAAGCCATACAAGTGCTCTCTTCCATTTTTCCGTAAAAAGCAGAGTAATAAGCCTGCTCAGTAATGCAGTTTTCTGCTGTGCTGCTGAAATTGATATTTGCAGCTACAGATTTATCGTAGTGCCAGCGCTGTGTAATGTTGTTATTACTGCTGTGTTTCATTGTGTCTTCAATTGTCCAGACCGCTTTTCCCTTCTGTTTTTTGATGATTCGACGGTGTAAAATACCTGTCTTTATGTGTCGGAAAACCTCTGTTTCTCCCAAGAATTCAAATTCGGTTTTTTTCATGGTAATGTTTGCATGCAGTACTTTTGACCAATATAACCAAATAAATCGTGGCCCTTTAAGCATCTGGTCGTGGTCACCTAACATCACAGTGTTGTGTCCCTTGGTACCTGCAAAATAGCGAACTAGTTCAGCATCTGCGTTGTAACTGTAGCTGCCGGCATCCCTGAGCACATTTAGACCATTTACCCAGATGTCTACGTGCAAGTTATCTGCCTGAGAGGGACGATCCCGATAGCCCGCGCATTTGATAAAGGTAAATGTATTACCGTCCCTGATAGTGTAAATACCACCTTTTCGAAATTCGCAAACCGGATTTAGCGAGAGGCTAAATCCTGGATTGAAACCAGTTGTGCTGTCAAGTCCCAGCCAGAACAGGTCCTCAGTTTGATCCATCCCAGCTTCTGGGAATAGGTTTTTGCCGGAAAAATAGTAGTATAATGCATTTAGTTGCGGACGATAATCCCTGAAATTGGCATCGTTCCATTTGAAAAAAAGTGCGCCGTCATTCGCCCCGTAGTTGGGAAGTTCACCATTCCTGCCGGCCATACACTGGTAAAGGTAATCCAGACTTTTTGCAGCTCGGTGGTAAATCGTAGGGCTGAAATGTTCGTTGTTTAGTGCGGCAATTTGGAATCCGACCGAAAACAACTGAATCAGAACCCGGTGGTAGTTGTGCGAAAATTGCAAGAATGTCCCATCCTCATAGACCTGATAAAGGATTTCCTGTTCAAACCAGATTTTCCCTTTCTTTTTCCATATAGGCGATTCCGGAAAAGAAGGAAAAAGGATTCCGGCGATGTAAAGCATCAGGCATTCGGTAATCGCATGATTGTTGCGGACTGTGTATCGTGAAAAGTTGATATTGGAATACACATGTCGCAACTGCCAGTAAATGTTGTGCTGTATTTTTTGAAAAAGCGTTTCGTCCAGCGCCGTTGCATTTTTATAATAATGCAAGGCAAAAATCCAGTTCAGTAGTCGCAACGATATTTCCTGGCTGCACTTGTAGTTGGGGCCCTGATTGATAGGGTTTGCAGCTATCCAGCTTTCTATCTCTGAAAATACCAGTTCACTGAGATCTTCTTCAAAATGATAATCGTATCTGATGATGTCGTGGAGATAGCTGAACCGTGATTTCTCCCAAATATACTTGATGTCACCTGCTTCGGTGGAAAGATCGCTTATTTCAGACCAGTGTCTGGAGATGTCATACTTATAGCCATTTGAGGGATTTGTCAGCCAGTCATACTCGGTTCCAATATTATATTGTGTGGAATTAAAAAACCAAATCTTACCGGAATTAAAATCCAGGAATCTCTGGCGCAGAGTATCGTTTTTTTGTTTGGGAATGCGGAGTGTCTCTTTACTTCCGAAAAAGTAATGCACATCAGCATCCTTCCAGTTTTGAAGAGTAAAAAAATGCTTCCGGGGCGGATTGACGGGAAATTGTGTCTTTAATACGCCAAGCTTTTCCTTCAGAGCGAAAAAAACACGGTAAAGAACATATTTCCACCCCATGTTCCGAAAAATCTGAAAGTAAAGATTTGCCTTTTTAAGCATCAGAGTTCTATCCATCTACCCTCTTTAAGGGACTGCACTGCCGAGATAGCTGCTTTTGAAGTGTTGATGAGTTCATCAAAGGGAATTATGGCATCGCCGCCCTTCTTCAGGCTATTGACAAAACGGCTGAACTGTTCGAGGTGGCCTTTGTCCTGTGCACCACTTTTACCTGATTTTGAAAAACCATAATAAGTAGATTTTCTGAAATTATCGACAACGATTGTTCGCTGCTGCGAATAAATTTCAATCCGCTCTTTGGAATACGCCTTGCTTCCATTGGAAAAATAGTTGATCACTCCTGTTGACCCATTCTTGTATTTCAGCAGAATGGAGGCATTATCTGTACCTGCTTCGGGATTGGTTCCCATGGCGTTCATCACTACACTACTTACGCTGCTGCCGGTCAGAAAAGAGATTAGATCTATCAGATGGCAAGCCTCTCCAATAACGCGGCCGCCTCCAATTTTTATATCTTGTACCCATGAATTTGGTGGTATAAAACCCGCATTCATGGTTGCGATGATATTTATTGGAGCATCTCCGACTCCAATCTGAAGTTTTGCATCAGTAATAAAAGGCGAAAAGCGCCGGTTGAAGCCCACTGTTAGTGTCTTTTTCTGCTCAGTATACACCTTTTCTATTGCCACCAGATCATCCATTGTAAGCGCAAGCGGTTTTTCCACGAAAACATGTTTTCCACTTTTCAATGCTTCAATACACATTTCAGCATGGGTATTGTGCCTGGTTGTAATCAGAACAGCATCAACTTCAGGGTCATTGAGGATATCCCTGTAGTTGGTAGTGGCATGGCCGATACCATATTTTTTTGCGAGGGTTTTGGCCGATAGTCCGGATGCACTGGAAATATATTTTACCTCTGCCCGCAGTTTCTTCAATGCCGGTAAAACCGTTGCATTGGTGAAGTTTCCGGCACCAATAATGCCTAAGACACCCTTTTGTGCACTAAATTTTCTGTTGCTGACCGGAACCGATGTGGCAGACAAGTCTACCGCGCCACTGTATTTAAGTAGCGAAGCAATGGCTCCCGAGCCCTTCATATTGCCATAAATCTGGTTGTAATCCTGGAGTTCGACAATTTCTGTAATGAGCGGCTGTACGTTTAGTCTTTTTGTGGCGATGGCCTGCAAAATGGCTTCAAAATTCCGTTTTTCTGTCCACCGAACAAAAGGTAACGGATAATCCCAGCCATTTTGTTCGTAGTTGCTGTCATATCTGCCCGGTCCGTAGCTGCAGGAGACCTGAAAAGTCAGTTCCTTTTCGTAAAATTCGCTTCTTTTCAACTCAAGTCCGGTTACTCCCACAAGCACAATCCTACCGCGTTTGCGGCACATCCTCGCCGCCTGCGATACAATTTCGTTGCCCTGTGCGGAGGCTGCAATAATTACACCGTCCACTCCTACTCCGCCACTTAGAGCATTTGCTAACCCCACAGGATCTGCGCCATTTGAAATATTGTAGGCCTTTATTCCCTTTGTATTTGCGAGGTCAACCTTTTTCTGGTCAACGTCAAAACCAATTACTTCGCAACCGTTGGCAACCAATAATTCGGCGGTAATCAATCCTATCAGGCCGAGACCCTGCACGACTATCCTTTCGCCGAAGGTGGGATTGAGCAGGCGTATACCCTGAAGACCTATTGATGCAATAACGGTAAAACATGCTTCGTCATATGAAACGCCCTCCGGAATACTTGCGACCAGGTTTTTCGGTACGCAGACCACCTCTGCATGTTGTCCGTTGGATACTACCCTATCGCCTACTTTGAAATCTTCAACACCTTCTCCTACGGCAATCACCTCCCCGGCATTGCAGTAGCCTAGGGGAAGCGGCTCACCCAGTTTTCTGAAAACAGCCTCCAGTGTAGGCAGAAGACCGTCGGATTGTATCTTTTCAAACACCTGTTTCACCTTTTCGGGCTGCTGTCTGACCTTATGAAAAAGGTTGGCCTTACCAAATTCAACCAGCATTTTTTCCGTTCCAAGTGATACCAGGGAGCGGTGGGTTTTTATAAGTACCATCCCCTTCTGCACCAGAGGGACCGGAATGTCTTCCAGAATGGTTTCGCCTGTTTGAAGGTTTTGTATAAGCTGCATCATGGGAGGTTGGTCGATTAGTTGTTCAGTTGACTAGTCTGTAAGTATGTATATTGTTTAGTTGTTTAGCTGCCTATTCGTTTATCGAAGTTACCAGCTCATGTGAAATCACTGGATGCTTTTTCTTAATGAATTTATTTTGTTGGAAATCACAAAGATTTGTGTTTTTACTTTTTCTTTTTGAATCTCTGAATTGTAGTTAAGGTCTGATGCGATGTCGAGACAAGCTATTACCTCCATCAAACTTCCATATGCAATCTCACAAAATCTAATTTTTTCTTTAGAGGAAAACCTACTGCAACCCTCTGCCAGATTCAAACAAACGGAAACTGCTGCTCTTCTGATTTGGTTGGTTAATCCGAATTTCTCGTCATTAGGGAAAGGACCAGATAATTTATAGACAATTGAAGTCAAATTTCTGGAATCTTTGTAAACATCCAATTTTTCAAATGAGTACTGGTACATGGCTTTTGTTTTTCATGAAATTTATCTTGGTATAAACATCTAAACATCTGAACATCTGAACATTTGGCCCAATTGACCAACTATCCTCCCCGCCGTCTGCCCATCCCACATCTCAGGAATGCTGCCTTTTTTCCAGTTGCCATCGAACAACTTTTTAAGTGCCGGCGCGATGGCAGCCGGATCGGTACCGATGAGCTCGTTGGTACCGATTGTGACCGTTTCCGGTCTCTCTGTATTGTCTCGTAGGGTAATGCAGGGTACAGACATCACAGTCGTTTCTTCGGTGATGCCACCACTGTCAGTGATTACACATTTTGCCCGCTCAACCAGGTAATTGAACTCGAGGTAGGACATGGGTGCCACGGTATGCAGGTTTGGTGCGCTGATTCCCAGTTCTGCAAATATTTTCGCTGTGCGCGGATGAACTGGAAAAACAATCGGCAATCCACTAGTATTATTCGTTATTTGAGCAATTAATTCTCGCAACTTTTCCGCCTGATCAACATTAGCCGGACGGTGTAGGGTCATAACAAAATAATGTTTTTCCTGCAGGTTCAGTTCATCCCAGATGGCCGGTCGCACGAAGCGGTGTTTATTTTTCAGAAGGGTATCAATCATGGTATTGCCGACAAAGAAAATCCGGTCTTCCGATACGCCTGTCTTTTCAAGATTTTTTCCTGCCTCCGGAGTAGTAGTGAAAAAATAGTCTGTTATGCAATCGGTCACCAGTCTGTTAATTTCCTCCGGCATACTGAGGTCATTCGATCGAATTCCGGCTTCGACATGGGCAACTTTGATGTGCATTTTTTTGGCCACAATTGCACACGCCATGGTTGAGGTCACATCTCCAACAACCAGACAAAGATCCGATGGTTTTTCCATCAGCACCTTTTCGTATCCAATCATGATGGCGGCTGTTTGTTCCGCCTGTGTTCCACCGCCTGCACCGAGATTTATATCCGGCTCAGGTATTCCCAGCTGCTCAAAAAAATCATCGCTCATGTTTTTGTCATAGTGCTGGCCGGTGTGTATTAGTCGGTACTGAATGTTTGTCCCTGATTTTCTGGCATCCTCAGTTGCAGCAATAATCGGTGCGATTTTCATGAAGTTCGGGCGGGCTCCCGCAATAATGTCAAAGAGCATATTTCTGCTTCTTAAATAGTCGGTAAATCAGATAGATTTCAATTAATACAATAAGGAAAACAACAATCGAAAATGTTATGCGAATACTGTTGAAATAACTTTTGAAACAATCTTTGGGATCAAACATCATATATTTTGGCTGAATACCAAAGGTCAGCAACAACACCTGACGGATTTCTTTCGGAAGAAATGCCATTTTTTTATTGTAATAGTCCTGCGCAAAAACGTTATTCCCAAGCGTCATAGTGAGCACATCAAACTCTTCCGGATTGAAATAATTTGTTATTTCACTTGAAATGGCTTTGTGGTAGAAGGCGTGGTTTTCGTTTCCGAAAAACTCCCATTTTACAGGTTTCTTTTCCTGCATGCACCTGTAAATTCCGTTCAAACCTATTAATTGTCCAGCCTCATCCCTTGCCATAAGGCAATACTGCGAATCAACCCAAACCCATTTCCCTTCGTTTGGATCAAAGTACTCGGCAAAAGTATGTGACTTGTGATGGACTTCGCGGGGAAAGATTCGGTTTACGAGGCACATGGCCAAAAAAACCTGCGAATGGTCAGAACAACATCCATGTCCGTTATCCTCATGAAGCCATCTGATGTTTTTAATCAGGTCATCGCTGTATAGTCCGCAACCCTCACCCCCGTTTTTTGAATAAGACAGAACAATTTTCTGCACCCGCTTGTAAAAGGGAACAGTATCTGCAAATTTAAATGCCTCTATCTGGTTCTGACTAAAAAAATCGCTCAGGTACTTTTGTTTGTAGCAGATGAACGGGACACCAGCAGACTGCATTTCGTCCGGTTCCAACGAGAAAACTTCGTTGCTTTCTGTAATTTGGGTGAAAAAAGCAAATCTGGTATCGATTTTAAGCTGATCCGGCATCAGGTAAAAACCAATGAGTATTAATAGATTGAAAAGGAAAAAAATAAGGTATTTACGCATGTGATTCATCTGAAAATTGCCTCATCCATGACTCAATGGCCAGAATACACCAGATTGGATAAGAGGCATCTATTTTACCTTCCTTGTTTTCGGTAATAAGTTTTTTTAGGTTTTCGTGATCAAAAATACCTCGCTTTGCAACGCTTACTTCAGAAAGGTAAGAATCAATAATTGGAGACAATCCATCCGTGACCCATTCTCTGACCGGTGCGCCAAATCCAGCCTTGGGTCTGTAAATGACTTCATGTGGAAGGTAGCGTTCCATAACTTTTTTCAACAGGTATTTTGTCGTCTTTCCTTTCATTTTCATGTGGGGCGGAATCTTCGTACTGAATTCCACCAGTTCCTTGTCTAAAAACGGGACACGCACTTCAACTCCCGCAGCCATACTTAGTTTATCAGTATAATTGAGGTTGTGGTCGCAGAGAAAATACTTCATTTCCCAGTAAAGCATCTGGTTCAGTTCACTTTTTTCATATGGAATATTATCCAGACTATCGATCAGGTACTGAGCGGGGTCAAATTTTTCAATTTTATTCCTGACTGACGCAGCAAACAGATTTATGTTTACTGAAAGCGGTAGCCAACTGAAATATCCCGCCATCCTGTGCAGCTTTGGCTTATCGATGTCCCGGAGCAATTTTCTTATTCTCCGCACCAGAGGCCGCTTGACATCCAAAGGTTTAGTGGCGGCTTTAGCCAGGTAGGTTGCAAAAGGTGGAATGAATCTGAAATATTTTTCCAGGTAAAGTGCCTGATGTCTCCTGTAACCTGAAAAAAGGTCATCACCTGCTGTTCCACCCAAAAGCACAATATCTCCATTTTTTCTCGCTTCTCTGCATATGTTCAATACATTCAGGGGCGCAGCATCGGCCTGTGGCTCATCCAAATGGTAAATCATTTTATCAAAATCACCAATAATGTCAATGTCTGCTTTAACAACATGAAGTTCAGTATCGAGATGCTTTGCCACGAGCTTTGCATAGTGCAAATCGCTGGAAAAACCATCGCTGCTTTCTCCCTCTCCAGTGTCGATGGTATAGCAGGATAGTCTTTTTTCCGGCATAATTTTCCTTGCCATCGCGACAATCGCACTGGAATCGAGTCCACCGGAAAGAAAAAAGCCCACAGGTACATCAGAAAGCAGTTGCCGTTTAACTGCTTTGTAAAGCAAGTGGTCAAGTTCTTCAATGAGATCTTCCTCACTTTTTTCCGAGTAAATTCCGTTGAGCGGAATTTCATAGTACCGGGAAGTACTCAATTTCTCCGGCGATTTGACGTTTAGGCTGATAAAATGTCCGGGCAGAAGTTTTTTTACCTTTATAAAAGGAGTCTTTTCTCCGGGAGACCATAAGAAATTGATGTAGTTTACCAGAGCCTCGTAGTCAATGCTGCGCTCTGCTTCGGGTGCTTTCAGGATTGCCTTCATTTCAGAAGCAAATAGAAAAACACCTTCATTATGGTAGTAATACAATGGTTTGACACCAAACTGATCACGTACGACCAGCAAGTCGCCGCTTATGGTATCGTAAAAAGCAAATGCGAAGATCCCGTTGAGCATGTCCAGCAATGCTGTTCCGAATTCTACCAGACCATAAAGAACAGTCTCTGTATCGCCGGTTGACCTAAAATGGTATTTGTGCTCAAATTTTGCCCTTACCTCGCGATGATTGTATATCTCGCCATTGAAAACAATGCAGTAACGACCATCCTCAGTGAACATGGGCTGATGTCCATTGGGACTCAGGTCCTGTATCGACAGTCTCCTATGACCAAGCCCGAGATAATCATCCTGATAACTGCCGGAATCATCCGGACCCCGGTGGCTCATTGTGTTTGTTAGTTCAGCGATGTTCTTTTCGGTGCCTATGGCCCCTACTATTCCGCACATATTAAGCTTTTTGTAATGCTTTGCCTTGGGTCAAGCATCGAAATGGCCTCTACCATTCTGCCGATAATTTTATTGCTGCTCTATGGGTATGAATTGATTTTCCCCGATAGAGATATTATTTTGGGACTGATTTACAATTTCCTTTTTCGCGAATGTTGGTTTCCCGAAAACATTGTTTCTGATGCTCAATCGATCGGATTCTGGTGAGATATAAATGGCCATATTGTCTATAGGATCATTTTCTGTGGCATACTGTGTAATGGAATTATTTTCAATCCGTGTATTGATCAGTCTGCCAGTAAAAAAATATGTGCCAATCTGACCAATTTTATTGCCTGAAATGCTGGCATTTTGTACAGAAGACTGACCACTTGTTCGAAAAAAATGAAGGCAATTGTCTACCACATTCTGGGTGATGTTGATGTTGTACGCTGTTCTTTTTTCATTGGCCAGACAATCTGTTCCAAAACTTAACCTACAGTTATTCAAAGTGTTGTATGAAATGTTTACACCATCTACATCTTTTGCCATGGCTATGTTTACAGCCGTCCAGCAATCTGAAAATTGATTATTGAAAATTTTAATGTTGCTCCCGCTCTGTACTTTTACTCCCCTTGAAGCGCATTTATGAAATCGGTTTCCTGTTATTTCCACATCATTTATTCTTCCTTGACCCTGAATATGAACACCATCGCCATCATTGGGCCATGATGGTACTCCCTGCGAAAAATTCGTCCCGATATTCTTGAAGGAACATTTACTGATACTTATTTTTTCAGTGTTTTCTCTTGCTCCAATGATTATACCATCATAGGAATACAGCCCATCTCCAGTCGTGGAAACTCCAATATTGCTGAATGCGGAATTTTTAAAAGCAACCTGGCTGCAATCACTCAGATGCACTGCTGTCCCGTAACTATTCGTAAACCTGCAATGATCAAGCGTGATTTCCGAGCTACCATGCATCTCCATCACAAACCAATAGTTGTATTTTTCAAGAGTGCGTTTATCAGTTTGCTCGTCCAACTTCTCTCCGTAGAATTCAATATTTTGAAGATTTGTTCCGGATATCTGCGAAGCCCTAAAAATTGGGAAAGGACTAGCTTCATCAAACCTAATTTTCGTCCCATGGCCGATAATGGTTGTCCCAGATGGGACTGTTATGGTCTGTTTTGGATAGAAATCTCCTCTTTTAAGATGACAAACCCCGTCTTTCCTAATGTTGACAAGGTCTTCAAATTCATCAACCGTAACGGTTTTACAGGAAAGTAGAGCAAAGACTGCAAGCAGAAAGGGAAATAAAGCTCTTTTCAAAAAATTCCTTTTAGCAAGCGAGCTTTTTCCTCGGCTTTGGGGTAGTTAATAAGTACAGCTTTGTAAACGCCTTTAAAGACAAATAAACTACCAGCAGCAGCACCTATGATGCCAAACCGCTGAATGAGTCGGGCAAGATCATCAGCCGAACCGGCACCACCAATGATGGTCAGAGGAATATTTACGGCCTCCCTGATTTTATCCGCAATAGTCATGTCGTAGCCCTTCATTTCGCCATCATTATCGATCGAATTAATGACGATTTCACCTGCTCCAAGACTTTCAAACTGTTTTGCCAGTTCAACCGGGGACTTTCCACTGCTCTTTTTTCCGTTGTGCGTCATGACCTCGTATCCGCCAAATAATTTCTTTTTCACATCCAGCACAACTACGACACTCTGCGCTCCGACAGCTTTAGAAATATCAGATACCAGTTTGGGATTTTCGATGGCTGCAGCACTAATGGCAACTTTTTCTGCGCCGAGACCAATAATTTTTCGTGCCTGTTCTGCAGTGGTTACGCCACCACCGTAACAAAATGGCATCCGGCATTCGACTGCCAGATTTTTAATCATTTCAAAATCCGGCTCCCTTTTTTGCACTGTAGCATCGATATCGATGACCATCAATTCATCAACTTCCTTTTCGTTGAAAATTTTAACAGCATTGAGTGGATCACCTACGTATTTGGCATCCTTGAACTTCACCGTTTTGACCAGTCCTTTGTTCTGGACCAGCAGGCAAGGAATAATTCTGGGTCTGAGCATCAGATTAATTTTGCGTAGTTTTTGAATAGCTGAATACCATTCATGTGGCTTTTTTCAGGATGAAATTGCACACCGTATACATTCCCGTGCTGCACCATGCACGCAAATTCACGTCCATAAAAGGAAGATGCAAGCACATCGTTTTCAGCTGTACAATCAAAATAGTAGCTGTGCAGAAAATAAAAACCTTTTTCGCAGTCAATGCCCTTTAACAAAGTCGAATCATTTTTCGGCCGAATTGCGTTCCAGCCCATGTGCGGAAGGTGAGGTTTATGCTGAATTAGTGACACATCTATTTTTCGGACGTTACCTTTGATCCACCCAAAACCCTGTAAACTACCTTCCTCGCTACTATCAGCCATAATCTGCATTCCAACACAGACCCCGAGAACAGGTGTCTGCTTTTCAATAACCAACTCGTTGAGTAAACCTGTGAGCCCGGACCGGTTCAGTTTGTTCATGGTTTCATCAAATGCGCCTACCCCAGGTAAAATCAGTTTTTCGGCCTTTCTCAGTTCCCTGTGTTCGTTGCTAACCAGATAAGGAATATCGAGTCGCTTGTACAGATTAGCTATCGCGAACACATTTCCCGATCCGTAATCAATAATTCCTATCATCTTTTTGGCGAATTTTCCAGTCCTAGTATTGCAAAAATCCTGGTGCCGAGGTTAAAAAGCCATTCCTGGTTTTTGTAGTCTCTGTACGATTTGTTCGGAGCATCCATATAGCGCTGCAATTCTTCGACAGATATACCTAGCTTGGTAGCCACATATTCAAAATCGTGAGCCGCGGTTTCCTCATCTATAGCAGGGTGCTTCAGCTTTTCCAGCGCTTCCTCCCTTTTCATCTGTCCCGTAAGAATAAGACTTGAATACTGAACTTTTCGCGTATCGTAACCGAATTTTCTAGGCAACCAGTAGCCTTCATAAAATCGGGTAAATCTTGATTCGAAATGTTTTTGGGGGTAGGGCTGCCAGCCATATTCTTGCTGCAAAAATTGCATCGCATCTTCTTTGATGTAAGGCATGTAATTCAGCGGTTTGACTACCTGAATCTTCCGAATGTAGCGGAGGAAAAACTTATGTCTCAGTACCGAGCTGAAGGGATAATTTTTCAGTGGAATTTGGCCAAATTGGCCATGAATATCGCGAATCTGCGCCATATCCGTCCCGAAATACAGCCATTCTTTCGGATTATTGATGCATTCGGTGGAATAATTTCCCCCGTTCAGGATGTATTTGATATTGTATTTATCGGCAAAATTGTATAATGTGGCTACGAATGCATGGTCTTGGGGTATATCCAGATGTGGTACACTGGCCTTAAAGAATGACAACTGAAAGTCTTTCATTTCCTCCCAGTTGATGACCTCAGTATACAGGTCAAGTCCCAGTTTGTCAATCATCACCTCAATGTTCTGCACGGCCAGTTCTGAATTCCAGCCTCCATCGACGTGAAAAACCAGTGGTCGCAAGCCAAATTCTTTTACCACGAGGTGTAGCATGTAGGAACTATCGGCACCACCACTCATTCCCATAATGCAATCAAAATCGCGGTTTTTCCCGTCTTCCTTTATCTTTCGGATAACCTCCTGCAGAGCATTTTTTCCACCTTCCCCGGTATCCCAGTTGGGTAGTATATTGGTGTAATAATTGTTGCAGTGGTCGCAGACGCCATTCTCATCAAAGGTGATGACAGAATCTGTTGTATCCATTACACAATTGGTGCATATTTGGTTTGGTCTGTTGCTCATAAATATTTTATAAATAAACCCTTCGGACCAATTCGATCAATGAGCGCACAAATACGAATCTTGACCGGATTTTCCGGAAAATGTTTCTTTTAACAATACTCGCATTTCCCCCATGTACGCGTCTCAACAGGGTTATGTCTTCAATATGTTGGTTTGACCTGAGCAGATTGGCTGCTTTGGCAATCCACAAATCATGTGATTCAATATAGCGGGGAAAGGGCAAAATAGTCTTTTTTAACTCACCGGAAAACGCCATAACGCATCCGAAATAGTTTCCTTTTCCCAGAAGTATATCCAGAATGTTCTTTAAGTGTGACTCGGAATTTAGAACTGAAACAGCTCCAAGTGAAATTTCTATTGCTTTGCCATCGGCATCAATACAGGTTGAGTTTGTGGTTAACAGCCTTTTGCCGGAGAGGCGAAGCGCATTTTTCATCACCGACACCCTTCCACTAACCCAAATGTCATCCTGATCAGCCATAAAAATTATGTCTTTTTCTGCAAATTCAATTGATTTTTCAAATGATGCATTTACACCCCTATTGTTAGTGTTCGGAAACCACTTTATACGCGGATCATGAAAAGAAAGTACGATTTCAGCAGTTGTATCGACAGAAGCGTCATCTACAATGATGAGTTCATCCTCTGCTCCGAGTTCCTCAAGAATGCTCTGAATTTGTTGCTGCAGAAATTTTTCGCCATTGTAAGTGGCCATACAAACGCTTACGCTCTCCACTCGCAACTATTTTTTTCGGCCAACGATAATGACCTGATCGGTTATCCAATAGGGGAACAAATTCAGGCTCATCATATTGATGTATTTTAGCCTGTTTTTTTTGAAAAAGACTGCCTCTTTATGCAGAAAATTTGGCGTAATTAATTCAACCTGAAGGTCTGCCTGCCTGACGAGTTCAATAATGTCGTTTTTACAGAAAAACCGCAGATGGGTTTTGTCCAGAACGCCTTCCTGCTCATATTTGAAAGAATTCTGGAAAATAATCTTACCAAGCGTATAAAAATTCCTGAAATTGGGAATGCTGATTACTACGAGGCCGTTTTTAGCAAGATGGTCCTTGCAGATAGACCGAAGCACCGTCCATGGATCTTCCATATGCTCAAGGACATCTGCAAATATGATCAGGTCAGTTGGCTGAAGATTCTTTAACTCGGGTAAAACTTCCTCAAATGTACCTTTAAAGAACTGGTCCAGAATGTGATCCGGCTGCGGACTTCCGTAGGGATCCAGACCTGTCACACTGCTCACTAATCCACTTCGTTTTAGCGAGGTAAGCAAGGCACCGCTGCCACAACCCACCTCCAGAGCATGACTAAATTTGCCAAACTTTTTGATGACGTTGAACACATCATCCCTGTCAGATCCGTAATAGGTTGACTGTTTATCGCGGTAATAATCTGTTTTAGCGGTTTCCATTTCTGACTTGTGTTTTAGGACTGATAGGCCTCCCCGGCAATCCGAATAAACCGCTCAACCATAATATCAACATTGTACCGGGTTCTTGTAATTTGCTGGTTTTGTTCTGCCATTGCTTTTCTTTTTTCATCATCAAGCAACAATAGGGCTACCTTTTCTGCGAAATCTGTGAAGTCCCCCTCTCTATAACTTAATCCGGTTACACCCTCTTCAAAAGCGGCAAATTCAGGACCCTGTAGCGTGGCGTTACCATGTGTAACCAGTGGTAAACCATAGCCAAAAGCGTGCATAAGACTAAGGCCAATTGCTCCCGGATGGGCAAACACGCTTGAGGATAAAAACCATGGACAAAGCAGTTCCTCCTCGTAAATCTCGCCTGCAAAATGTACATTATCAATTACCCCCAGGCTATATGCGAGCGATTTCAATGCAGACAACTCAGGACCATCTCCGATGACCACCCAGTAAATATCCGGTATCGAGGGTTTCAGAATGGCAAGAGCCTGTATAATTACATCATACCTGTTTTTTTCGGTCAGACGCGAGCAGGAAAGAATAATTTTCTTCTCAGAAATTTCATGTGCTTTCCTCCATAGATCCAGTTTTTCCTCAGACCACTTTTCTATTTCCCTATCAATTTTTTGCTGATCGAGGCCGTTGTTCTGACCGATTAAAAACTGGTCTTTGAAACCCTTTTCCCTGAAATAATGTACCTCTGCGTCGGTGTACAAAAGCAAAAAGTTAAAGTACTTAGACCACCATATTCGAATATTTTCTGTGAGGGGATTGGCACGATGAGAATGGCCCATCGTCCACAACACTACTTTTTTACCTAAAAACTTCAGGCATGTCGCTATAGCTACATTAGAGAGGTTTCGTGGGTTGCCGGTCACGAAATACACATCATATTCCGAAAATATTTTCCGCCAAGGAAGAAATTGCCAGGAAGCTTTTTCGTGCTTTAATGTGATGTTCCTCACAAGATTGATATGTTCGGGATACCTTGTGTGTATTGATTTCAGGTTCACGCCTGGAATGCTACTTTGGCAAAAAATGGTGACATCTAGTTCATTTTGGGCCAGCAAGCGATCGTAAAATCCCTGAGAGTAACTGACTACCATGCCCTTGATGATGCATATTCGCATATTATTAACCTCTTGCTTTTTAATTGTGGGCTATGGTTACTACCGCCTGATTGGGCCGGGATGACCCTGCAAAATTTAGAGAAAGAAAAAAACTCAGCAGTATCCAGAAATCAGGGTCCGTAAACAAGCAGCCCGAGGTCATTGCAAGCGCAACTTTGGGGAAAACAAACACCAACGCGAGGAATTGGTACTTTTGCTCTGCCCCAAAACTTGAAATGGCCCTAAGAATTAGTGAAATGATGATAATCAGCATCAGTATACCTCCAATTAAGCCGGTCGCCATCAGTGTTTCCAAAAGGAAATTGTGCGGATAAAAATTATCGAATGTGCCTAGGAACTGCTTCCCGATAACGGGACTCTCCACAAAGTCGTTCCATGCTGAAGCGTATGCAAAATCCCTGTATTCCTTACCCCCGGAGGCCCTGTCAGTCTGGAATTCTATCAGTCTGTTCAGCAGGGCAAAGTCTTTGCCTTCCGTGTAGGGCTGAATGACGGAAAAATAAATCCACGTCAGCAAGGTCACTGATGCAATAGAATTCATCAGGTATTTAGCAGATTTGGCGTACTTTACAAAATTATAAAACAGCATGACAATGGTCAGCAAAACCAAAGAAATCAGCGGACTGCGTGATGCTGCAACCATTACATTAAAAAATCCCAATCCCAAAACCAGCATCAACAGCATTTTTCGCAGAAGCGGATTTTTCCTGATGACAATGAGCCAAGCAAGGGCATTCACGGCGAGCTGCTGCCCGTAGTAGCCAATGGAAATAGTATTTAGCACCACTCCCCTTCCAACATCCTCTTCATTCATAATATTTGCCCGCTCCGCAAAAAGGTCTTTACCCAGCATAGTAATGTTTTGGTAGAGATAAATTGCAACCTCGACATTTGCCAGCACAAGAAAAAAGATCAGGTGTTTTACCAGTGACTGTAAATTTATGTACCTGGCGGTAAAGATGATTGCCAAAGAAGGAATCAGAGCAGAAAGAAAAAAAAAGGAATAAACCTGAAACGCCGTATTTTTAACGAATTCTGAGTTACCAGACCCATCCGCCAGCTTAACACCTGCAAACGAAATATCGTGAATTAACCGTATGCTGTAAATTAACCAGAACAGGAAAAGTACGTAATGTACTTTGTTCAGGGGTTCGTTTTTTCTGAAAACACAAATGAGTAAGATAAAAAGTGAAATACCACAGAAAATGCCCTTCAGGGTCATATTAATAGGCGTCGAAGGCAGACCCAGCGAAGCGATGGGCACCGCTGTGATTGGGTAACTGAAGCAGGTGAGCAAAAAAAGCCACATCCCCAGTTTCCCAATGTTCTCATCCCTGCTGAAGTAACGTATCACGATTTGTGGTCTTTAATCAGCGTGAATGGTAAAATCTGCAGCATCAGTGACTTTAGGGCATCCGAAAAAAACAAAAAGATAAAAACCAATGCTGTGATGGATGTCATTGCAAGATATTGGAAAGACGCCTCAACCTGAAAATTGATCAGCAAAACCAGAAGTATTACCAGTGCAAAAATGAGTGAGAACCATTTTTTGGGTTTTAGGATTCCAGCTTTAGTAATATTCAGATGATATCTTCTGCCGAAATCGTAAAACATCCATACGGCCGCTACAGCAATACTGAGTCCAAGAGCAACACTCATGCCTTTGGCAGAATGGAATAAAAATCCAAAAATCAATGAGAAAATTACTACACTGATGGTTTGAATCAACTGCTGATATACATTTCCATTCAGATGAGCTGTGCCCAGATTGATGTAATTTATTGGAGAAGCGATGGTATTCAACAGGTAACCCAGTGACAACGAAACCGACATCCAGATGAATGTTTCATTTAGCGACCCAACCCAGTACCTCGATATTAATGGTAAAAGAATGATAAATAGTCCCGACGTCATCAGCGCGAGGTCAAGTATCTGGACAGTTGATTTTTTGAAGTAATGTGAAATTTTTTCTTCGCGATCTTCATTGGATTCTGCAATCGCAGGAATTAGTGTCTGTAAGCCAACCATTAAAGGACTTCTGATCTGATTGGTTATTTTATTCGCCATTTCGTAGTACCCTGTTATGGCCAGCCCGCCGGTTAGCGTCAGAAAAAATTTGATGATGGGCTCTGAAAAGGTGCTCAACAAAGAGATGCCCTGCAATTTTATCCCGTACCTGAAGATCTCCCTGAAGCTCTCGCGACAAAAAACCAGTCTGAATCGTACCAACCTGTAAACAATGAGCAAACCTGCGACGGTTAAGAAGAGGTATTGAATAATGAGCGCCCAGAATAGTCCCTGCAAATCGTAATAAATCATAAGTTTTGCAGAAAGTGCAAGATTCAGAATTTGTGCCAGGGAATTGAAAAGGACCCGCCTGACATACATCTGGTAACCATCTATCACAGACCAAAGTAGAAAAGAAACAGAATATAAAATAAAATATACAAACGAAAGATAGAGCAAATGCTGTGAAGTATACTCAAAATAATCCGGAGACAACATTTTATACAGGGTAAATTTCGCAACCGGAAACAATATCATCAACGTGACCGATACTGAAATAGTAACAAAAATGAGACTGGTAGAAACAATCTTCCTAACTTTTTCCCTGTTGTCCTCTGCAAGATACCTGGCTACAAACATGACTATACTTGAACCACTTGCACCAAAATTTCCTATGCTTGCGGTCATCGTAAAAGAAGTGATGACAGACCATAGTCCGAGTTTTTCCACGCCCAGTTGCATGATGATCAGCCTATATAATACAAACTGGCACAAGGCGAAAACCAACACTTGTGAAACCGTCGCAATCACATTCTTTTTCAGAATTCCCATATTCAGATGTATACCGGCTTGGCGCTGCTTATCTTGATTACTGCCGTAGACTTTCTCTGATGAGCCTCCTGAAAATCAGGAACAACGTACCCAGCAGTATTCCAAGCCCGATGCCAATCGCAATGGCTTTGGCCAGGGATCTGGCACTGGGCTCATTGGGAGAAAAGGGCATGTCAATGACCTGTACATACGGCCTTTTATTTTTAAGCGCAAAATCGGATAGCTCCAGATTTTTCACCGCTTCACCGTACATAATTGTCAGACGGCTAACATCTCTGCTCAATTGCTTAGTCGGCACTTTTACCGTTTCCATCAACAACCCGCGGTTGCTGTCTTCAAACTTGGCCTGTCTGTAGTCTGCACCTATTAGCACACTTTTTAGGGAGTCTACTTTGCGTTTTACCAACCGATAGGTCTCCGCCTCTCGCTCTACTGTTTTTTCAATGTAGAAATCACTCAAACGCTGGAATATGATTCTGGCAAGACTGACAGATAATTCGTCAGAAATGGTTGTCACTTTCATCGTCATTATAGAGGTAAGCCGTGACTGACTGTTTGCCATCAGTCCTTCCTTTGACTCGGTTCCGATGACAATATTGTAAATGCTCTTTATGGCCTTGCGCTCAGCGACAGAGAAGGAATCCAGATCTGGTCTTGTAAACCTGAAGTCTTTCAGAATAGCTATTTTCTTCCAGTCTTTCTCATACAGATTGTAGGTTCGGATGATGTGATTTCCCAAGAAATCATATTGACCGTCAACCTGCGTTTTGGTTAGCAAGGCATCCTGAATAATTCGAAATGACTTTGAAAGAGCAAGAATTTTATCCAGGTTGTCCTCCATTGGTGCCTGCATTCCCAGTGAGTTCAGGATGCTTGCAGCACCGGCAAGTCCACCTCCCCCTTCATTTTCATTGACCATGAAAGTCAGCGTAGCCGTGTACTTTTTGGGATTGGTCCAGTAGTTGTACAATGAGGCCAGCAGTGCAAACGCAATGAAAATTAAGATAATTTTCCAGCCTTTTTTAACCTCCAGATAGGTATCCTTCACTTTCAGGATAACATCCTTAAAAGTAATCTCATTTGACGAGACGGTTTCATTTTGATGAGTTGGTTCCATAATCCGTTGTATAAATTGATTTCAGGGATACTATTTCACTACTTGTTTAAAATACTCGTACGTTCTGCGCAAGCCTTCTGCTCTATCTACCTTTGGTTCCCAGCCAAGGATTTCCTTTGCCTTACTGATGTCCGGCTGACGCTGTTTGGGGTCATCAACCGGCAATGGCCGATAATCTTTGTAGGCTTTGGGGTTGTCAACGAGCGCAAGAATCTCGTCTGCAAAGGTCAGCATAGTGATTTCCGAAGGATTTCCGATGTTTACAGGAAGCGAATAATCACTGAGCAACAGGCGATAAATACCCTCCACAAGATCGTCTACATAGCAGAATGAGCGGGTCTGAGTACCGTCGCCGAAAATGGTTAGCCCCTCTCCCCTTATGGCCTGGGAGAAAAAAGCCGGCAATACCCTGCCATCGTTTACGCGCATCCTTGGGCCGTACGTATTGAAAATCCGCACGATGCGGGTTTCCAGTCCGTGGTAGGTATGGTATGCCATCGTAATCGCCTCCTGAAAACGCTTGGCTTCATCGTACACGCCGCGAGGACCAATTGGATTTACGTGTCCCCAGTACTCCTCATTCTGGGGATGTACAAGCGGATCGCCATATACCTCGGATGTAGAGGCAATCATAAATCTGGCCTGCTTCGCTTTTGCCAACCCAAGCAGATTGTGCGTGCCAAGTGAGCCAACCTTCAGCGTCTGAATAGGCATCTGAAGGTAGTCAATCGGACTGGCAGGCGATGCAAAGTGAAGAATATAGTCTAGCTCTCCGGGGACGTGGACAAATTTGGAAACATCGTGGTGGTAAAACTCGAAAGAGGCTACAGGAAACAGGTGGCTGATGTTCTCAAGATTACCCGTGATCAAATTGTCCATGCCAATGACTTGATATCCCTCGGCGATGAACCTGTCACAAAGATGCGAGCCCAGGAATCCCGCTGCACCCGTAATTAAAATTCTTTTTTTAGACACAGTGCTGTCAGATTAATGTTTAGAGATGAGCAAGCAACGGATGCTTTATTGGATGATCAGGTTTTGTTCCGGCATTTCTGATGTCATGCGTAATCAACACCGCTTTTCTTGCCTCAGAAATCGGGAACCCATCCCCATTCAATATGGCCCCGTAACTTTTGGTATGTAAATCAGTAAAACCCTCACTCAAATCAACCTGATCGCCATCAACCAGAACTGAACGGTACGTGCGGTTTCCTATGTTCCTGTGCCTTTCCGGTATCATTTTTTCGTCAATACTCAAAAACCACCTCACTCTCGCCTTATTGAAGGTGATATAACCTGCAGCATGGTTCTTTTCCAGCAGATGAACTACATTTTCTTCGACATCGCCAAAAAGATAAATGAGTAGATCAAAAAAATGGATGCCTATATTTGTTGCAATTCCTCCGGATTTGGACAAATCACCCTTCCAGCTATTGTGATACCAGCTTCCTCTACCTGTAATGTAGGTCATTTCAACGTCACAGCGATGGTTTTCGGGCAATAAACTGATTTTCTCTTTCAGGGCCGCTACAGCTTCATGGAGTCTGAGTTGAAGTATGGCATTGACTTTTCTACCTGTTTCATGTTCAATTTCCTGTAGCGCATCGGCATTCCAGGGATTGAGCACGAGTGGTTTTTCGCATATCACATCGGCTCCATGGCGCAATCCGAACCTGATATGCGCATCATGAAGGTAATTCGGAGAAGCCACCGAAAGGTAATCCATAGCAATTCCCTGTCGCTTTAGTTTTTCCACATGACGGTCGAAGCGTTCAAATTCTGTGAAAAAATCTGCTTCCGGAAAATAGGAATCCAGTATTCCGACAGAGTCACACTTGTCAAGAGCGGCAACCAGCCGGTTTCCCGTTTCCTTTATGGCCTTCATGTGCCTTGGAGCCACATAGCCGGCTGCTCCTATCAAGAGGAAATTCTTCATTTTACCTGCCTTCTTAAATATTCTCCATAGCCGCTCTTCGCGTATTTATCGGCAAGACTGATCATCTGCGTCCTGTCTATGAATCCCATACGGTATGCAACCTCCTCTATACAACCTATTTTCAATCCCTGTCTTTTTTCTATTACCCTTACAAACTCAGATGAGTCGTGAAGCGAATCAAAAGTTCCCGTGTCAAGCCAGGCTGTTCCGCGATTTAGGACAGCGACCTTCAGTTTGTTCTGTTCCAGGTACCATTTATTCACATCGGTTATCTCATATTCGCCGCGTGCTGAGGGCTCTATTTCAGCGGCCACTTTCAAGACGGAATTGTCGTAAAAATACAAACCTGGAACAGCATAATTGGATCTTGGATTTGCAGGTTTTTCCTCTATCGATACCGCTTTATTTTGTTGGTCAAATGCCACAACCCCATATCTTTCCGGATCGGAAACCTCATAGGCAAAAATCAATGCACCTTCGATGTCGGATGCTTCCTGAAGCGTTTTACTTAAGCCACTTCCGTAAAAAATATTGTCGCCAAGAATCAAAGCCGCCTTATCGTTACCCACGAAAGGAGCACCAATGACAAACGCCTGAGCAAGACCATTTGGTTTTTCCTGTATGGCATATTCAAATCGACAACCTACATCTGAACCATCACCCAGAAGACGCCTGAACTGTGTATTGTCCTCAGGAGTGGTGATGATCAGAATTTCCCTGATTCCGGCGAGCATCAGCACGGAAAGAGGATAATAAATCATAGGCTTGTCGTATATGGGCATCAATTGTTTACTGATTCCCATCGTAATTGGGTACAATCGCGTGCCGGATCCTCCGGCGAGAATTATTCCTTTCATTTTCATTGTCTTCCTGAAGTAAAGTAATTATCGTTGTCAAGTTGCTTCTCCCATTCCCACGCAGTACGCATGATGTCTTCCATATTGAATATAGGTGACCATCCCAGCACTTTCTGTGCCTTCTGATAATCGGCATATATGGCTACCACATCCCCTTTTCTTCGCTGACCGAGAGCATAGTTCAGTTTTTTTCCGCTTACTTTTTCAAATGCCTTGATGGCCTCGAGTACAGTTGCCCCCTGCCCAATTCCAAGATTGAACACTTCTACACGGTTTAGTTTACCGTTAAGCAAGGCCTGCATGGCCAGGGTATGTGCTTCTGCGAGATCAGACACATGTATGTAGTCACGCACGCAGGAGCCATCACGTGTATCGTAATCCGTTCCAAAGACGGTGAGACAGTCCATTTTTCCTGAAGCCACTGCCGTAATCACGGGAACCAGATTTGCGGGCTTGTTTTGAGGAAGCTCACCAATCAACGCGGATGAGTGTGCCCCTGCAGGATTGAAATAACGCAACAGAACAGCCTTTGCGATTGGTGTGGCATGAACAAAGTCAGTGACAATCCGCTCACCCATAACTTTGGTTGCACCATACGGACTTTCGGCTGTCTGCAGTGGCGTACTTTCTGTCACAGGAAGTTTATCAACATTACCATAAACAGTACAGGAAGAGGAAAAAATAAAATTCGGGACCTGAAACTTGGCAGCCATCTGTAAAATGCTGATTAATCCGTTTAGATTATTGTCGTAGTATTTAAGCGGATTTTCTACAGATTCGCCCACTGCCTTGTGTGCTGCAAAATGGATGATTCCACTGATTTCGGGATATTTTTCAAAAATTTTACGAAGCTTTTGTTTTTCGCAGATGTCAACATCATGAAAATGAACTTTCGCCTCGTTTCCTGCAATTTCCAAAATACGATTGTTAATCCACTTGTGTGAATTGTCGTAATTGTCGAGCGAGATAACCCGAAATCCCTTCTCGAGGAGATTTACAACAGTATGGCTTCCAATGTAACCGGAGCCTCCGGTGACAAGTATTGTTTTTCCTGTTTTATTTACGTGTTTTGAAGTACCAACTGTGTTCAAGTTGCTGATTGTTTGCAGTTTATGACGGGTTTTACAATGCTGTGATTTATAGAATTATGCAGCAAAAAAATCTTGTACCTGCTTTGTGATAAAATTTAAGGTTTCCTTGCTCATTTCGGTATGCACCGGTATTGATAGTACTTCATTGCAAAGAATTTCTGTTGCAGGCAATTCTTTTCCGTTCCAGTACGCCTCAAATGCCTTTTGTTTGTACAGTGGAATCGGGTAGTAAATCATACAGGAAACGCCCTTGCTATCCAGATACTTTTGCAAAGCTTCTCTCCTTCCGTCTTTTACCCTTAGTGTGTACTGGTGAAAAACATGACTGGAATTACGACTTCTTTTAGGAATCTGCAATCCCTCGATATTTCTAAAAACCTTGTCATAACCGGCTGCAACCCTCTGCCTGGCCTTCGCGTACTTGTCCAGGTGTGGTAGCTTAACCTTCAGCACAGCTGCCTGTAGTGAATCAAGTCGGGAATTCACTCCAACGACATCGTGGAGGTATCTCGCCGGCTGTCCGTGGTTGGCAATCATTCTCATTTTCGCTGCAAGTTGATCATCATTGGTCATAATAGCACCTCCGTCACCATAGCAACCCAGATTTTTTGATGGGAAAAAAGATGTGCTGCCAATATGACCAATTGTTCCGGTTTTGGCAATCCTGCCATCAGAAAATTTGTAGTCCGCGCCAATCGCTTGGGCATTGTCTTCAATCACATACAAACTATGCTTTTTTGCGATGGCCATTATACCTTCCATATCGCAGCTCTGGCCAAAGAGATGCACCGGAACAATGGCTTTGGTACGAGGAGTGATTGCTTTTTCTATGATTTTAGGCGTAATGTTGTATGTATTGATATCTACATCGGTCATCACCGGTGTTAGTCCTAATAAAGCAATTACCTCCGCAGTTGCCACATAGGTAAATGTTGGTACGATGACCTCATCTCCGGGCTTCAGACCAAGTGCCATCATAGCAATTTGTAAAGAATCGGTACCATTGGCACATGGAATCACATGTTTTACCCCCAAATAACGCTCAAAATCGCGTTGAAATTCTCCGACTACCGGACCGTTTATAAATGTTGCATTTTCCAGTACAGAAGCAAACTCAGCGTTGATTTGTTTTCTTATTTTCTTGTACTGACCTTTTAGGTCGACCATTGGAATCATCTTATCTGTTGAATTTTGTAGTTTATATTGTTGTGAGATTGTTTTATGAGGCTTATTTGACAGTTTTTCTTCCGATTGAATTGTAGTAAAAACCTTCAGATTCCATCACATGCAAATCGTAGAGGTTTCTACCATCAAATATGACCGGTTGACGAAGCAGTTTTCTAAGTACGTCAAAACCCGGAGTGCGGAATACATTCCACTCAGTGGCGATAATCAGAGCATCGGCATCCACCAGAACCTCATACTGATCCTGGAAATAATCAATCTTAGTACCCAGCAAGGTCCTAACATTTTCAACTGCTTCTGGATCAAAAGCCCTTATTTTTGCGCCAGCTTCCAGAAGCTCCTCAATGATCGTCAAGGCCGGTGCCTCTCTGATATCGTCAGTATTGGGTTTAAACGCCAGTCCCCACAGTGCAAAAGTTTTTCCCTTCAGGTCTCCTCTAAAGAACTCGTATACCTTTTGGTATATTCTGCTTTTTTGTTTCTCATTGACTTTCATAACAGATTTCAGAATCTGGAATTCGTAGCCGTGCTCCTCGGCAGTTTTGGCCAGCGCCTGAACATCTTTTGGGAAACATGAACCACCGTAACCGATTCCGGGGAACAAAAACCGCTTTCCGATGCGGTTGTCGCTGCCCATCCCAATTCTGACTTTGTCCACGTCTGCACCCATGGCTTCACAGAGGTTGGCAATTTCATTCATGAAAGAAATTCTGGTAGCCAGATAAGAATTTGCGGCATATTTTGTCATTTCCGCTGAGCGCTCATCCATAATGTATATAGGATTTCCCTGTCTCACAAAGGGTTCGTACAGTTGTTTCATTTTATTGGCCGCACGCTCTGAACTTGTGCCTATCACTACGCGGTCGGGCTTCATAAAGTCCTCAACGGCAACCCCCTCGCGCAAGAATTCTGGGTTGGAGACGACATCAAACAGGCCCTCAGCAGCATCCTCCGGAGTAAATCTCTTGTCAAGTTCAGTTCTAATTGCAGAAGTAACCATTTCGGAGGTACCCACCGGCACGGTGCTTTTATCGACAATAACTGTATATGAGTGAATGAGCTTTCCCAAGTCCTTCGCCACACCCAATATGTAACTGAGATCTGCAGACCCGTCTTCGCCTGGGGGAGTTGGCAATGCGAGAAAAATAATCTCAGCAATGTCTACCGCCTCTCTGAGTTCAGTCGTGAAATGCAATCTCCCTTGTTTGGTATTTCGCTGAAAGAGGAGCTCGAGTCCCGGCTCATAGATGGGAACCACTCCTTTTTTTAGCATTTCTACTTTTTTCTGATCAATGTCTACACAAAGGACATTGTTGCCTGTTTCTGCAAAACAGGTACCTGTCACCAATCCGACATAACCTGTTCCAATAACTGCTATATTCATATTTTACCTTCCGTAGACAGTTGCTTTTCGAAGCAAACTGAAATTTTTTAAATGGCTTCGCCGTTGATAAATCAGCTTGATTTATCAAATAGGGCAGAATTAAATTCTGAAATTACTAAAAATGGTTTGCGTGTTGCCATTTTATTTGGAACCACGCAAATACGCTGCATCATCACTGATGTCTGGATTTTTATTTTTTGTTTTTCAATAAATCAGCTTTCGCTTAAACTTTAATCAGCTGCTGTTTATCAATGCTGATCTGGAGATGGAAACCTAGGTGACCAAGTTCTACCAGGACCCTGTTTTTACCATCTATTTCCACCATTTTTCCTCTAATCCCGGCCAGATTTCCCAGCACAATTTCAACCTCATCACCTGCATAAAAAGTATATTTTTCTACAGCAACATCTACATCCTCTCCCACAATTCGCCTCATCAGATTAAATTCCTCATCGGGTATGGGGAATATATCTTTTGCAAAACGCACAAAACCAACCACGTACTCCGTTTCCAGTACTTTTACATAATCTTCCCTTGTGATGTAGACAAAAACATAGCAACTAATGAGGGGCAACTCTGTCATTAACCTCTTGGCACCATGCAATCGGTATCTTTTCTGTAACGGCAAGTAGCACTCAATGTGCTTTTGCCTGAGCAGCCGGACGACTACTTTTTCAGATTTAAAACGCGTATGCACAGCATACCATCGTGGTGTTGTCTCGTCAATCAAAACAATTTCCTGTAGTTGTTAAACAATTGTCTATAGTCTCCAGTAGGTCAGTTCCTTTTCAAACGTCTTTTTGTCAAAAGTGCCTTTCACGTCAATAAGTACCGGATCGGTGTTCATCATTGCCTTAAAATCCGTCACATTCATGTGCTTAAAATCTTTGTGTGCAACTGCCACCACAACGGCATCATAACTGCCTGCTGCATCCTTCGCCAGAGAAATCTGGTATTCATGCATAACCGCATCTGTATCTGCATAGGGATCAAGA
Source organism: Lewinellaceae bacterium (assembly GCA_947459655.1). GTDB lineage: Bacteria > Bacteroidota > Bacteroidia > Chitinophagales > Saprospiraceae > CANHEE01. Next base: position 33,663 of record CANHEE010000003.1, read on the forward strand.
ACATCAACCTGCACAGAATAACCCTCAATTTCATGTATCAGGTCAACTACCTTGGAATTGCGGATATCAGAAACATCTTCCTTAAAAGTAATGCCCATCACTAGCACCCTGGTGTCTTTCGGATTTTTACCGCCTGAAATCAGTGTCTGCACCAGTTTTTTGGCAATCCAGGCAGGCATTTGATCATTAATACGTCTACCTGAGCGAATCACCTGCGGGTCATGCCCAAGCTCAATGGCCTTGTGCATAAGGTAGTACGGATCTACCCCAATACAATGTCCACCCACCAGTCCGGGATACAATTTCACAAAATTCCACTTGGTCCCAGCTGCTTCGATCACCTCCCTGGTATCAATTCCTGCCTTATCAAAAATCATCGACAATTCATTCATCAGGGAAATATTGATATCACGCTGGGTATTTTCAATAACTTTTGCCGCCTCGGCCACTTTAATAGAACTGGCGCGGTAAACTCCTGCCTCAATGATATGCCCGTAAACAGCTGCAATCTCTGCACTTGCCTCTTCATCAGACCCGGAAACAATCTTCAGAATTTTGGTAAGTGTTCTCACCTTGTCACCCGGAACAATTCGCTCAGGAGAATAGCCAAGTTTGAAATCGCCAAGCGAAAGACCGCTTTCCTGCTCAATTACGGGCAAACAGTCCTCCTCTGTGCAGCCAGGGTATACTGTTGACTCAAATACCACATAATCACCTTTTTTCAGACCATATGCCACGCTTTTTGATGCGTTAAGCAGCGGACGTAGATTAGGCACTTTGTGTTCATCAATATCAGTGAGAACTGAAACGATGAAAGAGTGGGCCTTTTTTAAGTCCTCCCTGTCAGAAGAAAAAAGGATGTCGGTATTTTCAAATGCTGATTTGTCAATCTCATTGGATGGATCAATATGCCTTCGCATCATTTCTATCCGACCGGCATTGATGTCGTATCCAATTACACTAAAATGCTTGGCAAATTCAAGCGCTATCGGCAAACCCACGTATCCGAGTCCGATAACTGCAATTTTCTTTTCCTTTTTTATTAGTTCCTGATACATCTCATTATGCTGGCCCAGAATTCGAACCGGGTCTCGGTGTTGGTTTTATTATTTGAAATCTTTTTCCTCTTTGTTAACATGACCATCTTTAAAAATATAGCGTTCGTTTGTATCTCTACAAACGGCCAATCCGTCAGTATTAAACTCCAGTCGGTTACCGTACTCGCTTACCCACCCTACCTGTCTCGCAGGGTTGCCGACAACCAGTGCGTAAGGCAAAACCTCTTTCACTATCACCGAACCTGCTCCGACCATTGCATATTTTCCGATTTTATTCCCGCAGACAATGGTTGCATTGGCACCAATCGATGCGCCCTTCTCCACGATTGTTGCTGCAAACGCGTCTTTCCGGTTTACCGCACTTCTCGGATTGATGACATTTGTAAACACCATCGAAGGGCCCAAAAAAACATCATCTTCACAAACGACTCCCGTATAAATGGACACATTGTTTTGCACCTTTACATTTTTGCCTAAAACGACCTTTGGGGAGACCACCACATTCTGACCGAGATTACAGTTTTCTCCGATGATACTGTCAGGCATGATATGGCAGAAATGCCAGATTTTTGTGCCCTTTCCAATCTTGCAGCCCTCATCAATAACAGCAGTCTCGTGTGCGAAGTATTCCATTTTTACTATATGTTAATATGTTTCCCCAGCACTATTTGGACCAAAGTGGCAGAAAAGAATTCCGCTCCTTCTCTTTCAGATTCTCTTGAAATTCCATTTCGCTGTAAATGACAAACCTGACCTTCCTATGAATCAATTTTTCCACTTTTCCAACCAATTCATTTAGATAAGCCCTATCAATGTTTCCTACAAATATCAAATCGATTACATTACTGTCGAGGCCTTTTGCAAATCCTCCGGTCAGAAAAACCTCCTCAACATCACCAAGCCTTTCAATCACATTTTCTATGATCTGGTCAATACCGACATATTTTCTGATAATGTTGTGAATGTCTTTGAAGAGCGGGTGATTCTTGTTGGCCTGAAATTTCTTTTTGTTTCCGTCCGAAAATGAAGAGAGCATTCCGGCTTCTTCCAGACGGTTTAATTCCAGACGGATGGCATTCGTAGACTCACCGAATTCTGCCTCGAGATTTCGGAGGTAGTCAGTGGTACTGCTGTTGAGAAAGAATTTCAGCAACAACTTTACTCTGGTTTTCGAGGATATTAATGTTTCTAACATGGGCAGAAATTATACTTCATAAATTAAACACTGCATTCAACTATGCTCTTCATTCAGATTACATTGCTGAACTACGCAAGCAGACCCTTGCTTCTCCGCCACAATCAATCTAGTCATTGCTTGCCATAACAAATAATTAATCCAAAATACCTGTTAAATAGTATAAAAAATAAGCAAATGAGTAGCAAAATTACTCATTCTTTAAGTATTTCCCAAAATGATTTTTACTTTTTTTAATGTAGATCAAAGATAGGTGGCATTCCAACCGCAATCATCTATCATACAGCTATTTATGAATTTTGGTGAGATCGTATCCGCACTGATTACTTGTGTTGGAGTGCCGGCGACTCACTTTGTATGAGGTGTTTCCATATCCAACGGAACCAGTAAGACATAAGCAGCACATGGGCGAGCAGCATGGCAAAAGAAATGCTGCTGATTTCAGGTTTCAAGTAATAAAAAAGGAAAATACTCAATACTGTAACCAGGATATTCAGAAACTGAAAATAAAACTCAAAGTCAACTCTCCCTTTTACTGCAAGCACTGAAGCCCCAGGCTCGGCGAGTGCCCTCAGCAAAGCTACTCCGCAAAGCACAACTGCTGGACCTGCCGAAGGTGTCCACTGCTGTCCGTAAACCAATGCGATCAGCGGATACATCAGAAGAGCCAGTAAACTATAAACAGGCAACTGCACAAGCGCTACTTTTTTCAGGGCTTCAATATAGAGTTTTTTGACATTCGATGCTTTTGCCATGAGTGGGAAAGCAACCCGTAAAATGACAGGATTGAAAAATGAAACCGGTTTTACAGTTATATCCCATGCAAGAGCGTAGTACCCCAAAGCTGTTTGTCCCAACAGTCGACCGACCAGGATATTGTCAATATTGGTGTAAAAATAGTTCAGCAACTGGGCACCGAGATCGTATTTGCCAAAACCGATGATTGGCCTGATACTATTAATATTACAACCGAAACGAACACTGTAGCCACTAAAAATCAGGTAAGAAAGGTGCTGAATGCTAAATCGCAGCATAAACGCCAGTAACAATGACCACAAGCGCCAACCCTGAAGAAGCAACACCAAAAATAATGCGAACTCACAGAGCGAAGCAAATACCTGAATTGTTGCCAACTTGCGGAATTGAAGGTCCTTCTGCAGAAGACTTCCTCTGAGAGTGCCAAGTCCGATTACTATAAATATGAGGGAAAAAACACCGAAATAAAAATCTGAACCATCTAGGTAAAAAAACTGTGAAACAGCATCGGCCAAGATGAACAACAAGACCGCGGCACTCAGTCCCGAAAGTACGTTCAGACTAAACAAGGTGTCTATCTGTGTCTGCACTAAGCTTTTTTCTCTGATAACTGCCCTGTTAACTGCTTCCACAAGGGGCGTCAGCAGACGATACAACATCATCAGGACTGCCCACATTCCCAGTTCTGCAGGCAGAAGCAATCTTGCCGCAATGATCATCTGCAGCAACTGGGTCAACGCTAGTACAGAGGTGCCAAGAAAAGACCACCTGTAGTCGGCAGAAATCTGTCGGAAATACCTGAGCATATAATTTATGAACTATCCTTTTACCAGTCCATTCTGCGGTTGGCAATATTTATTCTTATACCAGCCCCGATATAGCTGCTTTTCTCATCCCGCGAATCCAAAGCACTGTTTTTGTATCGATAAAAATACTGCAACTCTGCAAACATATTGTGCATAAACTGGTAGCTGATGTCTATTCCGGCAATGTATATTTTTGTCGGAATACCCTGTCCAACAGTATTGCCAAACTCGTTGGGAAAGCGGTAATACGGAGACAACACATTTTGCCCATAAGGCCGCTGAAAAGTACTGTCCTCACCGGTGCGAATGTATAGTGCCCGTGCATCTATCCTCCACCTTGCCAGTGGTTCATATCGGATTTGCCAGCTGACTTCACTGCAGTTGGCCCCGAGCGGATGAGCAAGTGGCTGCCTGGCATTGGAGTACGAGGTAGATTCATAATGCGAGTAGGTATAGGGCCTGATATAGTTGAATTCTAGGCGGGTATCGAGGTGATCAACTCCAAGCACGTCTATGTACTTCAGTCCACCTTGCAAGGCATATTTGTTGGCCCACCAGCCCTGTGGGGTATTGCCCAGCGAAAGCAGATACTTCACATTGAATTCATCCAGCAACAACTGACCGTATAGTGAAAATCTTTTGAGAAAATTGTATTTCAGCTGCATTCCCAGCAATGCATTGTCATTACTGCCACTGATGTATTCAACAGTGCGATAAAAAATGACCGGATTCAGATAGTTGAAATCAAACTGATCGCCACTTCGGGGCTGAATCATAACACTTTCAAAAAGGGCAATATCCAGGCCGGGAAATAGTTTGTAATTGAGTAAATGCGTTGCCATGTACTTACGCCTAAGGGTATCAGACTCCTGATTGGCGCTCGAAAACTGAGTAAAAATATTCTGGTAAGAGAATTTACCAACCTGTGTATTGATTTTCCAGTAGAGGTAGTTGGCCGAATTGTTTGAAAGCAATAATGAGCGGTATCCGTCACCCAAAAAATTTGTGCCGTGCCCAAACTGCATTCCTATATGCCTGCTCAGATTGAAGCCGAGGTAGCCATTGGCTATTGCATAGTCATACCCATCTTTCAGATTTTTGATTACCCGGCTGTTGTACGGTTTGTACAAATGTGCACCCTGAATGGCATGATCACGTTCAATTCTTTCGGTAACGTACGGAGCAAACCTCGACTGTGTCTCCTCAATATCAGCATAAAAAAAAACCTTGTCGTCTACCCCACCCCTGAGCTGCAGTCCCCTCAAATTGGTAAACTGCCATTGTTCGTCGTAACTGTCTTTCCCTAGGCGAAAATTCAAGGTAGGATTAATTCGCAGGTGAAAATACCTGGAATTAAGTTCAAAAGCGTTCGCCGGACTTTTGAATAAATACCGGAAAACAGGTTTTCTCTCAATGTATTTGTTGCTTTCAAAACTGAGCTGTGATTGTGATTTTTCTGTTTTTTGATCAGTAAGCAGTGATTTAGCAAAATCTCCCTGTGCCAGCCACTCATTGTTGTCTTTGAATAGCCAGTACAAATCTTTCCTGTCCATACTTGAAATGGCTACGGCCGCGGTATCCAACTGCATAGCATACCTGACCACATCTCCGCGCAAATAAGGTTTCATTCCGGTCACAAATGGTACGGGAATGCCGGTTTTGATCTCCAGTCTGTCTATTATCTGATAAGCATCGCTCCCCAGCGGAACAGCAGATCCTTGTGCGTGCAGAAAATTATAACAGAACAGAAGATTTATTGCCGTAAAAAGCAGATTTTTGCCAGATAAAAAGCGAGCCGGAGAAATGCAGATGTTGTTGGGGAAATGTCCGTGCATAGGATATTTTTTCAGATGATCGCTGCAACAAATGTAATCAGGATAATCCAATCATCAAAATATGGGTGTGATTTCAGTATTTCCCCCGGCAACCGTAAAATACAGGACATATGTTTTTCTTATTCTCCAAACTTTTCTTTTTCCTTACAAAGCCACTGAACTGGATACTGCTCGGCGCGACCAGGGCGACATTGGTCAATAACCAATGGAAAAGGAAAAAGGCGATTACATTTGTCCTCCTAACAGCGCTCTTTTTCACCAATCCGCTCTGCTTCAACATCGTTGCAAAATGGTGGGAGCCGACCCTTATCCCTTTGCAGAGTATTCAAACCCACGATATCGCCATCGTTCTCGGAGGTTTTACGCGCTCCGGTCTGCATCGGGTAGACGACCGCTATACTGCCTCCGCAGCCAACCCGCGCATCACAGTGGCCATGGAGTTGTACAGACTAGGTAAAGTTAAAAAAATACTGGTGAGCAGCGGTGACGGAGCTGTTTTTCGCAGAACTCCTGAACCGGAAGCAGATGAAGTGAAGGCCTTTCTCGTCAGAACAGGTATTCCCGAAGAGGATATCATTATCGAAAACGCTTCCAGAAATACCAGGGATAATGCGGTTTTTACCAAGGCACTTGTTGACGAAAAATTTCCCCGATCTAAGTGTCTGCTGATTACATCGGGCTCACATATGCCCAGGAGCATCGCATGCTTCGAAAAAGCAGGACTTTCATGTACGGCATTCCCGGCCGACAACAAAGCCGAGCGAATTACCAATGAGCCACGCACCTGGCTTTCACCCGATCCGCAATATCTTGAATTCTGGCAGTTTCTGATTAAAGAATGGATTGGCTACGCCGTTTACAAAATGTTCGGATATGCATAAAACTGAACTGAAGTATCTCGCCGATCCGACACTCGAGTGGCTCAAACAGAGTTTTGATGCCTGCGAGGGAAAAGGCTCTGCCGCATGGTATTCACGCCTACGGAGGCCTTTGAATGGTTGGTCTGAAGCCTATCCTGAAACAACAGGATATATCATCGAAACGCTACTGGATTATCATGAAATCTGCCAGGAGTGCTGGATGAAAAATTATGCACTGGCTGCTGCAGACTGGCTCGTGAGCATACAGAAACCTGATGGTTCTTTCCCCGCCGGACTAGGAACAAAGGGTTCTCCCAGCGTATTCAATAGTGGAATGATTCTCTTTGGTTTGGAGCGTTCATTTGTTTTTACCGGCGATGAAAAATATTTTGATGCTGCAAAAAAAACGGCAGACTGGCTTTGCGGTAATCTAGACTTAGAAGGCAAGTGGACAAGCGGAGCGTACGTTGAGGGCTATGTTCCCTCGTACTATTCCCGGGTAATCTGGGCAGTATTATTGCTCAACCGACACAATCGGAATCAGGATACGGAACGTAAAATGAACCTTGCGTACAATTTTTACTGCGACAAATTCGAGGATAAAAACGCAGACTGGGACTGGTCGTTTGCGCCTGGAAAACCTGCTTTTACACATACCATCGCCTACACGATGAGAGGGTTTCTTGAAAGCGCAACACTACTCAAAGACAGTCGGGGACTCCAAATCGCAAAGGATATTGCTGAACAATTTATTAATGAGCTGCAGAAAAATGGTGACGTAGCGGGCTCATACGATGAGGACTTCAAAGGTGACTACAGCTTCGTATGCGTTACCGGAAACGCGCAGCTTTCCATCAACTTCTATCGACTATTTCAACTAACCGGTGAGGAAAAGTATAAGATGTTTTCAAAACGACTTTTTGAAACGGTCAGAGAGGCACCATCGCGCATACCCATTTCTGGTCTGCGCGGTGGTATCCCGGGATCCTTTCCCATCATCGGCAAGTACATGCCCCTGCAACGCGTCAACTGGGGTGCAAAATTCTGGCTTGATGCGGCCAGACTGGTATCTGAATCATGAAAATTATTTCAGATACTTGTCCAACCAGGAGTAATATTCGCGCTGCCAAAGCACACTGCTTTGTGGATTCTGTATCCAGTGTCCTTCATCAGGTAACCACAAAAATTTGCTTGGAATTTTTCGCAATTGTGCTGCCTGAAAGGCCTGCATACCCTCACTTATCGGCACCCTGAAGTCTTTTTCCCCGTGAGTAATCAAAATAGGTGTATTCCATTTGTCGGCTGACAGATGCGGCGATACAGCGTACATCTTTGGACGCGGCTTCTCCCAATATGCACCACCCTTTTCGTGGTTTTCGAAAAACATTTCTTCGGTGGTGCCATACATACTTTCAAAGTTGTATATGCCGGCGTGAGCCACAAAAGCCTTGAATCTTTTCTGATGATGCCCGGCAAGCCAGAAAACGGAGTATCCACCGAAGGATGCGCCTACCGCTCCCATTTTATTTTTGTTTACATATGGTAATTTTGCCGCTGCATCGATTGCAGAAAAGTAATCTCGCATACACTGCCCTCCCCAGTCACCGCTGATCTGTGCGTTCCAGGCTTCACCGAAGCCCGGCATTCCGCGACGGCAGGGAGCAACGATGATATAACCCTTGCTGGCCATCAATTGAAAATTCCACCTGAAGGAGAAAAACTGACTGAGGTGCGACTGAGGTCCACCCTGACAATAGAGCAATGTAGGATATTTCTTTGCCGGATCAAAATCTGGCGGAAGAATATGCCACACCAACATTTTCTTTCCATCTGTGGTTGTAATGTATTTCTTCTCCACCCTTGCTTTTTTGATTCCTTTCCAGAATGCAGTATTTTCCTGCACAATTTCAGTTGCACTGCCATCCTTTTTCTCCACGCGTACAATTGTGGGTGGCTCGGTCATCGACATCCGCTGGGCAATCAAAAATGTAACACCATCTTTTACGGCACTGAAATCAAACATTCCAGAGCTGATTTGCCGAAGTTTGTTGCTTTGAATGTTGAGTACAAAAATGTGCTGAGTACCTTCCGATCCGCTGATGAAATACAACTCCTCTCCATTGGCACTCCAGCATAAATTTTCAGCATCGCGGTCGTAATTTGCCGTCAGGTCACTTTTCTTTCCGGTCTGAAGATCCATCAGCATGATTCTGCTTTTGTCCGCTTCGTTACCGGCCGTTTTCATACTTCTCCATGCAATGTACTTGCCATCAGGAGAAAAAACCGGGTCAAGGTCATAACCCATGATGCCTTCACTGAGGTTTCTGGTTAATCCGCTTTCTGTGTCGTAAAGAAAAACATCTGAATTTGTACTAAGAGCCAGTGCAGTACCATTCTCTTTGCGGCAGGTATAAGCTATCTTCTTTCCGTCCACACTGAAGGCCATTTGTTCGCTTCCACCATGTGGCTTTAGTGGACTATCGTAAGGAACATTCATAATGTTTATGGCCTCACCATCTAACTTACCGCTGTCGTATCGCTGCACAAAAACATTGCTTCTTTGGTCGTCCTCCCAACTTTTCCAGTGCCTGTACATAAGCCCGTCTATGACTTTCACATTTGCACCAGGAAGGTCAGGATACATCTCCTTTACGGTCTGGAAATATTTCACATCTTTGAAAAAAAGTATACTCTTGCCGTCAGGCGCATACTTAAAGCCATCGAAAGGCTCCTTTCCTACCTGGGTCTGGACACTGCCATCGAGATTCATTTCCCATAGTATTCCATCTCTTAAAAAACCTATTTTGTTCCCATCCGGACAAAAAAGACCATCACTATCTAATCCTGTAAAATCAGTAAGTCTTTTCGCATTATTTCCGTCCGAGGACACCAGGTACAGATCCTGGTTTCCTTTATTTTCCTGCAAATTATAACTGGTCACACTGTATAATACCAGCGAACCATCTTTGGACACATCTTCCAGATTTACTCTTCCTAACTTCCAAAGCGATTCGGGTGTCATGATTTCCTGGGCATTGGAAACAAAGGCGGAAAAAAGAAACAGTACCAACACAATTGGATAATGTTGTAACCTCATAACTAATTTACTTTTTGAATTTTTAATATAGTTTTCATTCCTGCAAAGAAATGAATTTTTATTTAACTTGTATGTGAAAAAGCCCGTCGAACCTGAGCCTCAGCGGGCTTTTTATGTATTTTTTTCAGGAAATTCTGAAAAACCAATCTTATCGTGCCTTTTTCAGCTCAGTCCTTCCGGGATAGGTATTTAGCGCAGCTTCAAGGCAATCCATCGCCTGGTTGAGATCATCTGCGTTCAGAACATATGCAATTCTGACCTCCTGCTTTCCAAGTCCTTCTGTTGCGTAAAAACCGCTACCTGGGGCGAGCATTACCGTTTTATTGTCCAGACTGAATTCCTCCAGCAACCACCTGCAGAATCGGTCGCAATCGTCTATAGGCAACTGCACAAAACTGTAAAATGCACCTCCCGGACGATAACAGACTACATCTTCCATTTTGCTCAATCGTTCAAAAAGTAGATTACGTCTTTTTACATATTCCTCCTTCACCTCATCGAGATACTGCTGTGGCGTATCTACAAGGTACTCTGTAAGTATCTGACCGAATGTCGGTGGACTCAATCTGACCTCAGAAAACTGCGTTAAGATACGCATCACCTCTTTGTTGCGGGTAACGACCATTCCTATTCTTGCACCACATGCACTATATCTTTTGGAAACCGAATCCAGCACGATGACATTGTTTTCCAATCCTTCAAGGTGAAGCGCAGAAAAATACTGCTGATTGTCGTAACAAAATTCTCGGTAGACCTCGTCAACAATCAAAAATAGGTTGTGCTTTTGCACCATAGCTGCTATCTCACGAAGTGCTTCTTCACTGTACAAACAGCCGGTCGGGTTGCCGGGGTTACACAACATGATGGCTTTGGTGCGTGGAGTAATCTTCCGTTCAAAGTCCTCACAGGTCGGCATAGCAAAACCATTGTCAATGTAGGATGTAATTGGCACTACCTTGCAGCGGGCATACTCAGCAAAGCCGATATAGTTCGCATAGAGCGGCTCCGGGATAATCACTTCATCCCCCTCATCCATACAAGAGAGGAAGGTGAAGAAAATTCCCTCTGAAGCACCTGTGCTGATGAGAATTTCCTCCGCATCAAGCGCAACATTATATCGTTGATAGTATTCTGTTATTTTTTTCCGTAGCGAAAGATAGCCTTTTGATGGCGAATATGCCAGTACATCAACGGGCGTTGATTGCATTTTCTGTATGGCCTCTTTCGGCGTTTTAATATCCGGCTGACCGATATTCAGGTGAAAAATCTTCTTTCCGGATTGTTTGGCTTTGTCCGCGAAAGGTGTCAGTTTACGGATTGGCGATGAGTAGGCTTCCGCGCCACGCTTGGATATGTCAGGCATACAATTTTGTTTAGCTAAGTGAATGAACGAATCAGTTTTGAGGCCGCAAAGTTAGGCTTGTTTTCGGAGATTTTCCGAAAATATACGCCTTGATTTTCGAAGTTCAAAAAGAAATTGCTGAAAAGCGGATTGTGTTTTTTTTGCATTTCTTCTTTTTTTCAGAAAAAATAAATAGGAAGAAAATTTCATCTGAGTAATTAAAAAAATTAATCAATCCACTCCCTGAACCAAAGTTCTACCCCGAGCAAGCGATAAAGAAAAGCACCATGCCCTTTTCCCGACCGCACCGCTCTGATCTGCCTGCGAAGCGCCTTCTCATCAAACAAACCCCTATCCAGACAACGCTTTGAGAGTAATATTCCCGCCGGACTATCTTCCTCATCACTCAAAAATAGCGCTGCCATCGGCGAATGGAATCCTATTTTGACCGGATCAAAAAAACCAGGGTGTTTCTCCGCAACAATGTCCTGCAATGCCACTCTGTGAAGATACTTTCCAATGCCATCCTTTACTTTAAAATGGCCGGGTAGCTGGAAAATCAATTCAACCAACCTATAATCCATGAAGGGCATCCTACTCTCAATAGAGTGCTGCATACTTAGTGCATCACCGTAATGCAAAAGATTGACAAGTCCGCCGCTGTGCTGCTCAAACAGTATTTTATTGAGTTGACATTCGTAATCAGGTGTCTCGAAGGGACTGTCATTTATCAATTGAAAGGATTTGATCTTACCCTTATATACATTGCTCCTGCCGGTTCGCAGTTCATTTAGAACCTGAAGAAATGGCAGATCAAGGGTTCTGAGGTAAGAATACAAAGCATTTTTAAGTGAGTAATGATGCCAGAATTTCCACATTTCATTTACCGCCTGTTTTAGTTTTCCAGATCTAATCAGATCTTTCAGATGGTGAAATATTATCTGGGGTAGGTAACCGCCCAGCAACTCATCCGCCCCCTGACCTTCAAGAATAACTTTTACTTCTTTACCGGCCGCTGAATACAACTGGCTCAGTGGGACAACGGTGGTAAATGGGTGCGGCGCCTCCATGTGATAAATGAGCTTTTGAAGCTGCCCCACGTAATGGTTGTAATCTACTTCAATCAGGTGACCCTCCAGATGAAACACTCGGTTTATGTTTTGCACAACTTCGGTTTCAGAGACATCAATGTTATTTCTGAACGAACGTTTGTCGCTCTCCAGGTAATGCTCCTCAGGACTGAATGCAGTAAATGAATGGTGTGGCTTTTGGTAATATTGTCGCATTGCGGCCACAATCGAAGGCGAATCGACGCCGCCCGAAAGCGATGTTCCAAAGGGCACATCAGAGCGCAAACGCAGACGGACGGCATCTAAAAACAGCTCCCTATACCGTACAGCCGCCTCTTCGAAGGAAATGTCTGAAGTGTCAACTGGATATGTCCAATACCGATCTGAAACAGTACGCTGACCAGGGCGAACATGAAGATTGTGTGACGGTAGCAAGCGAAATACCCCTTCAAACCACGTCTCTTCGGATTGCAACACCAGACTTTTTCGGCAAAAATTACTGATTATGTTGTAGTTAGGTACTTTTAACTTTGTGAAATATGTTATAATTGACTTAATTTCAGATGAAAAAATGAAATATCCGTCACAAACTGCGTAGCAAAAAGGCTTAACACCAAAACGGTCTCGAGAGCAGAACATTTTTTTTTCTTGCTTATCATAAATCGCAAATGCCCACATACCATTAAAGTACCGGACACAGTCCTCACCCCACTCCAGAAAGGCATTCATCAGCACCTCAGTATCACCATTTGTGCTGAAAATATAACCTTTTTCACAAAGCTCTGACCTCAGTTCCAGGTAATTGTAAACAGCACCATTGTACACGAGGTGATATCTGCCACTTTGATCACTAAATGGCTGATTGCTTTTTTCACCGGGGTCGATAACCGTCAGGCGCAAATGTCCGAGCAGGATATCTTCATCGGGTTCGGTGAGGGCGAAATTATCCGGACCCCTGTGTCTCATTTTGAGCAGAGCCTCGCGGGCAAGTTCCCGATCCGGTTTTTTTGCCTCTTTATCCAATCTGATTATACCAAATATCCCGCACATATTAAAGCAATGCTAACTTCACCAGTTGTTTTTTTTCCATAAATGAAACAAGTGAACACCCCTGTTGACATCGTGTTCCACGACTGTCTGGCCGATTTCCTCGTTATAGTGTTCGGCGGCATAAATGATAATATCGTCGACCTGATCTGCCATAACCATGACATCAGGCTTATTCCAGACCGCTTTCATCAGGTTCCCGATTTCTCTTTTTTTCAACATATCATTGTAAATCGGGTACCCGGCCAATACATCAATCCAAAATAAATTTCCTTTACTGTATCTTCGGGGATCTTCCCACAATGGACAGCCTTCCAGATTCACCCAGGAATCTTTATTGATAATTAGATGGTCAGGATACTTATTTAAAACCGCCATGGATTTTTCAAAATCAGCCCTGCTGGAAAGGTTTTGATCTGCCGACAGATAAATTTGAAACAAAATCAGAGCGCTGCTTAGCCCAAAGAAAATATTTGGGTAGCGACCTTTGATTGGCCCTGCTTCAGCAACAATCACCATCAATATACAGGTAAGTGCCGGAATAACGACCCTGGGAACAAAACGTTCCAGCAGGAATAGGCCCGCAAGTAATACCAAAAGAGGAACGATCCAGACTGCCATTTGTCTTTTACTTGAAGCATTCCGGAATAGGTAAAAAACCAGAAAAAAGGCTGCCATAAATCCACAACATGAATAGATAAAATGTAGCAGTGACTTTAATTTCCCTTGTGGACTCAAATCAAATACTATTGTATTTGAGAGCTTTTTGAAATTTTCCCAGTGATAAAATTCCGAATCTGCCCAGAACCACTGCCTACAAAGCTTGTAGTCATTTATTGACCATCCGGCCTGCTCAAGATCAGTTTCTGATACCCTTTGCGGAAAGTCCATAATAAATCGCATCTGCTGCTCTGTCTCGGGATTCATCACGGTCTCCCCTACCCCAAAGGCATAGGCAGATTCGTGAATCTGTCGAAGTCCAAATGCTGCCAGTATAAAAAGGGACAAAAAAAGCAAAAATGTCTTCCACCTGTTACGATAAAGTTCAAATGCAAGTGGAAAAAAACCGAGAATAGAAACCAAAATAAATGATTCCCAGCGAATGAGCAAAGAGATGATAAAAAGAACAGCAGCAAAGAGAAGTAAGGGTACACTTTTTTTCCTCAGCGCAAGTAGGACAATCATTAAACCTGCAAATGCAACCATAATTGAAGCAGAAGTAAATTGAAGGTTGCAAAGCATTAACATTTCTACAGGCAGCAGAAAAAACAGACAAAACAGTAGAATCATTCTACCATGAAAATGTGCGCAAAAATAGAAAAGGGCGGACAGCGACAACCAATGCGCTGTATAAAGATAAATCGGATAAAAATTTATCCCAGGAAATTGGCCGTACAACAAAACAAGCATATTTCCTAAATAAATATGGCTGTAAACCAGATACGGACTTCCCTCGCCGGACAAAGAACCTGCGCTAATGTGCATCATTAGCGCATCATCATTGGTTTCAAAACCTGCCCAGGGAAAAAAAACCATCAGCAGATTGAAAACACCGGCGAGCAGCAAACTGCTTGGAAATAGCAATTTAGCGGGTAACCGTTGCAGTAGAGACATTTTTCATAATGGTAAAGTCAAATTTGCCAATTCGCGTCGTAATAAGGCAAACAATACATACTTTTGTTACTCACATTAGTGATTACTTTCTTTTCTTGCAATAATACAATAAATATTGTTTTTATCAAATCGTATCAATACATCCGCTGAATAATGAAAATCAAACTGTCATTTATCGCATTGATTTTTGGATTCTGTTTAAATGTCTGTTCTGGTCAGATGATCACGGGTTCTGGTCTGGTGTACGGCAATGAATGGATAAATTATAGTCAGCGCTACTGCAAAATTCAGGTCGCTTCCGACGGAATATACAGGATAACTGCCGATGAACTCATCAGCTCAGGCGTGCCGACATCGGCCATATCTTCCAGCCAATACAAAATGTACCACCTGGGCAAAGAAATTCCTATTTACACGAACGCAGATACGCTGCGCAAAGCAGACGATTACATCGAATTTTTTGGCCGTAAAAATCGCAGCGAAGTGGATGTTCACCTGTACAGAAATCCGGCAACTGAGCTGATGAATCCAAAATATAGCCTGTTCAACGATACTTCAGCCTGCTTCCTGACCTGGTCTGCTTCCTCAACAGGTCTGCGATATGCCGATATTGCCAACGATTTGAGCAATCTTCCTGCCAAAGAGGAATTTTTTATGTTTCCTCTGGACACCGTTTTCAGCGAGGGTTTTGATAAAAAATTCAATCAGCTGGTTTCAGGTGATGAGTTAAAATCCTCGCAATTCGTTCTTGCAGAAGGATTTGCCTCATACTATGCTCAAAGCGATTCCATTTTGCTCAATCCTCAGGATTTTTATGCAAATGGAATCAGCTCTAGAATAAGTGTCTTCACCGGCTGGCGCAACCTCAGTAAAATTAGGGGAACGACACCACCAAAGCACAAAACCTTAATTTCTGTAAATAAAAATACTTATTTTCGGGACTCTACCTTTTCGGGAAATGAGTACGGAATTAAAAATCTGGAATTTTCAGTACCCGCCGCTGAAATCAAACCGGTGACGTCGATCAGTGTCCGCTCCTATGGAAACTCCATTGACGACCATCGAATTGCCTATATTTCACTGAATTACCCTCGAAATTTTGGGTTCGGCTACAAGAATAATTTCGTTTTCAACCTAAGAGCCTCTGCACAAAAAGTCTACATTGAAATAGATAAAGTACCAAATGGCCTAAATCCAGTCATTTATGATCGGAGCAACAATCTCCGCATTCGAGGTGCCGTCGACGGCTCTTTAGTAAAATTTGCGCTACCACCCTCTGCATCAGAAAGAGAACTGGTTTACTGTTTTGAAAACAGTGCTCATCGGACACAAATCCGGAAAAATGTCACATTCACCGATTACAAACAAAGTAGATCGGATTATCTGATTTTATCGCATAACAGATTTTTTGGAGGCAACAACAACCAGAATTTCGTCAGGGAATATGTCGATTACCGCAGCAGTGCATCGGGAGGAAATTACAACGCATCAGCGGTAGATGTCGAAGAATTATACGACCAGTTTGCCTACGGAATTGACCGACACAACATTGCCATTCGCAACTTCAGTAATTATGCGCTGAAAAACTGGAGTCCAAAATTTCTTTTTCTGATAGGAAGAGGTATCACTTATGATGAATGCCGGAAACCACTGAACGCTGCTCAGTGGGAGGCATTCACTGTCCCAACTTATGGATACCCGGGTGCAGACAACCTGCTGAGTGCAACAAATGAAAGCAATGAATTCGGACTGGCCACCGGCAGGATTCCCGTAGTAAATCCTACAGAAATAAAGGCATTTCTGAAAAAGATACAGACTTTCGAGCGCATACAGCGGGAGGCCGCTCAAACTATTGCTGAAAGACAGTGGATGAAAAGAATTGTCAATATTTCAGGGGGCGATGTGAATATTCAGCAAATTGCGGAACGTGAACTGGAACAAATGGGTAGAATTTTGGAACTGAACAAGTTCGGAGGCAAGGTATTTACTTTCAAAAAAACAAGCAATGCTCCGGTGAGCGTGGCAAGTTCGGATGAGCTTAGAAACTACCTGAATAGTGGATCGGCAATGGTCAATTTTTTCGGCCACTCTGCTACTTCTAATATCGATTATGCCATAGATCCTGCCTATAAAATGGAAAATCGGGACAAGTATTTTTTCTTCGCTTCTTACGGATGCTATTCAGGTCTCGCACATGGTGTGGGTAAATCCTTTGGAACCACCTACGTATTGGAAGACGGACGAGGTGCGATTGCTTATCTATCACCTGGACAATACGGTACAACAACCGCCCTTCCTGAGTTTGCACAGCAATTTTACTTCTTGCTCGGAGGCAGCTATTTTGGAAAAACAGTTGGAGAAACATTGAGAGAAACCGTCAGGCAACTCGACCAGTTTGGCATCTATTCGAGAGAACTTATCAATCACATGACTTTTCAGGGCGACCCTGCCATGCGCCTCAATACCAATCCTGGTCCGGATTATGTCATTGATCCTTCGTCCGTGAGCGTTGAACCAAAGTTGTTGACAACAGCCAGGGGCACTTTTGATCTGAAATTCAACATGGCAAACATTGGCTGCGCTTCCTACGATACGCTTACTCTGCGCATCAGCAGAAAATATCCCGATGGTCGGACGCGTATTGTTTTGATCGATTCTACACTCAGAAATATTCGGTATGAGAGCACTATCAACTACACATTGCCTACCGAGGATGATAAAAATGCCGGTCTCAATTCTTTTTTCATTACAATTGACCCGAAAAACAAAATTAGGGAGTTGCCACTGCCTGATGCTGAAGACAACAATGAACTTTTTATCAATGGTCAGCAGGGTTTTTCAACCTACATCATCAGCAGCGACCTGAACCTTGTATACCCCCAGCGCTATGCCATTGTCAACAAACCAAGGGTAACACTTAACGCCACAACAAGTAACGCCTTCGCCGGCACACAGAACTACCTCCTTGAGATTGATACAACGGCTCTTTTCAACAGTCCCCTGAAGAAAAGTACCGCACTGGTACAAAAAGGTGGACTTATCAGCTGGCAACCCGAATTTGATCTGACAGATAGCACAGTTTACTACTGGAGAGCCGCACCGGACAGTATAACTCCACTGGGTTATGTTTGGAGATCATCCTCGTTTGTATACCTTAAAAACAGCGAACCCGGATGGAACCAGTCACATTTTTATCAGTTTAGGGACAATGCCTATCAGTATATTGAGTTAAGCGACAAACGACGTTTTGGATACAGTGCTACCATTTCCACGCTGGGTATGCAAAATTTCGCCTACGATTATCCAGTAAACCCAAATCTGCCGGGTGGAATTATCAATAGCAGACTCTACAAAGTTGAAAATTTTGCCGTACCTTATCAAAAAGGTTTTTATCTGACGGAAACCAATACAGGTGTAGTAGTTATCGTAGTCGAACCACGAAATCTCGAGCCATGGTTAAACCGCTATCCGGGTTTATACGGAAGCGACCACGCTCAAAATCAGTGGGAGGAATTCTGGTTTCCATATGCGACCAATACGCCTTCCAACAGAGCCAAACTGATTAATTTTCTTGAAAATGTAGTACCGGCCAATCATTACGTGGCCATCATGACCATTCAACAGAAAAAAGGGTATACCAGCTATTTTGCCGATCAATGGGCGGCAGACTCATTGTCGTCCGTCACTAACAACAAAAGTATTTTTCAGGTACTTGAAAAACAGGGCGCTAAAAGAGTACGGGAGCTGGCCAATGGTTCAGTACCATATATTTTCATGTATAGAAAAGATGACCCCACTTTTCAGTCAAGGGAAGAAAAAGCCGATAGTGCAAATCAACAATACATTGCGCTGGAAATTCCGATGAAAAGCAATTGGATCAACGGAAAAGTTAATAGTCGACTTGTCGGTCCTGCAGAACAATGGTCCAAAGTGTACTGGTCTTCAGTTGAAAAGGAAACCAACGACCAGTCATTGCTTAACATTTATGGCAGGGACAAGTCCGGCAAAGACTCGCTGTTGTATAAAAACATAGCCAATCCGGTTATAGATATAGCTGGAGTAGATGCAAAACTGTTTCCAAATCTCAGACTGGAATGGTTTTCGGGTGATACGATCAATAGGACTTCACCGCAACTTGAATACTGGAGGGTTACGCACGAGGGTCTGCCGGAAGCTGTACTTGCTCCAAATCTGAATTTTAGTTTTTTTTCCGATACCTTGGAAGCCGGTCAACTGATGAAGCTCAATTTTGCAGCAAAAAACATCAGCAATCACAATATGGATAGTCTACTGATCATGTACAGAATCAGGAGCGACAACAATACCACCATCACCTCGATCAAAAGAGCGAAACCGTTGATTTCCGGCGATTCGATTGTCGGTTCTTTCAATTTTGACACGCGCAGCCTCTCAGGCAACCAGGAGCTGAGCATACGAATAAATGCGGGTAATGATCAGCCGGAACTCGATACCAGCAACAATTTTGGCGTGCTCAACTTTTTCGTAAAGAAAGACAGGGAACAACCGCTAATAGATGTGTTGGTTGATGGAACCCGCATTATCAATGGAGATATTGTTTCAACCAGACCCGTTATCAGCATTTCCGTCAAAGATGAAAACAAGTACCTATTTTTACAGGATACCACTCTATTTCAGGTATTCATCAGGTATCCGGGTGAAGCGACAGCACGAAGAATAGCGTTTAATGACCCCATGCTGAAGTTTTTTCCGGGAAGTTCAGATAACCGGAACAGGGCAGGTATTGAGTTAAATCCAGTCTTTGATGTTGACGGTGATTACCAGTTGCTGGTAAAGGCCAGAGACGTGAGCGGAAACAAGTCTGCTGAATATCAACTAAAAGACATAGATGTTGCGAATCCCGATTTTTACAACTACAAACTCACCTTCAAGGTGATTACCAGACAGACCATCACCAATGTGCTAAACTATCCGAACCCATTCACCAGTTCAACTCATTTTGTCTACACATTGACTGGAGATGAGGCTCCCTTTTATTTTAAGTTACAGATTATGACCATCAGCGGACGGGTTGTAAGGGAACTTAGCCAGACCGAATTGGGTCCGCTAAAAATTGGAACCCACAAGACAGAATATGCCTGGAATGGTACGGACCAGTTTGGTGATCCGCTCGCTGCCGGGGTTTACCTTTACAGGGTTATTGCGAAAAAAGCCAATGGAGAAGATTTTGAATTAAATACCGGCCAAGCGGATTCCTATTTCAAAAACGGAATTGGTAAGATGGTTATATTGCGCTAAACAGTGTCTTTTGCATCAAAAGAGACTGGAGTTAAAAATGCTCCAGTCTCTTTTTTTTAGATAACTATAACAAATATCACAAATAAATTATAACACTTTTCACAAAACATCTTATTTGATTTTTTGCTCAAATCCCCTAATTTTAACCAGATAATCCTCGAGTATTAAAAATTCTTCGGGTTTGAGTTTTTGAATGGCTCTTATTATTGCGGAACGAAGTACTTGGTCTTTTCTGTATTCATCAAATTCCATGGTCTCTAGGTTAATATTCTTCATGTGCGCATAAGCCTGAATACTGGTTTCCTGTTTTACAAAGTCCACGGCCTTTTCCAGTAATGTCAAATCGTTTGCTGTTAATTCGCGGATGATATTGTTTCTTAGCGTTTCATATTCTTCTCTCATTGACGTCAGTTGTACCTGGGCCTCTGCTTTCTTTTTTGACTTTTCTACTTCTTCCTGTGCGCGGCGCTTTTTCAGCAGTTGTAATTCAAAATCTTTACTGGTAAATTTATTTTTTACGGCTGTAATAAAGAAACCGGAGATGTTCTCTTTAATTTTCCCCGCATTTTTAGCCATTTTGGTATACTCTACCCCATTCAATATGGCCTCTTCAGACTGGGTTTCAATCAACAATTTGAGAACCTCTGCGTCAATGCCGAGTTCTGCAACCTGAGCAGATATGTCGTCAAAAAATCTGGAATCTGAATGGTTATAGATAATATGTGTCTCTTCCTCAGGCATTTCAGAAAACAATTCACCCTGATTGGCAATCACTGTTTTTCTGCTTTTGCTCTTTGCATTCCGTAGCACTGTCTCCTGATGTTTCGGCTCATTGGCATGAATGTAAAATATCAGGGCAACCACTGCCCTACCCTCTTTGATTTCTTCAAATGTAAAAGAAATATCGGTATGCTCCTCCAAATCTTTCTGAGCCTTTTCAATAATGCGCTGTTTGAAATTGGCATACAACCTGTACTCAGTTGTCACTCCAAACATTTCTTTGAGTTCCTGTACAGTTAGTTTTCTTCTTCCTATTTTTTCATACTGTTTCAGCAGCTCGTAAATCCGAATGGAATAGGTGCTTGGAAGCCTCAATATATTCCGTGCATCATAGACAACATACTTTGACTTAAGGTCTAGCAAGAAAGGTTTCAGATCGGGATGAAATGAAATTTTAATGTACACATTGTCATCATCGTCATCGTTGTAAAGTGGATTCTTGACAGCTCCCACGATAGGCGTATTGAGCTCCTGAAATCCGTCTACATCCTTTACCACAACCTTTACAATACGGCTCATCAATCGCAGCGCACTATCTTTAAGGTGCTGGTAATTTCTGCCATCGCGTTGAAGTCCGAAGTACTGTATAATGTCCTTCAGGTAAATCTTGTACTCTTTGAATGCCTTATCGTCGTGCTGAATAAGGGTCACCATCTTGGTAAAGATGCGCATCTCCCAAATATCAAACTTGTATTTACCCTCGACAAGGTCGTTTGCTTTTCGCACAAAGGAGACCTCTCCCCCCTTTTTTCTGGCTACTTTTTTTACCATTTTACAAAAAAGATATGTGAAATCTGATATAGTTTGTGTGTGATATTTGGTATAGATATCAAAAATCACAAGCACACAAAACACATAATGACACCAAAGATAACATTTATCACATACAAATTCCCGTTTATATAAAGATTTGTATGTGAAATACGTTATAAGAGCGCGTGAATTTAGTTATAAATAGTTGTGATATTTGGTATACTCAAGAGTGAAATATGTT
>CANHEE010000004.1 GCA_947459655.1 Lewinellaceae bacterium
ATCTTCAGGATGCTGCTCCACCAGTCTTTTGCTGATTTCATAACTATATCGACCGATGCCCTCCAACCGGCCCTCCAGTAAAAACCTCGCATTTACAGCAATCCGCATTTTTATTAATTATTCATTTGCGCTTCACCCGGAAGCTTGGCGTAGATTATTATTACCTTTATAACGCATTTGCTCCGCTTCAAACCGACATACATATGCAGTTTTGGGGCATAAAAGTCGGCATCACAAGCCGGACAAAAGTACAAAATTATCGTTAGCTTTACGCCCAAATTCTGAACGATGATCGTATCTGCAATTGTGGCAATGGCGAAAAACCGGGTGATTGGCCGCAACAATGAAATACCCTGGTACCTGCCCGAAGATTTTAAGTGGTTCAAAAAGCAAACGCTGAATCACTGCATCATCATGGGTCGAAAATGTTTCGAGTCAATAGGCAGACCCTTGCCAAAGAGAACCAATATCATCATCAGCAGAGATGTTTTTTACATTGCTTCAGGCTGTATCGTGGTACATTCACTGGCTGAGGCACTGGAAATTGCCAAGCGGGAATCAGAAACCGAAGCATTTATCATCGGCGGTGGTGAAATCTATAGTCAAAGCATGCATATGCTTGACAGGCTGTACATCACTGATGTCGACCTGGACACTGATGGCGATGTTTTTTTTCCGGAATTTGATGAAAAGGAATGGAAATTGGTATTTGAGGAAAATCACAGTAGGGACGAAAAAAACGAGTACGATTTCCGGTTCAGGATACTGGAAAAAGGTAGCAAAGGGACATCAATTTACTTCAGGTAACTGCTTTGCAAAACCAAGATGAAAAGCAGGAATGCGGCACATACCAGCAGCCAGAAACGCAGATCTTCGTAGAATACTACCCTATTGTCCTTGTGCATATTTACGTTTTGAATATATTAAGAAGCAGTGACATCTATACTCCAAAAACGATGCCAACTCATTTATAAATTTTATGTTTAACTGGATTAAAAAACTGCTCGCAGTAGATGGGGGCCGTTTGGAAGAACTCAATAATATGAAATATCTGATTGCAGGCCTGGGCAATATGGGCGCGGATTACGATGGTACCCGACACAATATCGGCTTTGAAGTTGCTGATGCCCTGGCAAAAAAGTTTGAGGTTGGTTTCAGTAGCGACACCCATTGCAACATTGCAAGATTCAAGCACAAGGGGAGAACCATTATCATGATTAAACCCACCACATACATGAACCTTAGTGGTAAAGCCGTTCGCTACTGGTTACAGAAAGAGAACATTCCGCAAGAAAATCTGCTGGTGGTGCTGGACGACCTGAATCTTGAATTTGGAAAACTTAGGATCCGTGCCAAAGGAAGTGATGGTGGACACAACGGGCTGAAAAACATTGATGCCACACTGGGAAACAACAACTACGCGAGGCTTCGGATAGGCATAGGCTCCAATTTTAGCAAAGGCAGGCAGGTGGATTTTGTCCTGGGAAAATGGTCCGACCAGGAAGCCGACCAGCTGCGAGATATTTTGCCAAAATCCTGCGAAATGGCGCTTGAATTCTGTACAACCGGCATCCGCTCATGATAAAAACACCACCCTCTCCGGTGGTAATTTCCATGCCTTTAAATTAGTGAGGAGGATTTTATTTCACTAACCGACATCGCTAACTAAAGAAGTGTTGACACGGCTGCTGTTATTGCGAATTGGATACGAAATCGGTATATAATCGACTAATTTGCCATATGGGAGATATTGTAATATCCAGATTCCAAACCCCTCAAATTCGACGGATTTTGAATAAAAGCCTAGGAAAATATGTTTATGCAATGCAAACATCCTAATTATTATAATTAATTGATAATGTGTAAAATGTGTTGCAGCTAATCCAAAATAGACAAGCGCTGACTCATCATCGATAGACAACAGCATAAAACAGCGAATGAAACATGATCAGCAATAAACACTAAGGACTATTTTTCATTCAAACTATTTCTTTTAAAAAAAAATACGCTATCAAGACTTTTTACAGCAACGGAAAATTACTGCTCACCGGAGAGTATTTTATATTGGATGGAGCGGCGGGCTTTGCGATCCCAACCCGATACGGACAGTCATTGCGGGTTCAGGAAACCGACAGCGATTCCCGACTGGACTGGAGCAGCTTTGATGAGGAAAACCGTTGCTGGTTTAGGGGAAGTTTTGACACAGGCAGTTTGGAAATACTGGATAGTAGTGACCAAAAGGTTGCAACCACTCTTTCGGGAATTTTGAAAGCTTCCAGGGAAATAAATGCCGAATTTTTGGCCAAAGGTCTGTCTTACAGCTGCGAAACCTCTCTGAATTTTCCGCGAAATTGGGGACTGGGAAGTAGTTCGACCCTTATAAATAACATCGCTTCGTGGGCCGAAGTCAATCCCTATCAACTGCTGCAGAATACCATGGGGGGATCCGGCTACGACATCGCCTGCGCAGGCATCAATCAGCCCCTGATTTACCGAAGAAATGCATTTTCACCAATTATAGATCAGATAAGCTACGCACCTTCTTTTGCAGATCAATTGTATTTTATCCACCTGGGAAACAAGCAAGACTCCCGCGAAGGAATAAACAGGTACCGGTCGGTCAGCAAATCGAAAGAAAGTGCCATAAGGGAACTGGACGCCCTCACAGAGCGGTTTATCGCAGCGGAGACGCTGCAGCAGCTTAATGCTGTCATCAAAACACACGAAGCGCTGATCAGCAAGTTTCTTGAAATAGAATGCGTAAAAGAAAGGCTTTTCCCCGATTTTTGGGGTGAAATAAAATCACTGGGCGCATGGGGTGGCGATTTCGTCCTTGTGAGCAGTGACAGAAACCCACAGGACACTTCGCATTACTTCCATCAGAAAGGCTATCCGGATGTGATTCGCTTTAACGATATGATTTTTGCATAAGCAGATACCTTCAAATATGAGTTTACACAGCCAGCAAATCTATGTCGCGGCAAGTCCGCTTGGAGGCCGGGGCGTTTTTGCTTCCAAAAAAATATATAAGGGCGATGTCATTGAGGTCTGTCCGGTCATTGTCATGAAGCCCGGAGAAATTGAGCTGCTTGACAAAACCACGCTGTACGATTATTATTTTCTTTGGGAAGACGAAGAAAATGATCTAAAAACCTGTGCAATTGCGCTCGGACTGGGTTCGCTTTACAACCACGCAGCACCCTCTAATGCCGACTACATCATGGACATGGATATGCTGACCATAGACATCATTGCGGAGCGCGATATCGAACCTTTTGAAGAGATAACCATAAACTATCACGGAGACCCCTACGATGACAAACCTACCTGGTTTATGACCGACGACAGGGTGAGGTAGAAAAACGATTGCTATTTGGTTGACATTCGCTCCAGCAACAGTCGTCTGATCCAGTTGGGAACAATGGCTGCGCCAAGCAGCAGATAAGTGTAATGCGACATCATCCGCCAGACAAGACCCACCACCGAAGCGATGGTTTTAGGAATATAGTCACTTAAAAAACTTACAAAAGCTGCTTCCGCAAAACCTGCTCCACCGGGAGAAGGTGCAAATAGCGTAACGACATACATGGAGGTCACTCGGCCAAATACCATGGCGTGGGTGTGCAAATCGTGGTCCATCTCCGAGTAAATCCCATAAATAAGTACATTGACCATCATAAACCTGCAGGTCCAGGCTGCAATGGTTGTTGCGAAAGCTTTGTAGTGGAAGCTCCAGGATTTGCCCTTCATGGCTTTAGAGGCAATCATCACTTCCTCCCCGAATTTATTTGCCTTTTCGTTGAAACGATTCAGCAATGGAAGGCTTGTTATCCAGTGTAGTAGCTTTTTGAATCCAAGTGGATTGAAAAAAACACCGTAAAACATGAGTCCACCTTGCAATGCCATGAGTCCATAGACGGTAAGAAATGTGTATCCAAGTCCGCCAATGTGATGAATTCCGGTCGTTTCCGGGCTAATAAAATGGAAGCCCAGAAATAAAAACAAAACCGGAAATAGCAACAGGTAGAAAATGCTGTCGAGCAGTACTTTGTAGATGACAATTACCGCAGTTCTGGCTGGCGGTATTTTCTCCAGGGTGAGTACAAACAGTGCAACAGCGGCTCCACCCGCACTGGTGGGAGTAACGGCTGTGCTGAATTCCCAGATGAAAAGCAACTCAAAGCACTTGCGGAAACTTAATGCTCCGTCGGCAAGAATAAACAGCCGGAGCGTGTAAAATAAGTGCCTTATGATGAGAAAAAAAGTTGCAACCCCTAACCAGAAAAGTGTTGTCCCCGTCCACCTTATTTTTTCAAATTCTGTGGGGTCAAAATTGCGGTAAACCATGAAAAATCCAACACCTATGCCCAGTAAAATCGGAGCAATTACCCTGGATGACCTGAAAGACCTGAAAATTTCCTCCTGTCTACCCTTATTGATGTCAAAAATTTCTTTTTCTCTGCTCACAGCGTCTGCATTGAACTCCAAAGATAAAATTAAATTATCTTTTTCTTTGCTAAAATCGGCCCAAGCTAAAATCAGTGGTTTTTCGGTCAAAGCAGATGTCAGCTCAATTGACTATAACATAAACTCCCAAGCAGTGTGATAGGCACCGTGTTGTTCACAGTAGTTGAGAAAAGCATCATAAAATTTATCCTGACCGATGGTCCCGCTGTCGCCAACAACCACCAGCTTTTTGCGGGCGCGGGTCATAGCAACATTCATTCTGCGGTAATCTGTCAAAAAACCTATTTCACCCTTGCTGTTTGATCGTACCAGCGAAATGTAAACAACATCCCGTTCCTGACCCTGAAAGCCGTCTATCGTATTCACGGTCACCGGCAGTTTTTTCATCTCCTCGTCTTCACTGATCATGGTTTGCATATATATAACCTGCTCCCGATAGGGTGAAATAAGTGCAACGGAGTGCAAATTTTCTGCATCGTAATCCTCGAACAACTTCACCATGTGCTCCCGGATAATGGCGTACTCATCGGGATTAAATCGGCTCGGAAATCTGCCCTGTACCTCGACAACCTGTTCGTCAAAGCCGCAGCCCACCGTATCCACAAAAGTTACAGGCTCACCGGCATCTGAGTAGAGTCTGTGGCTTCTGACAGCCTCATGTGCCTGCAATTTTCCATCGTAAAAATGCCTGTTGGAAAATTCCATAATCGCCTGATTCATGCGGTATTGGATGTTGAGCAAAGCTCCCGGAATATGTTCAAGACATCTCTCCATAGTCGTCACCGAAAGTCCCATTCTGCGTGCGTCAAGGGACTTTACAGTGGGAGGCAACTGGAATGGATCTCCGGCGAAAACAATTTTTTCCGCTTTGCAAAGCGGAATCCAAATGGCAGGCTCCAGTGCTTGCGCTGCTTCATCCACCACCACGGTCCTGAATTTGTATTTTTCTATGGTAGGATGAGCGGCTCCCACCAAAGTACAGGCAATGACATCTGCACCATCGAGAATCTGATCCAGCAGCCGATTTTCCATCTGATTGGCCCATGCACTCAATTCTCCGGCCTCCTGCTGCAATTTCTCCCTATTCTCTCGCTCCCGAATACCAAAACTCCTTCGGTAGCGTTTGGCTTTCCGTCGGCATTCGCTCGCCTGAGCCCGTATTTTATTGATGTTTTTTCGCTCGGGATGATGCGCCATAATATAATCTACAGTATGCCTGAGTAGATCCTCATCTACTCTCGAGATATTGCCCACCCTGACCACATTAAGTCCTCCGGAAGCGAGACGCTCTGTCAATAGATCGACTGCAGAATTGCTGGGAGCGCAGACTAGTACCGTTCCCTCTCTGGTATTAATTTCACGAATGGCCTGCACCAGCGTTGTGGTCTTTCCTGTACCGGGCGGACCATGGATAATAGCGACATCTTTGGCAGCTAGGATTGCTGATATGGCCTCATTCTGTGAGGGATTCAGGTGGGGAATATCGATGGGAATGCGGTATTCAGAATATGCTGCCGGTCTCAGACCGTGAAGAATCACGCGCAATTCCGCGATGCGGTTTTTTTCTGCTTTGATGACTTTCTTCAACACCTTCTCCATCTCCTCGTAAGAGCGTTCGTCAAAAAGCATGTCAAGACCAAGGCCTGACTCATCAATCCACTCGGGAATGTCCTTGGTATTGAGGATGATTTTCATCCGGTTTCGCTCAATAAAATTGATTACACCGGTTTTTTCTTTGATTTTTCCGTCAGGTCTCTGTATAAAAAAACTGACCGTACTACCATCGCGAAACTGGTGCGGACTATCCCTTCGAGCCATTCTCTCTACGATGACAAATGCCCGATCGCCGATGGCAAAACCGGCTCTTTCCACTTTAATTGGATACCAGGAATAGCCCAGCTCTATCCGCTCCTGCAAGGGAACACTTTGAATCATTTCCTTGAATTGCAGAAAATCCTCCTCCCGCTCGGTCTTCAAGGCCGATAAAATTCTCTCCAGGTAAACTATATCCGCTTTTTTCTCACTCATCGTGCTTGATAAACGCTAATGCCCCAGCATTGTTGGAAAAGACTTTCAGATTTTGGCAATGATTTTTCGGCTTTGATTTCAATTTTCATTAAATTATTCTAATTTTATGCAAGCTTCGAGGTGAGGAAAGTGCGGAAATTAACCGGACTATGACCCGAAAATAGAAAGCGAATATTGTCCCGTACGCACATCAGTTGCTCTATTGCAAAATTGAAAAATCTCAATCATTGATTGAAAAGCTGCTCAAATATTGTTCAAGATATGTTCAACTTTCGGCGTTGGATAAAGAAGCTATTGAACTAAATTTTAAAGCCATCAAACTAAAACGGAACGACTTTCTGCTGACAGAGGGTAAGGTTTGCGATTTTGTGGCATTCGTAGCGACAGGAGTCATACGGCACTACCACATCAAAGACGGCAACGAAAAAACCTGTGACATAACGCTTCGCGATACTTTTATTACAGATTTCAAAAGCCTAACTGAGGGTTTACCGACAAATTATTATTTTCAGGCGTTAAAAGATGCTGAACTACTTGTCATACAAAAAAGAGATTTGATGATGCTTTATGCTGAAAATCGAAATATCGAATCTATCGGGAGGATTATGGCTGAAAAGGTGGCACAACGGACAGTTGAAATAGCGATGTCATTAACTTCTGACAAGCCCGCAGAGCGATTTGAAAAACTAATCGCACAGCGACCTGAGTTATTTCAAGAAGTTCCGCAGCGATACCTTGCCAATCTTATTGGCATAAGTCCTGAAAGTTTAAGCAGAATCAGGGCCCGTAGAAAATCTTAACAACAGTCAATAATAATCTCGTACAACTTGAATGACCTTTGTGCTTCATCAGATAAAAAAGCACAATGAACAGGTACATTACCATTGCAGCACTTGTCTCAATGACAACATGCCTTTATGCACAGCGAAAAACGACCTTCTTTCAAGTCCAAATTTTAGGAAAGGAGCATGATCCAGCGCCATTCCAATTGAGTGTAGACGCCTACCCGTTCTTGTTCCTGTCAAGTGGCGGGGGTGGTAGCATCGGATTTGAAGTCAACAACTGGCAGGTGGGTCTTATAGGTTTTAGCGTAGTTCCTCCCGGGTACATAAAGAGTACTTTTTTTAAAAATGCAGACAATGTAAAAGTAAGTCGAAACAATGCCGTCGAATTTTTTGGAAACTACTTTTTACGAAATGACAGAAAGGGGTTATATGGCGGTATTTTGGGTGGACCTGAGTGGTTTAAAATGGAGGATAAATTAAGCGGCACCAGAGAAACCATTTTAATAAGCTATGTTGTACCTAAGTTAGGATTAAGATTATTTCCTTTCAAAAAGATATTCTACGCCGATGCAAGTTTTGGTTGGAGTTTTAATATCAGTGGTACAGAGACCAGAAAATTGGGTCTATCCAGCTACAATGCGTCTAAGGGTGGTTTCATCTATTTTCTGCAGATTGGAGGAAGATTTAACCTCAGGAAATAAAATGTAAAGATAGACCTTCCCCAAAACCGAAAAGTTTGCAAATCTAAACCTTTTTTTCTTCAATTATTTCACGCAACCATATGCAGACAATCCTCGGTGCAGGAGGCACGATTGGCACTCCTCTGGCCAAAGCACTTATAAAATATACCGATAAAATTAGGCTGGTCAGCAGAAATCCAAAAAAGGTGAACAAAATTGATGAGCTTTTTCCGGCAGACCTTAGCGACCATACTCAAATTGACCGTGCAGTTGAGGGCAGTGAAGTCGTGTACGTTGTTCTTGGATTTGAGTACAAGCTTGCTGTCTGGAAAAAAATCTGGCCAGGTTTTATCAGCGCAGTAATTGCAGCCTGCAAAAAACACAAAGCAAAACTCGTCTTTTTTGACAATGTTTATTTGTACGATAGAGCAGCAACGACCCATCTAACAGAAAATTCACCCATCAATGCCCCTAGCAAGAAAGGAAAAATCAGACAACAAGTTAGCGAAATGATTATGAATGAGGCACGAAATAATACGCTTCAAGCAATGATTGTAAGATCCGCCGATTTTTATGGCCCGGATAATAAGAACAGTGCGCTCGGAATCATGGTCGTAGACAATCTCATGAAAGGCAAAAAAGCACAGGCATTTGGGGATGTACACAAAATCCATACTTATACCTACACACCCGATGCTGCGCTGGCAACCGCATTACTTGGCAACACAGAGGATGCATACAATCAGGTGTGGCACTTACCGACCACCAAAGAAAAGTTGACAACTTTACAGTGGATTGAAATGATTGCCTCCGCTCTTAATACAAAAGCTAACGTCCAAGTGCTACCGGTTTGGCTGATGAAATTTCTCGGCCTTTTCATTCCTGTGATGAAAGAGTTTCCAGAAATGAATTACCAGTACGAACAGGATTACCTTTTTGACAGTAGTAAATTTGAAGAAAAGTTTGGCATCATGGCCACCCCACCACGAGAGGGAATTAAACAGATGATCGAAAGTCTACGGCTGCCTTGATAATGCACCTCATTTTTTCACATGGAAACGACATATTTCAGCGGTATTGAAAAAACAGATAAATCATGGAAAAAGTCATTGCAATCCATATCGCCGACAGCATTGATGTCAGGAAGTTTTGGAAATCTTTTGGTGTTTCTGAAAGATATCATTCGTCATCGGAAATTTTTTATGCGAATGAAAAGGAGCAATACCTCTATCTGCTTACCTATGGCGTGGTGGTTTTTTGCGGCTACAACGAGGCTGAAATAGCAAACATTACGGGACAGCTCAAACCCTACTGTAAGAATTTGCTAAGCGATGTCATGCGGGAGGAGCTGCCCGTACACACCTCCACAAACAAAGATGCCTTCGAGTACAATGAAATACACATCAGCAAGTCGGGACCCAATGTCATCAGGATCATCATGCTAAATGTCGCACAATCTGTCGCGCTGGATTACTACGCCAAACTGGGAGAAGAGCTAATGACGGAAACTAACCAGTACATCCAACAACTTGAGACACGGGGGAAAATCAACATCTCGTTCAGGAAGTTGAAAATGTTTATTGGCAAAGTGCTGAACATCAAAAACAGAATCGCTTACAACCTCTACATTTTTGATTCCCCTGAGGAAACCTGGGAGGATGAGTACCTGAACCGAATAGATTCGGGACTCAGACGGACCTTCGACATCAGAATCCGCTTTAGGGACATTGACAACCTGCTGCAAATCATCAGAGACAACCTTAACCTCTTGAACGACCTTGCACAACACCGATACAGCAACATCCTGGAGTGGGTAGTTATTCTTCTGATTCTGGCTGAAGTGATTGACCTGATAATTGCAAGGTTCATTCTGCACTATTGAGCCTGAAAATACATCGCAAAACCTCCCGAAACAGCCCAAAATTTGGCTTTTCTTTAACCATAGCGGACATTTTTTGTTTACCTTTGCGCTCCCTTTCGGCCAATGCAACTGAAAGGCACCCCTTTTACTTTCAACAGCAATTTACAGAATATGCAGGAAACACAACCTTACCAACCCAATAATAAAGTCAGGCTGGTGACCGCAGCAAGTCTCTTCGATGGGCACGATGCAGCCATCAACATCATGCGCCGTATCATGCAGAGTTCGGGAGCCGAAATCATTCACCTTGGTCACAATCGCTCGGTGCAGGAGATTGTCAACTGTGCCATTCAGGAAGATGTTCAGGGCATCGCGATTACCTCCTACCAGGGCGGACATATCGAGTTTTTTAAGTATATGTACGACTTGCTGAAAGAAAAAGGAGCAGGTCAGATCAAGATCTTCGGCGGCGGCGGTGGAACAATCCTCCCTGAAGAAATTCAGGAGCTACACGCCTATGGAATTGCAAGAATCTACTCCCCTGACGACGGTCGTGCAATGGGACTTCAGGGCATGATCAACGATGTGCTCAGAACATGCGATTTCCCGACAGGTCTGCATGTGGAGAAAGAACTCGGCGGTTTCAGACAAAAAGATGCTGCCGCACTGGGAAGACTGATTTCAGCAGCTGAAAACCAGCCGGACTACTACCATTCAGAAATTAGACCTGGAATCGCAAACATACTCAATGAAAAGAAACGCCACTGTCCCGTACTCGGCATAACCGGTACCGGAGGCGCTGGGAAAAGCAGTCTCGTCGACGAACTGGTACGTCGTTTTTTACTTGATTTTCCTGAAAAAAACATTGCGATAGTTTCCGTAGACCCTTCCAAACGGAAGACAGGAGGAGCTTTACTGGGCGACCGAATCCGTATGAACAGCATCAACTCCGAGAAGGTGTATATGCGATCGCTCGCCACAAGGCAATCCAACCTTGCTTTGTCAAAACACGTTCAAGACGCCCTGGATATTCTCAAGGCAGCAGATTTTGACCTTATTATCTTGGAAACCTCAGGAATCGGACAGTCTGATACCGAAATTACCGACCATTCAGATGTTTCGCTGTATGTCATGACACCTGAGTACGGAGCGGCAACGCAACTCGAGAAAATCGATATGCTGGACTTTGCCGATGTAATTGCTATCAATAAATTCGACAAGAAAGGTGCGCTTGACGCCCTTCGTGATGTTCGCAAACAGTACCAGCGCAACCACAATCGCTGGGAGGACTCGACCGATGCCATGCCGGTATTCGGCACCATGGCCAGCCAGTTCAACGACCCCGGAATGAACACGCTTTATGCCTACATCATAGGGGTCATCAACCAACGTTGCCAGCAGGACTGGAAATCGGCTTTTGAGTTGACGGAGAAAATGTCTGAGAAAATATACATCATCCCTCCGGGCAGAATCCGCTACCTTTCAGAAATTGCGGAGAACAATCGCAACTACGATAAAAAAGTAAAAGAACAGGCTGAAATCGCCGAGGTTGCCTATTCTTTCCACAACATCCAAAAATACTACAGCGATAAAAAAGGCAGCGAGGGCAACACACTGGACCTGGAAAAGGAAATGAACAACCAGCTGCGCAGACTGGATTCCGGTTGCTACGAAATACTCGAGCAATGGGATGACAAGATCAGCAGATACGAAGCTGATGAATTTGTCTACCAGGTAAGGGGCAAAGACATTAAGGTCCCTACCAAGAGAATCTCCCTGTCGGGAAATAAAATCCCGAGGGTAAGCGTACCTCGCTATAGTTCCTGGGCAGACAGACTGCGCTGGGCGATGCAGGAGAATTTTCCCGGAGAATTTCCCTACACAGCCGGCGTGTTTCCTTTCAAAAGAGAGGGGGAAGACCCAACCAGAATGTTCGCAGGCGAGGGAAATCCGGAGCGCACCAACCGCCGTTTTCATTATGTGAGTCTTGATATGCCCGCAACCAGGCTTTCAACGGCATTTGACAGCGTGACGCTCTACGGAGAAGATCCCGATTACCGCCCTGACATTTATGGAAAAATCGGAAACTCCGGCGTTTCGATTTGTTGTCTTGACGATGCCAAAAAATTGTATTCCGGTTTTGACCTCTGCAGTCCGAAAACTTCGGTCTCTATGACCATAAACGGTCCGGCTGCAACCATCGCGGCATTTTTCATGAATGCAGCCATCGATCAGGAATGTGAAAAGTACATCAGAGCGAACAAACTCGAGCACCTCGTTGAACAAAAGCTGAAGGAAAAATACGAAAACAAGGGACTTAAACGACCAGTCTACGCAGGCAGCCTGCCCGAAGGCAACGACGGACTCGGGCTATTGCTGCTCGGTATCACAGGCGATGAGGTACTCGAACCGGAGGTCTATGAAAGCTGCCGTAAAACAGCACTGACCAGTGTCAGGGGTACCGTTCAGGCAGATATCCTCAAGGAAGACCAGGCCCAGAACACCTGTATCTTCTCGACTGAGTTCAGTCTGCGGCTGATGGGCGATGTGCAGCAGTATTTTATAAGGGAAAAGGTCCGAAATTTTTACTCCGTATCAATCTCCGGTTACCACATCGCAGAGGCAGGTGCCAATCCGATTTCACAGCTGGCTTTTACGCTTTCCAACGGATTTACATTTGTAGAATATTACCTAAGTAGGGGCATGAATATCGACGATTTTGCACCCAACCTGTCATTTTTCTTCAGCAACGGCGTTGACCCCGAGTACGCAGTTATCGGTCGTGTAGCCAGGCGAATCTGGGCAAAAGCGATGAAGTTGAAGTATGGCGCCAACGAACGGAGCCAGCAGCTCAAATACCACATACAGACTTCGGGCCGCTCGCTACACGCACAGGAAATCGATTTCAACGACATCCGCACCACGTTGCAGGCCCTCTATGCCATTTATGACAACTGCAATTCTTTGCATACCAATGCATACGACGAGGCCATTACCACGCCTACTGAGGAAAGTGTACGTCGTGCCATGGCCATACAGCTAATCATTAACCGCGAGCTCGGTCTGGCCAAGAACGAAAATCCGCTTCAGGGCGCATTTATTATTGAAGAACTTACCGATCTGGTGGAAGAGGCAGTACTGAGTGAATTCGACCGCATCACCGAACGCGGTGGAGTGCTGGGCGCTATGGAAACCATGTACCAGCGTGGTAAAATTCAGGAGGAGAGTCTGCACTATGAGATGCTGAAACATACCGGAGAGTACCCGATTATTGGCGTCAATACCTTTTTGGCGAAGAATGGAAGTCCGACTGTTACACCGGGAGAAGTAATTCGCGCGACTGAAGAAGAGAAGGAACTGCAGATCATGACCCTGCAAAAACTGAAAGACACCTCGCCGGAACGCACAAAAGCCCATCTCAAAAAACTTCAACAAACGGCCATCGAGAACGGCAATCTGTTTGAGGCGCTGATGGAAGCAGTCAAATACTGCTCACTTGGTCAAATCACCAATGCGCTATATGCCGTTGGCGGACAGTACAGGAGAAACATGTAGGAATTTTAGAACACAAAATAGTAGCGCCGGCTTACAGATGCAAACCGGCGCTTTTTATTTTACATATCCCGAGAACAACAGGATGTCGCCATTGAAACATAATCGGGATTGTCAGAGACATATTTGTGTATGTAACTGCTGACGATATTTCTCTTGTCCAGCATAAAAACACCCGGCATCTGAAAGCCGTCCCCTATTTCACGACCCCATAGATTTCCCTTAATAACCCCCGCTTCGACAAATCTGCCCCAGTTTTTCAGTCCAAACAATTGATTCATCGTGCCTTTCACCAAACCAAACTCCTTGTAGTAGGTACACATTTGGTCTGATATGTGCTCTGCACCGGGAAACTTATAATCCTTAAAATACTCTTCTGCGACACTCTCCTCTGACATGTGTACGAAGATGATTCTTATCCCCTTTTGCTCGATTTTTTTTCTGTTTTTGGCCAATTCAGCAATGGCCCCCCGACAGAACATACAACCGAAATGCCTTAAAAAAACCAATAACACGGGCTGCTTGTCCGTAATTGCGCCCAGTGGCTCCCCCTTATTGGTGTACATCACATCCAGATCAAAATCTGCAGCCAGTGACATCTCCATACTATTTTACGCTTTATTAATTATATGAAACTTTGCGATCTGCGCATTTGAACTGCAAATTTAGTGCTCGGAAATTCATCAGTTGCAAAGCTTACAAAAATATTATAAAAATTTGACAAACCGCCGCTCTGACCTATCAATTCACCTTTCAAAAATACAGATTTATCTATTTGCCGGACTAAGCACCTCGAATTCACGATTAATTTAACGCTTCTTTAGGATTGTAATCCAAAAATTGAACCTATTTTTGTGAGATAAAAAACAGTTTACTCCTGAAATACTGATTAAAATGACAAACATCAAGATTTTGTTTTTTGCGCTTCTGTTTATGACAACGGCTGGCATCCAGGCCGGAAATGAGCCGAAGCTGAACATCAAATGCAATATTGCCAACTGCGAAGGCGATTCCATGAACCTCTATCAGTTTGATGGTATCGTTTTCAGCAGAATACAGACTGCCAAATCGAACCCAAAAGAACATATCTTTCAATTTTCCGTCCCAAAGGGGAAAAACGACTTTTATTTCCTTGGTCTGAGCACGCAGGAACTTAAACCGGTCATTCTCGGAACGGAAGAAAACATCAGCATCGAGGGTGATTGCTATGCTTTCCGGTTTATAACCGTTAAAGGCTCGAAAATCAACCAGGAATACGACCGCATCACTAAAAGAATGGGCACCCTCTTCTCTGAAGCAGAGGATGCAAAAAAACTGCGTGAAGCAGCAGGCAATGATCTGCAGCGCATTCAGATGGCAGAGATGGACCTTTACAAAAATGACCAGAAAAAAACTGCACTTTTGGATTCGCTGAAAAAGAGCTATCCCTACCTGGCAAATCTCGTGGCAATGAATACAATTTTGAGCTACCAGGCCCACGGAAAAAAGCAATACGAAGATGAAGTAGCATATCTGGCAAAGGAGTACTTTGCATTTGTAAATTTCAATGACCCGGATTACAACCGCCTGCCAATGGTATTTGAAGGGTTCAAAAATTTCACCAACCTGATGAATCAGGTTAATATCAGCAACGACAAGCACAGGGAATACATCGAATACTGGTTATCCAAATTTCCGAAAAACAGCCGTGCATACAAGATGGCACTCGGTGGTATAGTCACCAGTCTGATGACCAGAAACCACTACAATTATATCTACTTTGGTGAAAAATACTGCGATGTTTTTCAAAAGGAAGATCCATCTGTGACGAAAGAATTAAGGGTGCTGGTTTCCCGCGCTAAATCCTCTATTCCCGGTATGGAACCGCCTGAGTTCAGCCAGAACAATCCTGAGGGAAAACCCATTAGCCTGAGCTCCTTGAGGGGGAAAATCACCCTGATTGATTTCTGGGCAAGTTGGTGTCGTCCATGCAGAATGGAAAACCCGAATGTAGTCAGACTGTACAATATGTACAATAAAAAAGGATTCGACATTCTCAGCGTAAGTCTTGACAGCGATCAAAGCCGCTGGTTGGACGCCATACAGCAGGATGGTCTTGTGTGGAAAAATCACGTCAGTGACCTGAAAGGTTGGAAAAATGAAGTGGCCGGTCTTTACGGTATCAGTTCAATCCCACAAACCCTACTACTCGATAAGGATGGTAAGCTGATTGCCCGCAACCTGAGGGGAGAACAACTCGAACAAAAACTGAAAGAAATTCTCGGAGAATAAATAAAAGGCCTGAATTGCGTTGCAGTTCAGGCCTTTTTCTACTCGGATAATACTTTTTCTCGTAAGATGGCTTACGGAAGCATCATCAATTGATTCGCTTCACGAAACTCTCTATACTCATCCGATCAAGCTGCTTCTTGAGGTTCATAGCCGATTTTTCATCAGGAAACGTACCTGCATATACGATATAACGACCGCCCTTGTTCACTGACTTGGCACGGCTGAATCCCTTCGCTTGTAGCTTTGCCTCAGCTGCTTTCGCTGCAGCAGCTGAACTCAGCGCAGCAGTCTGTACTGCATAGTGGTCGGCAGAAGATGTAACAGGAGCTGTGGACTTAACCGCTGATTTTGCTGGTTTTTCGTTGTTCCGAACAGGCTTTTCAGGCGCCGGGGCAACTGTTACTGTTTTGGAAGCTTTCATTTCCTCTTTTTTAGCAGAAGTCTCTTCTTTTTTAACCGGAGCTTCTTCCTCCTCAACTTTCTCATTTTCCTCTTCCTGCTCATTGGCAGCAAACGCGCCTTTCAGCGTGTCCGCATCGGTAGTTGTTGAATCTGCTTCAAGTTCTTCCTCCTCCTCTACAAGCAGAGGTTGTTCGGTTTCTGTGTTTACACTATTGGTGCGCATCACAATTACACCCGCAATTGCCGCGAGAATGGCGGCTGCAATCAATACATATTTCAATTCTTTGCTCATAAGTAAATTTTTGTGGATAAAAAAAATCCTGTAAATACACGGATACTCGTGCAATTATAGGATTTTTCTGCGAAAATATAAATTTTCGGCGTATTAATTTGGTTAGACATCAATTCATCAAGCCATAGCCTCTTCTCCTTCGGCTGCCAGTTCAACAGCTTCACCTTCCCTCGATTTCTTGGCCGCCTCAAGTGCCAGCTCGCGTTTGGCATTGAATTCTTCCCATGTAACGTTGATATCAGTCACATCTACAAGGCTCGCAATTTTTCTGAAAACCTGGTTAAACATAGCGGATTCAACCACATCTTCATGTTCTTTTGATTGCTTTTTGGAAGCTTCTTCCATCATGCGCTGTGCAAACATATCGAGAAATTCCTCACCCAGCTGAGCACCATAGGATGCGCGTATTCTGTCTTTATACACAGCGGCAATATCTTCAGTGTGTACATGAACATGGTGTTTCTCTATAATCTGGTCACGGAGAAGTGTCCATCTAAGATTGGCAGAGAAGCGCTCAAAGTCTTTTTCTATGACATCCGGCGTATTTTTCTCGCTGCTGAAAGCCAGCCAGCGCTTCAGAAAAGTTTCCGGAAGTTCCAACGGATTCATTTCTAGAAGTCGCTCCTGCAAATCCCTTACCAGCAGACCCCATGAATCACTTTCAAAGTACTTCGCGAATTCTCCGTATAAAAATGCTCTGGCCTCTTCCTCAGTGGTAACGTTCGGTCCAAATGCTTTAGTAAAAAACGCCTCATTCAGTTCGGCAGGGCTGATGCGTGTGATTTCTTCAATGGTTCCGTTAAAAGAGGAATGAAAACTT
This sequence comes from Lewinellaceae bacterium, assembly GCA_947459655.1. GTDB lineage: Bacteria > Bacteroidota > Bacteroidia > Chitinophagales > Saprospiraceae > CANHEE01. The sequence goes on from CANHEE010000004.1 coordinate 17,159, forward strand.
TCGTCCTCGGTGATGTCCAGAATATACCTGCGGATATGTGCCTCATCCTTGTCCTTCTCCATTTTAAGAATATCAAAATCAAAGGAATCTCCGGCCTTCTTGCCTTTGAGCAGTTTGATGAATTCAGGAGTAAGGTCTTCGTACAATACTGCGAAAGACTTTTCAATACTGCCACCATTCTCTTTTGCCTTAATCTTAATCAGATCTTTATCCTGAAGGTCTTTGCTTTCAATTTGAGTAGTGGCTCCATGTCTTTTGCGCTCTGCCTCAATAGCATCGTCTATCCACGCAACAGGAACTTCAGGGACCATCTTCACAAACTTATTCTGTTTATCAAGTCCGTTCACTTCAAAAACAGGTGCCAGCCCAATATCAAAGGTAAACTCCAAATCCTGAATATTGGTGACAGAGAAGTTGTTGCGGGCAGAATCTTCTGCAGGTATCGGACGTCCAAGAATGTCCATTTTGTTGTCCTGAAGGTAGTTTCCGACTTCATTGGACACTGTGTCGTTGATGAGGTCACTCATGATGTCGTTTCCATATATTTTCTGGATATAGGACATCGGAGTTTTTCCCTTTCTGAATCCTTTTAGCGCTGCCTTCTGCGAAAAACGGTTTAGTTCTTTCTTGAATTTATCTGAAAGTTCTGGAGCAGGTATCTGCACAGTCAACTTTACATTCAGGTTGTCAATATGTTGAGCGGTGATGGTCGCCATGTTGATTTGTTTTTAAATTTCAGAATTGTGTACCAATATAAAAAAAAACAACCGCGCAGGTAGCACAGTCATAGGATTGAATCGTCAAAAAAACTGAAAAAATGAGGGAAAGATTGAAAACTCAAGAGGGTGTTTTTTCTCAGTTAATTCATTGGATACCCTGGGGTATCCAATGAACTTGTAAACAAGTGCGGGCGGAGGGACTCGAACCCCCATACCTCGCGGCGTCAGATCCTAAGTCTGATGCGTCTACCAATTTCGCCACGCCCGCTAAAAGTGCCCGCAAAAATAAGCGTTTTTTGTAAACTGCAATAGTTTTGAAAAAAAAAATTCAAATATTTTTTCTCTTCCGGCCAGATTAAAAAGTCGCTTTACAAAGATTCTGAAGCGCAAAAAAATACTTCCACAAAACGCTGAAGTAAGCAAATATTTCAGAATAATATTCGAATCAGGTTCCTAATTTCCTGCCTGATAACTTTCCATCCCATTTTACTGAAGACAATCCCCTCTTTCAGTTGCACGGGCACACTGTAAATAGACACCGACTTTTCTCGGGCAGCCAAAACAAGAAACTCAAAATCGAAAAGATAGCGGTCCGTTTCTGTTCGAAGAAACAACTCCTTACCGACATTGTCAAAGCCTTTCAGGCCACACTGCGTATCAGAAACCGGAATGCCCACTGTTCTGATAAACAGGCGAAACATTCTCGATAGTATCTTTCGAGACAATGGAACCTTCAGATAATAATCCTGATTCCTGAATCCGGCGGCGATACCCTTGCGCTCCACGAGTTCCTGAATCAGACTGACCATACTCGCTTCAGTGTACGGAAAATCCACATCCGTAAAAACATGAAATTCTGCAGCCGATTGCGCAACCCCCTGCCTCAAGGCATATCCTTTTCCCCTGTTCGCACCGTAAGTGATGTACTTAAAATCCGAAATCTCCCGTCTGAGCATCACAAGGTTCTCTTCCGTCACACCGCTGCTGGATCCATCATTGACCAACACCAACCCCAGATCTATGCCAATCAGGTTTTGCCTGATTTTCTCAAAGGAATGCACAATGACCTCTGCCCAGTTTTTCTGAACCGGGTTGAAGCAGGGGATTATCAGGTTAAGGCGCTTGTTCATTCTCTATGCTTCAGAAGTGAATCTGAATTCAATTTTTGGAAAATTCTCCTGTACCATTTTCAGCGACCAAGCCGATTCTGCAAGCAGCACCATCTGCCCGTCCTTGTCTACAGCAAGATCTTTCTTCCGCTTGTTCACAAAATCTTTCAGCACAGCCTCATCATCGCAGCTGAACCAGCAAGCCTTGTAAAGGTTGACCGGTTCATAATCGCAGGAGGCACCATATTCGTGTTTAAGGCGGTGCTGTATCACTTCAAACTGAAGTGCGCCCACCGTTCCTATGATTCTGCGGCCATCGATATTTTTGGTAAACATCTGTGCCACACCTTCGTCCATCAACTGCTCCAAACCTTTAGCAAGTTGCTTGGATTTTAAGGGGTCAGTATTGTTCACATATCTGAACTGCTCTGGGGAAAACTTTGGAATGCCTTTGAAATGCAGCACCTCTCCCTCGGTGAGCGTATCACCAATTTTAAAATTTCCTGCATCATATAAGCCCACAATATCTCCCGGAAAGGCATCATCAACCACTTCTTTTTTGGAGGCCATGAACATCGTCGGATTGGAAAATTTCATTTTCTTTCCCTGGCGTACGTGAAAATAGTTGGTATTGCGCTCAAATTTTCCGGAACATATTCGGAGAAAAGCAATCCGGTCACGGTGCCTCGGGTCAATATTCGCGTGAATCTTGAAAACAAATCCACTGAGCTTTTCCTCTTCCGGCGCAACCATCCGTTCTTCTGCCTGTCTTGGCAATGGTTCGGGTGCTATGTCTACAAAACAATCCAGCAATTCCTTTACGCCAAAATTATTGACCGCAGATCCGAAAAAAACAGGTGAAACCAGTCCCTCTCGGTACTCTTCCAGATCAAATTTCGGATAGACAGTTTCAATGGTTTCTATGTTTTCTCTCAACTCAGCCGCAGGTCTTTCACCGATAATTTTTTCCAGTTCCTTGCTGTTGATGTCGTCAAAAACGATGGTTTCTTCCTCGTTTTGTTTTCCGTGCGCTCCGAATAAGCACAGTTTTTTCTCATATCTGTTGTAAACACCCTGAAAGGTCTGACCCATACCAATAGGGAAACTCAACGGCGTTACAATCATGTCGAGCTTTTTCTCCACCTCGTCCAGCAGTTCAAATGCATCCCTACCCTCTCGGTCCAGCTTATTGATGAAAACGATAATGGGTGTATTCCGCTTGCGGCATACCTGAACGAGTTTTTCCGTCTGGGTCTCCACACCTTTTGCGACATCTATCACCACAATGGCACTGTCTACTGCAGTGAGTGTTCGGTAGGTGTCTTCTGCAAAATCCTGGTGACCTGGCGTGTCAAGGATATTTACCTTTACATCGCGGTAATCAAATCCCATAACGGAGGTAGCCACAGATATTCCTCGCTGTTTCTCAATCTCCATAAAATCGGAAACAGTGGTTTTCTTTATTTTATTTGATTTCACAGCACCCGCTGTCTGGATTGCACCTCCAAAAAGAAGTAGCTTCTCCGTGAGGGTAGTCTTCCCTGCATCGGGGTGACTAATAATGCCGAAAGTACGGCGCTTGTGTATTTCTTCCTTTAAACTACTCATATGGTGCACTGCAATTCTTGCCCGTTGAAAAATCGCCGCAAAGGTAAAATAAATAAAGCACTTTTAATCAGTCATGACGATGCAGGTGGTCACTTAATGCTCCAATTTGTTATTCCGGACTTGTATCATTTGTTTATTTAAGCACTGTATTGGTATATAAAAGTTATTTAATGTGTTAAAAACAGAATTTCAATGTTTAATTTATTAATAAAAGATATCATTTTTAAAAGTTGGCATAATATTTGATTTTAATTATATGTGTAAGTTTGGTTAAAAATAGGATTTTTAGAATTCGTTTTGTGTCCCGTTAACAGCGGGACATTTTTTTTACCCCCCATACACGTCCCCTCCAACGTTTGGTATCATTTTTATTGCCCAATCCGATTTTCATCCTACATTTGGCGTTAATATTTTGGTAAAGTAACCCTTTACCTTTCTGCATATAAAACATGATGATTATTATTGCGTTAATTCTTGTGTTTTAACTACTGCAAAAAAATATAACCTGCAATATGACAATGACAATGAAAAAAAGTCTGCTTATCATCGGTTCGCTGGCCACAGCTGTCGGTATTTTATTTGCCACAAGCCTAAGCATGCGCGACCATCAAGGCGACTCCAAAGAAAAAGAGGCCATGATCATTCAGACGCTGATCAGCGGACTAAACAATATGCACTACAGCCCGAGACAAATCGATGATAAATTTTCCAAAGAAGTCTTCGCTTTGTACATGGATCGCCTGGACAATGCCAGACGCTTCTTCACGGAGGAAGACATGGCTCAGCTTCGCAGATTTGAAAACCGGATTGATGACGAAACCAACAGTGCATCTTACGAATTCTTTGACCTTTCCCTTCAGCTACTGGAAAAACAGTTGACGACTACGCAGGCATATTATCGTGAGATATTAGCAGAACCTTTCGATTTTTCAAAAGATGAGAGTATTGAACTGGACGGAAAAAAACACGACTATGCCAAAAACGATGCAGAACTGAAGGATATGTGGCGCAAACTGCTGAAGTATGAGGTACTAAACCGTGTGGTCGACAAGGAAGAGGCACAAGACAAAGGAGAAAAAGACGAGAAGGGTCAGCTGCTTCCCAAAAAGACAACTGCCGAACTCGAAGTAGATGCCCGCAAAGATGTTTTGAAAACCTTCGACGACTGGTACAAGCGAATGCTTAAAGCCAAAAGAATGGACCGACTCAGCGATTACCTCAACTGCATTACCAATGTATACGATCCACATACCGGTTATTTTGAACCCAAAGACAAGGAAAAATTTGACCAGGATATGTCAGGCAAATTTGAAGGCATCGGTGCTCGCCTACAACCGGAGGGCGAATATGTGAAGGTAAATGAAATCATTGCAGGCGGTCCGGCATGGAAACAGAAGGAGCTGGAGGTTGGTGATGTTATCATGAAAGTGGCACAAGGCAGCAATGAACCCGTTGATATAGCCGGAATGGACATGGATGATGCCATTAAGCTGATCAAAGGGAAGAAAGACACTGAGGTCAGACTGACCGTAAAGAAAAAATCTGATGGCAAAACCAAGGTCATCACCATTATCAGAGATGAAGTGATTCTGGATGAAACTTTTGCAAAGTCGCTGGTCATCAAAAGCAAGGATGGCAAGGAAAAAATTGGCTACATCAAGTTGCCCCGTTTCTACGCAGATTTTGAAAACTCCAATGGCAGCTCATGCGCAAGAGACATGGCTACAGAAGTGGAAAAATTAAAAAAAGAAGGTGTAAAGGGATTAATTATTGACCTGCGCAACAATGGCGGTGGATCACTACGCGACGTGGTTCAGATGTCAGGTCTGTTTATCAAGGACGGTCCAATAGTTCAGGTAAAAAGCAGGGAAATAAAACCCGAGGTGTTGCGCGACTACGATAAAGATGTGCAGTACGGTGACCCACTAATCATCATGGTCAACCAGGGTTCCGCATCTGCTTCTGAAATAATGGCGGCTGCACTGCAAGATTACGGCAGAGCTGTCATCGTTGGCTCCAAAGGAACCTACGGGAAGGGAACCGTTCAGCGCTTTCTCGATCTGGACAGAACCATTTCCGGACACAATGATGTGAAACCATTGGGGGAAGTCAAACTAACCATTCAGAATTTTTACAGAATCAATGGTGGCTCAACGCAGCTACGCGGTGTTACACCGGATATTATTCTACCAGATAGCTACAACTACCTGAAAGTGGGAGAAGTAGAAAATGAACACCCGCTGCAGTGGACTGAGATTGCTCCTGCCACATATGAAAAAACAGGAAGCATTAAAGATCTGGGCAAGCTTCGAACAGCAAGTGAAGCTAGGGTACACAAAAATGCTACCTTTGCCAAAATAGAAGAAAATGCAAAACGCCTGAAAAAGCGCAGAGACATCACTAAATATTCACTTGAGTACAGGAAACACAAAAAATACGATGAGGAGCTCACAGCAGAGGCGAAGAAATACGAAGATATGCTGAAGGAAATCTCCGACTTTGTTCTTGACAATCCGGGACCTGACAAGTCAAAAATTGAATCTGACTCGGTGTATATAGCGAGGAATCAGGATTGGTTCAAGAATGTCAAAAAAGATGTTCAGCTATACGAATCGATGAACATCATGTACGATATGATTCGTCAGAATGGCGAAACTGCGGAAAATTAATATTTAGGTCATCCCTGACCCTAAAACAAAAAGCGAAGGAAGCGTTGGAATTAAATTACCGGCGCTTCCTTTGTTTTAATGGTGCAAAGCAGCCGATTAGCGCTACTTGATTACCGGGTGAACCGCAAAAAAAATCCCGGATCTTTGCTGTCCGGGATTCGATATATTTTTACTTTTTCTTCTTTGGTCCGATGGTTACGAACATCCTTTTGCCCTCAAGTTTTGGCTCTGCCTCCGGCACACCATAGTCTATCAGCTCTTTCAGAAAGTTCAGCAACAACAACTCCCCTTTGTCTTTGAAAACAATTTCACGCCCCCTGAACTGAACATAAGCTCTGACCTTGGCTCCTTCCTGAAGGAATTTGGTGGCATGCCGTACCTTAAATTCAAAATCGTGCGCCTCTGTAGACGGACCGAAACGGATTTCCTTCACTTCTACTTTGGAAGAATTGGCTTTGATTTCCTTTTCCTTCTTTTTCTTGAGATACAAAAACTTATTGTAGTCGGTTATCCTCGCAACAGGTGGGTTCGCGTTCGGAACCACTTCAATCAGGTCAAGTTCGGCTTGTTCTGCCCACAATTGCAGTTTTCTGAGGGGATAGATACCCGGTTCAATTTTTTCTCCTACGATTTCACTCAGTTCTTCGAGACTGTCACCTGCGAGTCTCAGCTCAGGAACTTTGATGAAATCATTGATACGGTGCTCCGGTTGTTTTTGTCCACGGAAGGGGACTCTTGGGTTGTTGTTATTCTTTCTAAATACTTTTGCCAAAAGGAAACGGGGTTTTGTTAATAATAAAATTAATACGCAAAAAACAATCAATCATAGCAATGTCTTCAGCGAGGTAAAAGTAGCGAATTTTTGGATATTGCCGCAGATTAGATATAAAAAATTTGATATTATCGTGTTAACGGCCTATCTCAAGTCAGTCACTTTACAAATTTATCAATTGGAAGAACGATTGGGCTCAGGGTCTCACTTGTCAACCTACAATTTATCTGCCCAATATTAATTGCGAAGGCAATTCTCAATCAACTGGGCTACAGTTTCTTTTGCAATCTTGGCAGCTTCAACGTCGGGAAACTCAAAGTTGATATCTGACTGGTATCCGGGTTTGCCGTCCTTATAGTAGGAAATGATCTTTTGCTTCAGCTTTGTTTGTAGAACCACGTACACTTTCTTACCGGAAACCTTCAATTTTACTGCTTTGGAGTCTATGTCTGAAAGCCCAAACTCGTATATTTCCTCTACTGATGTTTTTCCGCTGATGCTTACCCTCGAAAATTTCCACTTGCAGGCCTCGCCTGAAGATTGAAATTCAAGTTTCTGTTTGAGGAAGTTTTCTCCGGAATCATCTATGGTGAAGTTTTTTTGGAGCCAGCCAAAATCCATCGCCTGTACAGGCTGTCTGCAGTGTGCAATAACTTCGGATAAAAGGGCCTCGTAGTATCTAGCACTTTCCACATCCGGAAGCGCAAAAGAAAGGTCATCGTCATAGCCCAGAATGACACCATCCTTTTTTTCCTGAATCCATTCTTCTGAAGAAATCACTTTGGCTTTCAGTGTAATGCCTTTTCCACCGATATCAAGAGATAGCGCTTTTTCATTTAGGTCACCAAAATTAAAGGAATATTCCATCAACTCATTGTTCTTTTTCAGCGACAGCGTCGTGAAACAGGCTGCTTGAAGCTGTTGCTCCATTTCTCCCTTTTCGGTGCCAATGCGAGATGGCAAGGCACAAAAAAGTTTGAGCGCCTCAACACCCTTCTCTTTGGGCAGGCGCTTTTTTATTTCAGTCTCTCCCAGTGGAATCATCAGCTGCAGCACTTTCAGCATGTATTTACCCTGTTCAGGGTCTGCCGCAAATATTTTTATTTCCTTTTCAAAGCCCGTGGCTTTGCCCTCTTTCAGGACGCTAATCCAACGCAGATTGCGTTTGCCACCACATTCAATGGTAACGAATTTGCTGGAAATCTCAAGATTCAGACTGATTTCATTTAAATCTCCGATGCTAAATTCAAATACCTCAGTTTTGGAAATCCCTTTTGAACTATACGATTCAATCGTTTGCCTTATCCGGTCGGAATACGTGCCTGCTGCTTCAAATTTTTGTATGTATTTGCCGTCTCCGGTTGAAACCTCGAGATTTGTTTTGAATAAAATATCCAGCAATTCCGACAGACTTTTGCCTTTTATATTCAGGTCGGCATCGGAGAGATTTCTCGCAACGGGTATTGCAGACTTTAATGCGGCCTCAATATTGCGTGCGTTGTCAATGTTCCGAGCATAAATCGTGACTTCTTTTACGTAGGCATCGAATGTACCATCTTTGGTTGCCCTGATGAATTTCTGACCTTTTGCTGCGCTCATCGTGATTGTCAATACTTTGCCCTCTTTCCAGCGGACAGTATTTTTATCGATATCTCCCAAATTAAACTCCAGTTCCTCTGTGGACTGCTTCCCTTTGGCATCAGTGGTTCTGACCAGCAGGTTAACCAGATATGGCTTCGAAGGGTCTGCTGTGAAAGCCTGCCCGTAAGTCAATTTATCAGCAGGTACTTCACCTACTTCAGCACAGATTTTCTTTATGTCCTCAGCAAGTGACTGCGCTCTAAGTATCTGACCCGAAGAAAACAAAACCAGCAGAAAGAAAAAATTTAACAAAGATTTCATAACGTGATATTGTGCCTGATTGAATTTGGTTTTTGAGTTTTCAGCAGCGTGAAATCATTGATAAAGTGGAAACTTTTGCATGAATTTATTCACTTCAATTCCGATATCGGCAATCAGTGATTCATTTTCACTATTGGTTATCACTTGATCCATCCAGTCAACCACTGTTACACAATCCGACTCAGTGAAACCTCTGCTCGTTACTGCTGCAGTACCCACACGGATGCCTGAAGTAACCATTGCCGACTGTGTATCAAAAGGCACCATATTCTTATTTACCGTTATGTGGGCCTTGCCCAGTGCAGCATCTGCAGCTTTTCCGGTAACTCCCTTTGAACGAAGGTCGATGAGCATCAAATGGTTTTCAGTACCACCTGATATAATATGATACCCCTTTTGCACGAATGCATGGGCCATCGCCTGTGCGTTCGCCCTTACCTGACGGCAATATGTGACAAATTCGGGCTGAAGCGCCTCGCCGAAAGCAACAGCCTTCGCAGCGATTACGTGCTCAAGCGGACCACCCTGCATTCCGGGAAAAACACCGCTGTTTAGAATCGATGACATCTTTATCAACTCTCCTTTTTTGGTTGTGCGACCCCATGGATTTTCAAAATTGTGACCCATCATTATGATCCCACCTCGCGGACCGCGAAGGGTCTTATGGGTAGTAGAGGTAACGATGTGACAGTGAGGCATCGGATCATTCAGTAACTTTGCAGCAATCAATCCGGCCGGGTGGGCGATATCCGCAAGCAACAGTGCCCCAACTTTATCGGCTATCTGACGAAACCGCTCATAATCCCAATCCCGGGCATAGGCTGAAGCCCCACAGATAATCATTTTTGGCTTTTCCCTGAGTGCAATGGCTTCGACCTTGTCCATGTCGATGAGACCGGTAGCCTCTTCCACTCCGTAAAAAACAGGGCGGTATACTTTGCCCGAGTAATTTGCAGCAGCACCGTGCGAAAGGTGTCCCCCGTGGGCAAGATCAAAGCCCATAAAGGTGTCACCCGGTTGCAGTGTAGCCAGAAAAACTGCTGCATTTGCCTGCGCGCCCGAGTGTGGCTGCACATTGGCATATTCAGCCCCAAATAAAAGCTTTAATCTATCAATAGCGAGTTGTTCAATTTCATCAACTACTTCGCATCCGCCGTAATAGCGGGCTTTTGGGTAACCTTCAGCATACTTGTTGGTCAGGCATGAACCCATCGCGTTCATCACCTGAGGGCTCGCGAAATTCTCGGAGGCTATTAACTCAATGCCATGGCGTTGACGCTCCAATTCTTTTTGGATGAGAGAAAATACAATATCGTTCTGCATTACTTGCTTTTTGTTAAAATAATAACGCAAATGTAGTGTATTTCCAGTGACCGGGGGATATTTAAGGGGGGATTTTGTGGGGATGGATAGGCTAGTTACATAACCATGTAGGAGATCAGTTCATGCAGATTTCTGAAAAGTCGTCCTTGGGGATATTCAATACAGTGAGGGGAGAAATCTGAACATCCATTAATGCGGAGAGCGGTAATTCTGACACAAGGTTCATCAGCTCATTTTCTGAGTCTACCTGAAAAATTACCCACATTCTGTAGGTTTCCACAGATAAGGCATAGCTCAGAATTTTTCTGTCATTCATGTACTTATTGATCAATTGTCGCTGCATCGGCACTGCGGAAATGAACTCATCGGAGAGGCGGCTGGGCATCGTAAACTCAACCATATACTCCAGGCAGGTCAGCGGTGCCGCCGTGATGGTTTTCCGAAATATATTAAAATATTTCATAAATTATATATTTTTAGTATTTAACTGAATAGTATGGAACTGATTTTCGAGGCACCACCTGAAGGTTACAAAAAAAAAGCCAAAAATGATGGCTTTAAAAAAATAGTTAGCATACTTTTTTTCATTATTTGTAATGGTGCGAAAAATCGGAAATTGGAAAAAATGAGCGTTGAAAAAAAAATCACAGTTCACCAATAAGGCTGTCCGCTAAAACCAACACACAAATGTAGATTACCGTGAACATGGGGCTGAATTGTCAACCAATACCGTCAAAAAATGATGCATTTTATGCACTTACTAGACAATATCCGGTAATAACTGCACACAAAAACAACATGGACAGACCAATCAGCAGTTGTCATTTTTTGAAAGAATTACCAGCAGGATAAAATGGAATCAACCTGAATGACTAACTTCGCATCACGCTGATGCAGCTCGATAAACAATTCAACAATGGTTTCATTTTGTCTTATGCTATACAGCATATTGTGTATTCTGACGACCCAACCTATTACCGAGAATCGCCTTACTCCAAACCAGGAGGATGAATTTGTGGAATTGAGTAGACTGGCTCCGGGAATCATAACGGAGATAAGATATGCCGGCACCAACAATTTTGTAAAAGAAAAAATGTACCCTTGTGGACGATGCTATCTCCGAAAAGCTCCTGCTGAAGCCATTGCAAAAGCACAGAAAATACTTAGAAAAAAGGGACTTGGCCTGAAAATATGGGATGGATACCGACCATTGTCAGTGCAGTACAAACTATGGAAAAAAAAGCCCGATCCCAGGTTTGTGATGAATCCCAAAACAGGGTCTATGCACAACCGTGGTGCAGCAGTAGACCTTACCATCGTAGATCTCAAAGGCAATGAACTCGATATGGGTACGCCCTACGATTTCTTCGGAGAAAAGGCCTATCAAACCTACACCGCATTGCCTGAAGATGTCCTGAAAAACAGGAATCTGCTCAAAGAAACGATGGCTGCAGTTGGTTTCAAGTCCATTCGGACAGAATGGTGGCATTACAGTTATCCCGGAAAAAAATACGAAGTATCAGACTGGCAATGGGATTGCCCGAAGTGAGCGAAGGATACTTTATTCGCTGGTTACACCAAAAAAACTGAAGTCAATCAAAGCATCTATACTTTGTCCGGGTTGCCCCCTCAGGTCGAGTCTGATTTCCATCGAATAGCGTTCAGACCCAACGATGCTTTTCACATCTGCAATACCCGGATTAAGGTTAATAATGTTGCCGGTATTGACCGGAATGTTGTCGCGATAAAAAACTTCTATTTTTTTGTCGGGTTGGTTTACCGGATAGACGTATACGAAAACCCTGTTGACAAATACAAAATCACCATTACCGAATCTCGCCGATATCCTGGCGAATTTGGGAATGATTCTTTTTATATCGGCTTCGGCTACCTGATTGTTTTTGTAAAACACCTGTGCATTACTGCTGATTTCAGGTATGGTAAAATTATGTGAGAACAAAACGGACGCCGCTGCCGGAATTTCACGCGGAAAATCTTGGCGGTAAACCATATCTATCCCTTCCAGATTACCTGAACAGGACCAGTTAATGCAAAGCAACCCCATCCAGAATCCCGAAAAAAGCAATCGATTTACATTCCTTCTCACATCAAGCAATGTACAGTATTTTGCAAACGACCCATGGCTGTTGAGTAGTAAATCCATCGGTTATTGCCTCACCAATTTGATTCGTTGCTGAAAATTACCATTGCTGACAGTGACAAAATAAATTCCCGCGGGATGCTCATTTCCAAAAGCAAATGAAAACTGATCGGGATGCTGGTTCTTAAAAGCCATAATCTGTCTGCCCGAAAAATCGTGAACGATGATATCTGCAACTTCAGTGTACTTGCTGTGGAAAGTTACTACTCCGGAAGTCGGATTGGGCCAAACACTTGCCAATTGAGCAGGTGGAAGATCTTTGCTACTGACACCAAGGCCATAAGCTTCTTTGGCATCTAGCACAAACAAACCATGCTGCATATCGACCAGCACGACGTTTTTACTAGGCAACTCAGTATAGGCACTCCAGTTTCCGGCATATGCACCGCTGGTTGTGACACTGTCACTTTCCGGATGAGAGTCGAAGTATCCAGTTTTTACTACATTTTTTGGATCACTGACATCAAAAATCTGAATACCGTCCTCATAGTAGGAAATAACTACCCTATTGTTGGGCGCAGGAAACGGATTGTGTGGCGTAGCTTTCGTACCCGAGGAGAAAAGTGAAAGTACTTTCAGATCTTTCAAATCCGTCACATCCACCATTTTTACCGGCAGACTTGCAGGCACCTCATCCATCAAGATGAGGGTTTTTCCGTCCTCTGTGAGCAGACTGCTGTGGTTGTAACCTGATGAGGGATACTGGGTAAGTGAACCAAGCAGATCAAAAGTTGGCACGCTCTTGTTGAAGTAAAAAACTTTGAGTCCTTTGTATCCAAACGAACCGTATACTGTATCGTTTTTCACAAACATGTCGTGTGCCTGACCGGTAGTCGGAAAATCATCTGCCAGATTGCGCAGCAGAACCGGCTTTTCCGGATTGGCGAGACTGTAGGCTACAAGTGTATTGGTTCCACCGGCTATGTACATGATGTCTTTGTAAATCGAAATGGTGTGCCCGCGTGCAAACGGCTGGTCACCATCATAGACCACATGGGTGCTGTCCGGAAGATACTTAAGATCAACGATTTGAAAACTGTTTGGCAAACCATCGTCACTAATGCAGTATAGGTAGTTTTTGTACGTTTTGTATTCACGCCAGACTGCATTTTTGTGCTTACCGGGAATAAACGACCTTTTTACAGGATTTCCTGGATTGCTGATATCCACTATATATGTACCATTCTGCGCGCCCACTACCGCATATTCGCGCCCAGCCTGTGTATATCCCCAGCAGCTGCTGTATCGGTTGTTTACCCAGGTGCCATTCGGACCAATAGCAGAATCGTCCCAGGTGCCGAGTAATTTTACATGCTGGCTGTTGTAAACCGGTGCCTGGGCTTGCACGGAACGGGCAAAGGCAGACAAAATAGTCAGAATCAGCAACAATCTCATTTTCAATAATTTAAGGTGAATGAATCACCAAATTTAAGGTTATTTATTTTTCCGCATCGCTTTTGGTCTCATTTTACAAAAGTTTTAACATATCGGCACCGCTTTTCCGTAGACCACCCAATTATTCCAAATTTAATTTGGAAATCTAAGATAAGGAATGCTATCTTTGCCCGATTTTTAAGATGGTTTTCCGTCTCATCAGAACAAACTTTTATTATTTATTCATAATTTATTGATTTAAAATAATTTAACCAATGGCAACTACATCTGATATTCGCAATGGGTTTTGCATGGAATTCAACCATGATATCTATGTCGTAACTGATTTTTTACATGTAAAACCGGGAAAAGGTCCTGCATTCGTTCGTACCACACTAAAAAGTGTAACCAACGGTAAAGTAGTTGACCAGACTTTTCCTTCGGGACATAAAATAGAGGAAGTACGCGTAGAGCGTCGTTATTTTCAATACCTATACACCGATGAAATGGGTGTAAACCTGATGAATAACGAAACCTATGATCAGATTACCATCCCGGAAAAGTTGATAGGCGATGCTGCAAAATTCCTGAAGGAAGGCATGCAGGTTGAGGTGCTTTACCACGCCACTAAGGAAATTCCGTTGAATGTGGAGTTGCCTCAGCACATGAACTATGAAATTGTCCAGACCGACGAGATGGCTACTGCAGGAAACACCTCCACCAACGCACAGAAAGTGGCCAAACTGGATTGCGGAGCGGAAGTAAAAGTGCCATTGTTTATCAATATCGGCGACATGGTCAGAATCGACACCCGTACCGGAGCATATCTGGAAAGAGTAAAAAAATAATCCAACTGAGTTTTCCCCTCAGCAAATGACACCGAACTTAGGTTTGGTGTCATTTGCCGCTTAAGGGAAATTGTTAAAAAAAAATTGCTTTGACAGAAATACTCAGAATCTGTCGTATTTTTGATTCTTGAATTTCAATAATCGCCATTTGAAAGACAATAATTGAGGAAAAACCTTTAAGTCATACAAATTATTAAGTAATTATGGATTTCAAAGAAATACAGGAACTCATCAAATTGGTCAGCAAATCCGGACTGACAGAATTCAAATATGCCAACGGTGACACCAGGATTGTGATCCGCACCACCGATGGGGGGAATGTCGTTCATCAGATTGTGCAACCTGCTGTTCCTCAGATGGTAGCCTCAGCACCTGTTGCAGCCCCCGTGAATAATCCTGCACCGGCAAGCGCAGCTGCTCCCGCAGTAACTGAGGCCGCAAGACCTGAGGCCGCTGCCGACAAAAGCAGCAACCTGATTCCCATAACTTCTCCGATAGTGGGCACCTTCTACCGCTCCACCTCTCCCGAAAAACCACCCTATGTAAAAGTAGGTGATACAGTTGACAAAGGCACAGTGGTTTGTATCATTGAAGCAATGAAACTGTTCAATGAAATTGAATCTGAAATTAAAGGTAAAATTGTGAAAGTCCTGGTTGAGGATGCCACTCCGGTTGAGTATGGCCAACCTCTTTTCCTGGTTGAACCATAACTTTCCGAAAGCGAATTAGTGGAATTCAGGTAGCCGCTCCATTCCAAGTGGAATGCACCTGTCAATGATTTTACGTCTTTTCTGACTGATCAAACCACCTTTAAAAACCAGTAACTAAACTTATGTTTAAGAAAATACTCATAGCTAATCGGGGTGAAATTGCGCTCCGGATTATACGTACGTGCAAGGAAATGGGTATCAGGACCGTGGCGGTGTACTCTACCGCTGACCGGGATAGCCTGCATGTCAGATTCGCAGATGAAGCTGTTTGTATCGGACCTGCACAGTCTTCTGAATCCTATCTTAATATCCCCCGCATCATGGCCGCAGTGGAAATCACCAATGCAGATGCAGTACACCCGGGATATGGTTTTTTGGCTGAAAATGCCAGTTTTGCCGAAATATGTACCGAATATGGCATCAAATTCATAGGTCCGACCGCTGATCAGATCAGACAGATGGGCGATAAAATTACGGCAAAGGAAACGGCTCAGCGTGCAAATGTACCTGTCGTACCCGGTTCTGACGGACTCCTTTCCTCTTTCGAGGAAGGTCTTAAGCTTGCCGTTGAAATTGGTTATCCGATTATTCTGAAAGCCACTGCCGGTGGTGGTGGCAAAGGGATGCGCATCGTATGGAATGAGTCCGAGTTTGAAACTGCTTGGGATTCAGCACGTCGCGAGGCAGGTGCTTCCTTTGGAAACGATGGCATTTACCTCGAAAAGTACATTGAAGAACCAAGACATATAGAAATACAGGTGGCAGGAGACCAGTTTGGAACCGTAGCACACCTGAGTGAGCGCGACTGCTCCATTCAGCGTCGCCACCAGAAACTGGTTGAGGAATCCCCTTCGCCTTTCATGACAACCGAGCTGAGAGATCGCATGGGTGAGGCTGCCATAAACTGCGCCAAAGCCATCAACTACGAGGGCGTTGGAACAGTTGAGTTCCTGGTAGACAAATACAGGAACTTCTACTTTATGGAAATGAACACCCGTATCCAGGTAGAACACACCGTAACTGAAGAGGTAATAGACTTTGACCTTATCAAGGAACAAATCAAGATTGCTGCCGGAATTCCAATTTCTGGCCAGAATTATATACCCACGCTGCATGCCATCGAGTGTCGAATCAATGCAGAAGATGTATGGAATGACTTCCGTCCAAATGCCGGCAAAATTACCTCTTTTCACAGCCCGAAAGGTCATGGTATCCGCGTTGACACGCATGTGTATGCAGGTTATGCTGTGCCACCTTTTTACGATTCAATGATTGCGAAGCTGATCAGTAAGGCCCGCACCCGGGAGGAAGCCATCACCAAGATGGAGCGGGCATTGGATGAATTCATTGTTGAAGGCATCAACACAACTGTCCCTTTTCATAAAGCACTGATGAAAAACGAAGATTTCCGCAAAGGCAACTTTCATACGGGATTCTTGAGCAACTTTGATTTTGGTGCCATCAAAAGAGACTAGAGAAATAAAACCATATGTAAGTTATTCAAAATCGGTAATTAGCGCTACGCTTTTTACCGATTTTTTTTATTTATTGAAAAAAATGGATAACTTTGTGACCCGTCAAACACCAATGATTCCTGTGACCTTTTCTAGGGTTCAGCAATCCCATTCGAAACACCGACTTCCAACAAAACTTAATTTATTTTTTACCTAAACAACCAAAAATATGAGCTTGCTCAATTCTTGTAATCCAACCTTGTTCACGATGCTGCTTTGCATGGGCCTCTCCTTCACCACAAAAGCCCAGATCAGTATCGGTTCATCGTCATATACCACCCTGAAAGCTGCATTTGAAGACATTAACGCGGGTGTACAAACCGGAATCGTTAGCGTATCCGTTAATGGCAATACCACCGAAACGGCAAGTTGCACCCTGAATGCCAGTGGAACAGGATCTGCAAACTACACTTCTGTGACTGTTTTCGCAAATGGCGGGCCGTGGACCATCTCCGGAAACCTAACTGCCGGGCATCTGATTGACCTCAATGGAGCCGACAATGTCAAAATTGATGGCGGCAACAATCTTACGCTGTCCAATTCGGGACTTGGAGCCTCCAGCGTTATCAGAATCTACAACGATGCCAGCGGAAATCAGATCAGAAACTGTGCGCTGCTGGGTTCGGCAAGTGCCTCCTTTGGTGTGGTTTCGTTCGGAAATGCTGTCGGTACAGGAAACGATTTCAACACCATTGACAACTGCAATATTTCTGCTGCGGGCAGCAATTTTCCGCTGAACGGCATCTACTCAATGAACACCACTGCAGGCACTGACAACGACAACAACACCATATCCAATTGCCGCATTTATGACTGCTACAACGCGAGCAACGCATTTTTTGGCATTCAACTGAATTCGGGCAACAGCACCTGGACCATCAGCGGAAATAAAATTTTCCAGACCGCATCCAGGTCTGTGACAACGGCCAATACTTTGAGCGCGTTATTCGTCGGTGCAGGTTCCGGATATGTCATCAATAACAACACCATCGGTTTTGCAAATTCAACTGGCACAGGCACCTACACGATGACCTCTACTGTTGCGCTGCGTTTTGTTGGCATCAATTGCACACTTGGCGCCGGCACACCTACTGAAATCAATGGAAATACCATCAGTGCGATCAGCTTTACCACCTCAAGTGGTGCAGCAACAACAAGCGGTGTTCTTTGCGGCATCAACATCACCGGTACCGGGGCTGCCAACATAGGCAATACGCAAGGAAATTTAATAGGATCTTCCACAGGTGGTTCCAATCTTGTAGCCACTTCCACAACTACGCAGGCGTTGATTGTGGGCGTCCACTCTTCATCCACAGGAGCAATAAGTATTAAAAACAATACATTTGGTGGCTTCAGGTCAGGTGGAGCCACGGCAACTATCGCCGGGGCAATCATGGGTATCAATATTTCCGGTGCAGCCACATCTGTGAACATAGAGAACAACATCATTGGCAATAGTACAGCAAACAATATGCAGGCGGGTTCGCTTACGTCGCCGACCACCAGTGGGTCGTCAATCTGTGCCGGGGTCAGTATCGCAAATGCAGCTGTAGGCACTGTTTCCATCCAGAATAACACCATTCAGAATTTTACATCTTACGGAACAGCCACGGCAGGCTATGTGAGAGGAATACTAACGGTTGCCTCAACTGCAAATACGACCATCTATACCATCAGCAACAATACCATCAGTAGCCTTACTACCAACTCAACCTTCAACACATACTCTAATGGCCTAATGACGGCCAGCGGCATCGGACTTTCAACAGGATTGAACTCTGTCATTTCAGGAAACACCATTTCAAATATATCCTCGACCAATACCGGAACCGTACCCTGCAATGCTGCCGGTATCGCCATCGGCAATGCCTCTGCGACACAGATATTCAGCAACCGGATTTTCAACATCAATAATGCCGGCACATCGACAATTGCGGCAACACCTGCCACTGCCTCAGGTATCATGATACGCTCTGCCACAGGAACTATAGCCATTTTCAACAATATGATATCGCTGGGAGCCGGACAGAACACCAACACTTCATTTGTAGGCATCATGTGCAACAACGGATCATCTCCTAATCCCACTGCACAGCTGGTGTATTTCAATAGTATCAGTATTTCAGGGACGGTTAGTAGTGGCGCTCAGCCCAGTTTTGGAATAGCCAGAACAGACTACTCTACAACCGCCAAAACCTTACCAGTCTCCATCAGGAACAATTTGATTGTCAATACCCGAAATGGAGGAACGGGAGTTCACTGTGCCATTTGCAACAATTATGGGGCAACCGCAAGTGCAACAGGATGGGAATCAAATTACAATCTGCTTAATGCCACTAGCGCTACCGTAGGTTACTGGAGTACAGCGGTTAACCTGAGTGCCTGGAAATCGGCCGCAGCAAGCGATGCAAACAGCCCGTCGGGCATAACAGTCAATTTCGTCAACCTTTCAGCGGGTGATCTCCATCTCAATATGGGAATGACTCCAACAGGTATTGAATCCGGTGGAACCACCATTCCGGGATACACAGCAGACATAGATTCCGATGTGCGTCCCGGGCCTACAGGATCAATCAATGGTGGTGGTGTTGCTCCGGACCTGGGAGCAGATGAATTTGATGGTATGCCGGCAGACCTAGCCGGACCTACCTTATCGGTTACAGCTGTAAGCAACAGCTGTTCAACCATGAACAGAATACTTACCGCCTATATCAAGGATGCATCAGGAATTCCTTTGGCAGGAAACCTTGTTCCAAGGGTTTATTTCCGAAAAGGCACTACTGGTAGCTGGTTTTCAACTGCCGGTGCACTGAACAATGGAACTTCCACTGACAGCAACTGGGATTTTACCATTGACCAAGCTTTGATGGGTGGTGTAAGCGCCGGCGACTATATTTATTATTATGTAATTGCGCAGGACATCGCCGGCAATGTCAGTTCAGCGCCAGCAGGTGCTTCCGCTTTAGATGTCAATACAGTTAGCCTTGCGCCTGCAAGCCCGCTGGTCTACCAGATGGCTTATGCGGCACTCAACGGAACATTTCAGGTGGGAAGCAGTCAGCCATCGCCGTTCCATACACTGACCAGTGCGATCAACACATTCAATAACGCCTGTACACTTAGTGGTCCTGTCGTTTTTGAACTCACAGATGCCACATATAGTACTGCCGAAACCTTTCCGCTGGTCATCAACAAGCACAGCAGCGCAAGCGCCGTCAATACTTTAACCATACGTCCTGCCGCAGGCAACAATGCGAGTATTACCGGTACGCTTTCCAATTCACTTTTGATAGCCTGTTACAATAGTTTTACTACGATAGATGGTTCAAATAACGGAACAACGAGTAAAAACCTGACACTTGGTGGTACAAGCACGACAGTTGCATTTTACTCATCAGGCAGTACAGCACCGGTAAGCAATTGCACCCTTAAAAACACTACTATTATGAATGGTGCGCAGACATCATCGGCGATAGTGGTCAACGATGCTACTCCGGGCAGTACCGGCGGATTTTTCAGCAACATTGGCATCAGAAACAATGACATACAAAGAGCTTTCAACGGCATCTACATCTATGCAAATCCGGCAGCGGCGGGTAATGGAGGTGGAACTGCTGTCGCGCAGAACAATATGGTGTCCACCGGAACCAATTCAATCCGCCTGAATGGAGTGTACATGCAGGGCGTATCGGGTGCCGACATCAGCGGCAATACATTTGCGAATTTTGAAAGTGCCACGCTCGAAAACGATAACGCGATCAGGTTGTTTGGGGTAAACAGTACGTCAGTTTCAAACAATAACATTTCCGCCATGTCCTGTAGCAATACCAGCACAGCAGCGCCGACAGGCATCGCATTGAACTCCAATTGCGCAGATATTACTGTTTCCGGAAATGTCATTTCCGGCATCACCACTGCGGGAACGAATACTGTGGCGGCCGTTGCCATTACATCAGGAACGGGATTTACTGTAAACGCAAATAAAATCAGCAACGTCAAAAATACCAATTCGGGTGGTTGGGGCGCCGCGGGTATAAACATGTCCGGAACCAACTCCAGAATCACCAATAATTTTGTCTCCGATGTGGCTGCATATGGCTTTGCAAACTATGGTGTCGGAGACAATGGAAATGGTATAGTACTGAACGGCGGCATCAACCATGAACTCTACCACAACACGGTGCTGATGAATACCAATCAGACAGCTGTGACCGGCGTTCCCGCTGCATTGCTGATTACCACCGGAATGAATACCAGTGCATCAATTTATATTGTAAACAATATTCTCGCGAATACCCAGACAATCGGAAATCAGCGCTATGCCATTGTTTGTACCGCTTCAACCAGCATCATCAGCGACATGAACAACAATGACTACTACAGCAGTGGACAAGGCCTGGCATATGTCAGCAACACAACCTGTACAACGCTGGCTGACATCACCACATATTTTGGTGGAAACAGTAATTCTTTCGTTGAATTACCCAACTTTGTTTCACCCACCGACCTGCACCTTAATACAGGCTCCACACCTACAAAACTTGAAAGCGGTGCTGTGGTTATTGCTGGACTGAACACTGACATTGACGGTAATAGCAGACCCGGACCGCAGGGAACCATCAATGGCGGCGGATCTGCACCTGATGTAGGGGCCGATGAATTTGATGGTGTAAAAATTCCGGTTTTACTGAATGCCAAAGTTTTTCTGCAAGGCGTCGACTCCCTCACCGGATTAATGAGCGACTACCTTAGAACCGTAAACTTCCCTACCTCTGACCCATACAGCAATCCTGCGAATCCTTACTTCACGACGCACGTGAACAACCTCACGGTTGCTACGGTTTCACCTGCCGTTCTAGCGCTCAGCGGAAACAACGCCGTGGTGGACTGGGTGTTTGTTGAATTAAGAACCGGCTCGACAGGAGCAACCACAGTTGTAGCAAGCAAGACGGCCCTGCTTCAGAGAGATGGAGATATCGTCGCTACTGATGGCGTTTCACCGCTGAGTATCAATGCTTCTCCGGGCAATTATGTAGTGGGCATCAGGCACCGCAACCACCTGCGTTTTGAAACTGACCAGCCTGTAGCACTGACCAACACGCCAGTCAGCCTGAATTTTACTGATAACTCGGTTGTCCTTTGGGGTAATTTCCCCAATGCTCTGAACAGCGCAGGTGGCGGAAAATGGATGATGATTGGCGGCGATGCCAATGCAGACTCATCAGTTGACGCCCTTGACACACCACCATGGGAAATCCAAAATGGTTTGTTTGATGATTACTTCATGAATGCAGACTATAATCTGGATGGCTCCACAGATGCCCTTGACTCAATCGTCTGGGAATTGAATAATGGGAAATTCCTCTAAGTTGACATCTATAATCTTCTGGAAAAGATAAACCACACCAAAAAAAAACTGATTTTGTAAAAAAAATCAGTTTTTTTTTTGAAAATGCATATTATTATTATCTTTGTTTCTCATTATTCCCGAAATATTCCTTTAGACTGTAAATCAATAGAATTATATTTTAAATATATTTGCACTGACAAAACTATTTACGATAAAGTACCCATTCAATTCATTTAAATTTATTTTTAAACTTTAAAAAATTCAACATGATACGCATTTTTTCCAACGCTAACAAACGAATGAGTTTATTGCTCTTTCTGGGTATGTTGTGTACAGGAATTTCCCTGTTTGCCCAAAGAACAGCAAGTTTTACCAATGGCACCGTTGGTGGATCTACCAGCGGAGTATTAGGTACCAATTCCAGATATGCTGTAAATGAAAGCCTATACTTGGATTCCGAGATTGCAGCGGGCAACCAAAATTCCACGATTCAGGCAATCACTATTGAAGCCAACGTGGGTTTCAGTACGGTTGGAAACAACCACATTTTCAACAATGTAACTATCCGTATGAAAGAAGTACCTTCTACGGTCACGTCTCTGGCAGCTGCAGCTTACGACACAACAGGTTACACGAAAGTGTTTTCAGGAACGGTTGTCGCGCCAACTGCAACCAGAGGTCAATTGAGAATCAATCTGAGTACCCAGTTTCCAAGGACTGCAGGCATGAATCTTATGCTGATGATTGAGCGCTTAGATAACGTCATTCACAACGGTGTTACCGGCCAAGTTGGAAACTGGATTGTATACAATAGTGCTATCACCACGAGTGCAATGTCAAGGAGATTGAATATAAATACTGCTCCCGTTAATGGTACCAGTGCGATATCAGCTTTGTTTGCAGGAAGGCCATTGAATAGCATGACCTATTCCTACTCAGATCCCAATCTGTCTGTAGAACATGTGTATACTTTGGGTAAATTGCCAATTCCTTATGGCACGCCGCACATCGTTCAGGCGAATGTTGCCAATAATTCAATTGGAACAGTATACAATGTAATGGCAAAAATAACCATCAGCGGAGCCAATAATGTACAGGATAGTATTGTCATTGATTCCATCCCTCCAGGAAAGAAAATCGTAAGCTTCCCTGCATTTAACCCAACAAACTATGGTTTAAATACCATCAAAGTAGATGTAGTTCCTCAAGGAATTCAGCAACCATCCGGAATTACCACGTTCAGCATGGACCAAACGGTTACAAATAACGTGTATTCACTCGCATACGGTTTCAATGGTAACCCGCCGGTTGCGGCAGGTGGTGTTGGTTTTACGGGTGCAACTGGAGACTTTATCGCAAAGTTTTATTCAGATAGCCCATCTAAAGTAAATCAGGTAGCTGTTACCTTCAACGGAAACCCAGGTCAGACCTTCAAAATGGGTATCTGGGGCGATTCAGGAAGTGGCACTCCGGGTGCACTACTTTGGGAATCACCTCAGCAGACATCAGTAGCCGGTGTATTTACCGTTCCGGTGAGTCCTAAAGTTCCGGTATTGGGTAACTTCTTCGTGGGTGTCCGTCAATTGGGTACCACCAATATTGCGTTCTCTTACCAAGCGGAAAATCCGCCAAGAGCAGGAAGTTATTTCTATACATCTCCAACAGGAAACACCAACTGGGTAGATTTTGCGACTTCTCAAAGCCCATTCCGATTCATGGTTGAGCCAAAGCTTGAGCTTGCAAATGACGTAGGAGTTTCTCAGGTGACTGTTCCGGGAACAGGTCTACAAATTGACAGATGCGGACTCGTTGCTCCAAAAGCAACTGTAACCAACTATGGTATCTTTGACCAGATTGATGTACCGGTACAAATGGTTATTACTGAAAATGGTGCGCCTGTTTATACAGAAACAGTAACCATTCCATCATTGACATCCGGCCAAATTCTAACCGTTACATTCCCTCAGACTTTCAATACAGGTGTTGCGGGAACAGGACTTTCAAACTACACTGCAACCTGTACCACCTACCTTACAGGTGACCAAGACAACCTGAATGATGGTAACGTGAGTAACTTCAGCTATGGAGACTTCTCATACGGACAGGATAACTTAACAACGTATCAGTTCTCCAACTCTACAGCTTGTGCAGCAGCAGCACCATTCCAACCTACATACAACTGGATTACGCAGACAGCCAACGAGGTAACATGGTCAAGCACCAACGCTGACGACCTATTTGCTGGGCCGTATACACTACCGTTCCCCTATAACTTCTACGGTGTCGACTATACTCAATACTGGGTGAGTTCAAACGGTTTTATTACTTTTACTGATCCGAGCCTTTGGACTGCTTTCAACAACGGAACTGCGCTTGCAATTCCTGCTGCAGGTGGACTTGAGAACTACATCGCAGGTGCAATGGATGACTTAGACTTCTCACCAGGTACTTATCCAGATGCACATGTATACTATGGTCCTAATCCAAACAATCCTGATGAGTATGTCATTACTTTCTGGCATGCACACAAGTACTACACTACTCCACCTTCACCATCTGAATATGTTACTTTCCAGATCGTATTGAAAAGAAGTGGAAGATTTCCTTTCACCATCAATTACAACAGCGTTGCATCCCTTAATCCTGCTTCAATCGTAAACACATGTACCATCGGATTTGAAAATGAGACCGGTACTGCAGGTGTACAATACCGCAGACTGGGAAGCCGTGGTGAAATGTTTGATGTCAACAACGGAGACATGGCATTTTCAGCAAGATATCTTGTAGACAAATCCATCAGCTTGAGCGCAAAAGTGTATCTTGACGACGTAAACCCAACCACAGGTTTGATGACAGTTTACCTAAACAGTCTCTCAAACTTCCCAATTTCGGATCCATATGCAGTGGCTCCTTTCATCACTCGCTTCCCGCATGTAAACAGCGGTGCGCTGGCAGCAACCAATCCTTCTGTTTTGGCTGTTACAGGTCCAGATGCTATCGTTGACTGGGTGATGATTGAATTGAGACAAGGCGTTGCAGGTGCTACTACCGTTACTGCTTCAAGAGCAGCACTTCTTCAAAGCGATGGCGACATCGTTGATGTTGATGGTATTTCTCCTGTAAGTTTCGTTGGTGTAAGTCCGGGCAACTATTACATAGCGGTTCGTCATCGCAACCACCTTGGTTTCCGTACCAACGATCCTATCGCTATGGGTACAGCACCAACTTCGTTAAACTTCACAGACAATTCTACATTGCTGAATGGTTCATTCCCAACTTATCAGAAAACTGCAACGGTATTTGCAATGGTAGGTGGTGATGCCAATTTCGACGGATCTGTGGATGCTGCAGATACTCCGACATGGGAATCTCAAAACGGTTTGTTCGATGATTATTCCAACAACGCAGACTACAACCTTGACGGTTCAGTGGATGCGGTTGATACGCCAATCTGGGAATCTCAGAATGGTAAATATGAAGAATTGGATTAATTCATTTCTACTCTGAATACAAGTGCCCTGATTTTATCAAATCAGGGCACTTTTTTTATGGCATCAAATCAAGCATTTTTTTTAGGCTATCTCGCCAATATGGAATTTGCAAATCAAAAGTTGCTTTGATCAGCGCTTTATCCATCAGACTGAATGGTGGGCGCTCAGCAGCAGTAGGAAATTGGTCTGATCTTACCGGATGAACATCACAATTTATCCCTTTCAATTCAAATATAGCATTTGCGAAATCAAACCAACTGGCCACTCCCTCATTGCTGTAATTGTAGATGCCACTTGCTTCCTCCCAGCTTATCTGACTTGTTTCTACTCTTCCGATGATTTGCATAATGGCTTCTGCCAGATCTGCTGCGAAAGTCGGTGAGCCAATCTGATCAAAAACCACATTTAAATTATTTCTTTCTGCTCCCAGTCGAAGCATCGTTTTTACAAAATTACTCCCAAAAGAGGAGTACACCCATGAGGTTCTAATGACCACTGCACGTATATTTCTCTCCAGAACCTGGTGCTCTCCTGCGTACTTGGTTTTTGCGTAAATACCGCGCGGATTTGGAACATCCGATTCTCTGTAAGGACGGTTCTGGTCACTATGGTATACATAATCTGTGGAAATGTGAATCAAGGGAATTTGTTGCAATTCACACAACGCAGCCAGTGTACCGGCTCCATTCACATTGACGGCTACACACTCATCAATTTCCGTTTCGGCTTTATCCACTGCTGTATAGGCAGCACAGTTGATGCAGATATCAATATGGTGATCGTGAAAGTACTTCTCCATACCTGCAGAGTCTGCAAGATTGAAATTTTCCCTGCCGGCAAACAAAAAAACATAGGAAGAAAACTGGCGTGAGATTACTTCAAACTCCTTACCCAACTGCCCATTTGCTCCTGTTATTAGGATAGATTTCATACTTTTTTTTGCAAATATAAATACATCGCTTCGTTTGACATCTTTATCGGCTGTCAAATACAATCAAACGAAATTATTAGGTAAAGGTGCATATTCATGCTATTTTTGGAAGCGATTTACTTTTTACCTCAATTCCCTATCAGAATATGTTAAAACTTGAAAATATTGTTAAAACATACGACAAATTCATAGCCGTTGACGACGTGAGTTTTGAAATACCCCAAGGACAGATTTTTGGGATGCTCGGTCCCAATGGAGCGGGTAAAACCTCTATAATCAGGATAATCACAACAATAACCAGGGCAGATTCCGGAAAGGTATGGCTTGGAAACCAGGCACTCAGCGAAAAAAATGCCGCTCAGATTGGATATATGCCCGAGGAAAGGGGTTTGTACAAAAAAATGAAAGTAGGTGAGCACCTGCTCTACCTCGCTCAACTAAAGGGAATGTCTTATGCAGATGCTCGAAAGGAAATCATCCGATGGATGGAAAAACTTGAAATTCAGAGCTGGTGGGACAAAAAGATTGAAGAACTTTCCAAAGGAATGCAGCAAAAAGTCCAGTTCATTTCTACCATAATTCACCGCCCCATGTTGCTGATTCTGGATGAACCCTTTACCGGACTTGATCCCCTGAATGCAGCACTGCTTCAGGATGAAATCTTTGAACTGCACCGAAACGGAACCACCATTATTTTCTCCACACACCGAATGGAACAGGTTGAAGAAATATGCGACAGTATTGTACTGATCAATAAGGGGAAAAATGTACTTGAGGGAAATGTGAAAGACATCAGACAACAATACCGAGAAAATACATTTGAAATTAGTTTTGAAGGGTCAGTTCCCGACGCCATAAGCAACATGTGTTCCATGGCTATGGTGCCAAAAGGAAGCCATCTGATCCTCAAACTGAACAATGGTGTACGATCCAACGATGTTTTGCAAAAATTCATAGAAAACGGCAATCAGATATTGTCATTCCATGAAAAACTGCCTTCACTCAACGAAATTTTCATCAAAACTGTCGAGGGAAATTTGTCACCAGGCACCAATTGATTTACTGCTTAACAGGAAGTAAAAAATACCTATAAACATCCACTGGCAGTTTGCCTTTTCCTGAATGAGTGCATCGAAGCCGATTTTATTGGCTATTCTTCAATAGCCTTGAAGGGAAAACACTAACTTTGTGCCCAATATTCATAAAACAATAAAAAGTGGCTAAGACGCATATTTCAAGAGACGAACTTTTTGATTTTATTAAAGCAGCACTACTCGAGGATGTAGGTGAAGGCGACCACACATCAATGGCCTGTATCCCAGCAGAGGCTCGCTCAAAGGCCCGGTTGCTGGTAAAAGATGCGGGGATTCTGGCCGGAGTGGACTTTGCTGCAGCAGTTTTTGAGTATGCTGATCCGGAGTTTAATATAGAATTTTTCAAGCAGGATGGTGATGATGTCGTTTATGGAGACATCGCATTCATTGTCAACTGCAATACGAGAGCGCTGTTACAGGCGGAAAGGCTCGTATTGAATACCATGCAACGCATGAGTGGCATTGCAACCATCAGTAGCAGGTTTTCTTTTGAAGTTGCCGGCACCAAGGCCAAAATTCTGGATACCAGAAAAACCACTCCCCTTTTCAGGATGCTTGAGAAATGGGCAGTACGCATTGGCGGTTGTTACAATTACCGAGACGGGCTCTATGACCGCTTTATGCCAAAAGACAACCATGTTGACGCATGTGGCAGCATAGCAAAGACAATCGAGCGCATCAGCGCTTACAAAACTGCCAATCAGATAAACCTTCCGGTCACGATTGAAGTACGCAATCTGGTTGAATTGTATGAAGTGCTGGAAATAGGGAACATAGACCGCATCATGCTGGATAATTTTGAGTTGCCACTGATGCACGAGGCCGTTGCCATTGTGGACGGCCGATATGAAGTAGAAGCTTCAGGTGGCATTACGCTTCAAAACGTAGGAATGGTAGCCAAATCAGGTGTAGATTTTATTTCAGTAGGTGCGCTGACCCACTCGGCTACTTGTCTTGATCTAAGCCTGAAAATCATCAAAGGGTAATCCCCAAAAAACCTTTACACTACACATTACCCTTCATCGTTCCAATATTTGAGAATCCCTTACGATTCGCGAGTTCACGGTCAACGGCAACCCAGCGTCCCGATTCCCAGTTGAAGTATTCCGTATTGTGAAATTGTTTTTTATAGTCCATGTGTGATGGATCAAAATAGGCATAACCGGGATAAAAAATCTTTTGCTCCTGTGAAATGGCATTTTGAATTTCAAGACACATGGTAAGTATGCCAAGACTTCTTTTTGACTCATCAGGATCAAACATGGCATAAATACTCGCAGTTGTACCAGGAGTCATGTCAAAAAAAGAGCATGCAACCAGACGGTCCATCCTATAGATCAGGCACTCCCAACTCATGTTGGGCTCTGTTAGCCACCTCGGCGTCATTTCAAGAATAGACTGCGGCACTCTTTTGCTGAAACGCTGGCTGTGTTTGACGAACAATTTGTGTTTCTCCTCATCGATGTATCGCAGCGGCTGAATTTTGAATTTCAGGTCGGCATTTTTCCTGAACACACTGCGCTGGCTTTTTGAAAATTCAAAATCAGTCAACTTGTACCTGAGATGCATTACTCTTCGCCTGTTTTCCCAGTCATGCCACTCAAAATCGTACATGATCCTCCACAAATAACTCTCCAGATGCCACCAACCCTCGGCAAGCAACTGCTCATAGACTTCAGGGCCAACAGCAGCGGCAATTAAGGGTATGTCCTGGGGAGAATCGGGTATGTCCCATTTTACGATATCTGTCATCCGGGATTGCGTATTTACTGCCAAAAGTAGCAAAATAAATTAAACACATCAAGAACATTTTTTGACCTGAATGACGTTATATTTGTCACATTATAATGCCTTTACAATGAAGAAATTCTTTCCGGAAATGATTTTTAACCACCGACTATTTTTGTACCTGACGCTGATTTCAGTTTGTATTTTTTTCCATTCCTGTAAGAATGATCCAAAGGGGAATGAAGTAAGCGTCGGCCTTTCAGGCGAACCAGACGGACTGAATCCAATTACGTCAGCAGGTCAGGCCTATTCGAGGCAGGTTTGTGAGCGCCACATTTTTTGCTCATTGGGAGATACCGACCCCAATACACTTGCATTTACCCCGTTTCTATCCAAAGCAGATGCGGAAATTACCCCAATTGATATGGGTAATCTTAAAGGCGGAACATCGTACACATACGAAATTCTGGAAGAAGCAAAATGGGACAACGGCGAGCCTGTAACGGGATATGATTTTGAGTTCACAATAAAAACAATTTTGAATCCAAAGGTAAATGCCGCAGTATGGAGAGGCTACCTCGATTTCATTAAGGTTGTAAGGGTGGATAATCAAAATCCCCGAAAAATCACCATAATGACCGATAAAAAATACATTCTCGCAAAAGATGCCATTGAAAATATGCCTATCCTCCCGGAATACATTTATGACAGTGAAAAGGTTATGAGAAAGTACTCCATCGATATGTTTCAAGACAAAAGTAAGATGGAGGAACTGGCCAATGATGCAGCACTTTCTGCATTTGCAAAGCAATTCAACAACAACTTCAACAGGGAGAAGGACAAAATTGTCGGTTGCGGACCTTATCAGCTGGAGCAGTGGGAAAACGGACAGCGAATTGTGCTGAAGAAAAAGGAGGACTGGTGGGGAAATGCACTCATGTCAAGCAGACCCGCTTTGGCTGCCTATCCCGACAGGCTGATTTACCGCTTCTACGGAAATATGCAGACACAACTTGCCGATCTAAAGGCACAGAATCTGGATGTGATGAGCACCATTCCCGCTGCCGATTTCAAGAAACTGCAGGCAGACCCTGAATTTTCAAAACAGTATGGACTGTATGTTCAACCTTCCTATACCTATAGTTACCTATCACTGAATACGCGAAATCCAATATTAGAGGATGTCAACACCAGAAAAGCACTGGCATTTGCCATCGATGTTGATGGAATCATCAGCAATATCCTGGAAGGTATGGCGGTGCGGATGAACAGTATTGTACTTCCCGTCAAAGAATACAACAGAAAAGATCTTCAACCTATCCCATTTGACATTCAGAAAGCCAAAATAATGCTTGCAGAGGCGGGCTGGAAAGACAGTGATAACAACGGCATACTGGATAAAAAAATCAATGGGAAAAACACTGAGCTGAAATTAAATTTCCTCATTCCGAATAAAGCGCCTCTCCCCGAACTGGCTTTGCTGGTCCAGAACTCGGTCAAAGAAGCCGGAATAAGGCTAAATCCGGTAGCCAAAGATTTTAATGTGATAAAAGAGGATATCAAAAACAAAAACTTTGAAATTGCATATACCGCAAAAGGTGGAAACCCTTCTCTGGATGATTTTGAACAAAGCTGGCACTCCACAAAGGGCTCAAATGATACAGGCTTTGGAAACCCGGCAATGGATGAGCTCATTGAGCAAATGAACAGCACACTTGACGCAGGAGCCCGAAACCAGTTGTATGGGAAATTTCAGCAGCTAATCTATGACGGACAGCCTGTTATTTTGCTGACCAACGCAAAAGAACGCATCGCCATCAGCAAAAGGTTTCCCAACGCACACCCTTCCCTGCTCAGACCTTACTTTTTTGAACAATCTTTTCAAAAATAAGATTTAATTCAGTACATCATAAAGCCTGTAGGCAAAAAGCACAGCGGCCACCATTCCATTGAATCGTGACCGCTGTGTCGTTTTATTTTTGTCTCTGTGGGTACCTCTTTTTTATTTGTCTATCAGCAACACATCTCCCTTGTATACCTCCTTGTACCCGTCGATGAACTCAACCAGACAACCATAAGTGTATACACCCGGCACCGCCTTCTGGCCTCGGTAGAAACCATCCCAGCCCTTGTCCTGATTGCTCACATCCTTCCGTGTGAAGTCCAGATCTTCAAACACCGCATTGCCCCAGCGGTCGTAGATCCTGAAGTAATGCACTTTCAGTACCTCCGGTCCAAGGAATACCTTCAACTTGCGGTTGCGGTCATCATCACTATCCGGATAGAAAATATTCGGTATGTAAACCCTCCTCGGCTTGTTCACCCGAAGCAGTACATTATCACTCGCAGTACAGCCCCTCTTGTTCACTACCGTGACCGTGTACAGCGTGGTCTCCAACGGATACGCCTTGTAGCTCAGCGACTTCGTCTTTGGCGCAAACAAACACGAGTCACAGGCCGGAGCCCACGTAACCTTCTTCAGCAGCGAATCTGCAAAGTTGATCTTCGCAACTATCGTATACGCCTGACCCAGTTCTACATCCACATCATCACCCGCAGACACACTAATCTCTGCAGGTTGCGTAACCGTCACCGTGCGACTGAAAGGACAACCCTTCGCATCCTTGATCCCTATCGTGTAAACACCAGCCTTCAGGTTCAAAAAGTTCCTGTACGGTGAGTACGGACCGTTGTTGATGCTATAGCGGAATGGTGGCGTTCCGCCAGTAACCTGACTGATGTCTACCGTTCCATTGTCTTCTCCGAAACAACTCGGTTCCACTACCGCCTCCTTAAAGCCGGTTATCTCTACAATATTCCGCGTTACATCCACCGTATCTCTCGAGAAACACTTCGTCACGTTGTCACGAACCTCCAATCCGAATGTACCAGGCTTGCGCGTAACCGGATTCTTTATCTTTGTATTGCTCAACTGGTCACCAACGACCGTTACCCACTGATATTCTATCGATGGACCCACTGATGAGTTGCCACCAAGCGTAACCTCTTCCGTATCACAGTTCAGATCCTGGTTCCTGCCGGCATCCGCTACCGGATTAGGGTCTACAATGACCCGGAAAGTCTGGCTCGCATCAGGACATGGTACTGCGCCCCTCACAAGATAGGTAAACGTATACGTGCCCGGGGCAGCATTCAGCGTGCGGAATGTCGCAGTGCCCGAATTGAAGCCCGCAACAGAAGGACTCACAGACCAGCTTCCTCCCGCATCCTCGTTGTTCAGCTCTCCCTCAAGATTTATCGTGACATCCGTGCCAAAGCAAAGGCGGCGATCAGGATTTGGCGTTCCCGCACTTACCGGATTGTTCACGCGAACTTCAATGCTCTTGTTGGAAACCGCAGAACAGCCATTGCCATCCGTGACCTTGCCAAACAGATAGGTCGTCGTCACATCCGGCTTCACAGTATAGCTGAAGGTCGTCTGAGCAGCTGTCAAAGAAGGCTGGGCTGAACCGTTCGCAGTATACTGCACATCAAATGGTGACTTGCCCGTAAAGGTGAAATTCAGTGTCGCTGTCGAACCCTTACAGATCGTCGTATTGTCCAGAACGCTCGTCGTAGGAAGTGCATGGAAAACGATTGGCTGACCAAGGGAAACATCAACACAGTTGTCGTTCAGATCTACTTCACTCGCATTCGTGCTGCTCTTGTCTCCCACAACATATGATACATAGTACGTCACCTCAGCAACCATACCACCCGTGAAGGTAAATTCTCCCGTGGCATTGTGGGCAATCACCGTCCCCAATTTCCTGTTCGCGCCATTGCCGGTATGTAGGAAGAATTCTCCCGTGTCATCAGAATCAAGGAACAATCCCGTCGCTGCTGTTGGCTTATTTACCGTTATCTTGCCATCAACACAGGCCTCAGCAAGACTCTGAACCATCCGACCCGCATTGCTCAGACATGGACACTTCGGCTCAAACTCGCCGCATACCGGATTACAAACCAATGCATCCGTAAAGCACACCTTGATCTTCGATCCGGAGTTCACCGCATCGGTCGTAAACTGGTTGCCGTTGAAAGTTCCCGTCACGGTACTGCCCGGATCAAGTGCATAAGGTGCAGCACCGCTCAGCGTGAAGCGGAGCTGATAGGTCTTCGCATTAGAGGAGCATAGCGTATCTACTACGAAGGACAAATCGCCTTTCTTCTTAATCGTTACATCTACAGAGGCACTCGCAGTACAGCCATTGTTCTCCTCAGTCCATACGAATGTATATTTGCCGTACGACAACAACGTGACGCTAACCTGCGGAGCATCCGCATTCGGACTGAAGGTCGCACTGCCCGCAGAGCCTGTGCCTATCGTCCACTTACCCTTCTTGCCCGGTTCTGCCTTCAGTTGTGCTTTCAGCGCACAGCTGTCAACACTCACAATGCTCACCGTCGGGTTCGGGTTGCAGATAAACAGCACATCACGGCATGAACTCTGAAGACACTTATCGCTAAGGTCTACCTGGCTCGGGTTACCGCTTTGTTTGTTACCGATAACCGCTATCAGTTTGTACGGCTTGTCGCACTCCATCGTCTGTGGATTGAAACTGAACACACCGCTGTTGTTCCGTGCGATGATGTTCGAAGTAGTCAGATCGCAGCCGTCGGCAAACAGGAATTCTTCAATGTCATTGCCGTCACGGAAAGAGCCCGTGATTTTTGCAGTCAGATCAGTGCCGACACAAACATTCGCATTCGTTATGCTGAACTGACCAAGACTCGTCGTACAAGGACAAAAATGGCTTTGTTTAAACTCGATTGTATCGCACTTGTAGCTGTCTGTAATTTTTACTTTTACTTCAGTGCTGTTTGGTATTGTCTTATACGTATAGGTGTATGGCAAACTGCTCACTGTTCCAAGGACTGCTCCCGTAGTGTAGTCCAGCACATAATACGGAGCCTTCCCACCATTGATGGTAAAGGTCACATCGTAGTTGTCATTAGTGCTGTCGCAGTCGAATTTTACATTCGAGGTCGTCAGATCGCTCTTGATGAACGTAACCGTTACCTTGGAAGAATCCTTGCAAATACCATTTGATTCTACCCACCAGAACGTATATACCCCTGCGGTAGAAACACTCAATCTCGCAGTAGGACTTGTCGCGGTATCTATTGCAGAATAATTGCCTTTCCAAATGCCTGTGTATGTTCCCTTCGGAAGAGCGGCAGCCATCGTTGCGCTCAATCCGCAAATCTGGAAATCAGGCCCCGCATTAGGCTTCGGCTTGCAATCCCACATCACCGGCTGGCCAACCGGCGTAACCTGAAGACATTTGTCCAAAGGATCAGGGAAACCGTTCTTCGCGTTGCCCATCACATACGATATGTAGTAGGTCTTTCCACATTGCATCTTCGCCGCATCAAAGCCAAAGGTACCCGTCTTGTTCCGAGCAACTTCTTTCTGGATCAGGCCGCCGTTGCCTTCGTGCAATACAAAGGCAAAAGTGTCATCACCATCGTTGAACTCCGTGCCGGCTTTGTGCTTCGCAGTAACCTGTCCGCCGAATTCACAAACAACAGGCATCGCAGTCAAATCCATCTCGCCCGCAAGCGTCTCACAGTTACATACCGCAAGAACCGGAATCGTAATGTTGCAACCAGCGTCATTCGAGACTATCACTGACCATGAAGTATCTGCTTTTGGAATATTGAGGATGGTCAGTACATTACCACTGAAAGAGGTATCAAGGTAGGGACTTGAAGCCACCCTGAATGGCGCATCGCAACCTTCCAGTTCTATCGTCACAAAATATTTCTTCGTCACTGCATTGCAGGTATAATTGAAGTTCTTAACAGTCGGAGGCTCACTGAACCGTATCTGTACCGTGTCGCTGGCACTACAAATTCCATTGGACTCAGTCCAGATAAAATTGTACACTCCGCACTGCGTTACCGCTACAGCTGTGGAGTCGCGGTTCCGATTTGCAAAGGCTGCAACACCCGGGGCGCCCGCAGCAAGGCTCCAGCGGCCGGTGTTGCCGGACTGAGAAATGGTCGTCCTAAGTGTTGTGGTTCTTGAACAAACCTTCCTGTCAGTACCCGCACTCGGCTTCGGAATAGGCTTTACCTCGATATTGATACACAGCGTATCTGAACCCTCTGGACGGCACTTATTCACCGACTTTACGCAAAGCTGATAAACACCCTCAGCAGTCCAGTTGATATTGATCGTTTTGGAGGTATCAGGGGGCGTAATCGTGCCGCCTCCGGAAAGATACCACTGGTAACCTGACGCAAAAGCCGCGTCGTTAACAGTATAGCTTGCCGTTTCATTCAGACACACAATGCGCTTGCCGGAAATCGTCTGAGGCTTCTCAGGAAGACTGTTGATCACAAGATTTGCGGTGACACTGTCCTTGCCACAACGCTCAGTTACAATAAGCGTGACCGAACCCGAAGTCGCAACACTGCTCCACTTCACATAAATCTGTGAGGAGTCCGCGTTGAATGATGAAATTACCCCGTTGCTCACCTTCCATGAATAGTTTACAGAAGGACTATATGCATTCGGATTGCCAACCTCGTAGCTCACGCTATCGCCCTGACATACCGGAAGTACAGTTAGTACAGGCTTCACCGGAGGCGGAATCGGTGTAACCGTGATACACTCTTCGGGTGAGGTCTTGTTACAGGCGTTCTTCACAAGGCAAACCTGGTATGGACTGCCGTTGTTCTTCACAACCAATTTTGTCGGGTCGTTGTCCGGGCCAACGATGGTAGCACCACCCTTAACGCTCCACTTGTAGCCCTGCGCGTTAAGATCAGGATTGATATAATAGCTCGTGGTATCACCGGCACATGGGTCGGCAACGGCAATCGGGGTCTCCGCTACTGCGGTACCGGGATTACCCAGTATCTGAACCTGTGCAGTCTTGAAACAGGTCTTTTTGAAAACGCCCTGTACTCCATTAATTTTTTGGGTAATCTCATAGGTGTAACTCAGCGTGACCTCATACAAACCCGGCTGCGTTACAAGCAACTTCGCATTCGTCTCACCTGCAAGTTCGACACCATCTTTACTCCATTTGTATTCTCGCGTACCAACGCCCGTGTAAGAGGTCAGATTTATACTGTTGGGAAGCGTAAGCGTTCCCGCTCCTCCGGCATTCAGCGTCAGCTGAGTAGTACTACAGTCTAACGTACCGCTTCCCGTTATCCGTGGGGTAATCTTGATACACTGCACCAAAACCTCAAAGGTCGTATCACAACGTATCGGCTTCGGATTGCCATCCTGTACAAATTTCTTCGGGGAGTTGCCCGCATCGGCACAGGAAAACTGTATTCCCTTAACTGTCTGTTTCTCGCCATCGCAAAGGATAACAGGGGGCAACTGTACAGGCTTGTTGTCAAATACGTTGATATCAAGGGTCACATCGCCCTGGCATCCTGCTCCGTCGATGGAATAGGTAATCTTCTGTGAGCGCTTGGTGCCGGGTGGAAAATTAATCACATAGGTCTCGGGCTTGATCGTTCCGGAAAAAGTCGGATTGGTCGTCTTGATACAATTGATCAACTCGTATACAACAGGACGCTCTTCAGGACAAATTTCCACCTTGCAGGTCGCCGGTTTCAACTCCAAAACCTCAACCTCTACACAGACCTTGTTGACCTTCGGAAGGCATTTGCCCTTGAAAACAGGTTCAGCACAGACCTTTACCTTGCCATTCGCAGGGGGATTTGTGATCTTGATGTTTACATCATCAGGGGATCCGGCAACCTTCGTCGCAGTTCCTGCACTTGCAGGTTCAATAGTCCACTTCCAGTCATCAGGACGACAGCCCGGAAGAGAAGGAAGGGAGGCGTTGAATTTCGCACTCGCACCCTTGCATATCTGCATCGGCCCTGTCAACTTCGCAGGAGGAACCTCCTTCAATATCTGATTTTTATCGTAGGTACAGATTACGTTGCACTGGCATTCTGCCAGTCCATCAATCTGAAGGTAGTACACCTTACACGGACTAACTGAGGTGGTAAGAATACCGGAAGTACCCACAACGCAGTCAATAGCTGTCACACTACCACAGTTGTCACCTTCCCAGATGGTCATCTGAACACCGATAGAACCTCCTGCACCAGGAACACAGTTGGATGTGGTAATAGAAAAGGTCAGTTTATTACCTGAGGGACGGATAATCCACCATGCAGGATTGTCTTCTGTTGTTCCGGAACCACATGGCAGATTCAGATTAGGAGAAACGCCATTCTGATTCGGCTGACGACCTGTAATGGATGATTTGTTGACGTCAATGCAGGTAGCCGTACAGGGCGTACCTTCAACAATCTGGCCAGAAGATTCAGCCATAAAAATACACAGCAACAGCAACGACAATACGTTTCTTATAAATTTCATCGTAAAAGTTGTTTCAATAATTCAACTATAAAAAACAAAACAAAAAATACTTCCATGCAAAATAAATACCTGATTAACAACCAGATAAAGATCAGCAAGGAAGCAAGGCTTCAACTTTAATTTTTCTAAAAATTACTTTGACAATACAAATATGAGGATTATTGAATTATTCTCCAAATACAATTTACCGCAACATTTATGTAATGAGGTGACTATAAAACTGAACAGCGGACATATTAAGGACTTTCATCGCCAAAGAAATAAGAAAAAAAATGCAATTTTTTTGCATCCGTTTAGGTCGCGATATCGATAAATTGTCAAAAAGCACAGCGGCCACCATTCTATTGAATCGTGACCGCTGTGTCGTTTTATTTTTGTCTCTGTGGGTAACCCCTCTTTTTTATTTGTCTATCAGCAACACATCTCCCTTGTATACCTCCTTGTACCCGTCGATGAACTCAACCAGACAACCATAA